>DASWRZ010000043.1:0-103894 GCA_036402935.1 Actinoplanes sp.
CGTGCCCGGCCACCTCCTGCGCCTCGCGGACCGGGACGTGGTCCTGGAAGTAGCGTGGTCCGAACCGGTCCGCGCCCAGGAACCCGTGGCCGCGCCGGTCGACGAAGCTCGTGGCCAGGTCGAGGTAGGGCCGGTGCCCGGTCACCCGGTACAGCTCGACCAGGGCGGTCTCGATCTCGGGGTGCCCGTCGACGGCTTCGGCGGTGCTCACCGCGTACCTGCGCACCAAGAGGTCGCCGAAACGGCGCGCGACCGCAACGACCTGCTGAGCGGCGTGGTCGTTCGGGGCGCCGCGCGCCGCGGCGACCGCCGCCTGGATGAGATGGCCGGCGGTGTACATCTCGTGGCTGTAGTGCAGCTCGTTCCACTGCCGGTCGCGGTGCCCGGCCTGGTAGTACGAGTCGAGGTAGCCGTCGGCGTCCTGCGCCCTCTCGAGCAGCGCCGCGGTGTCGGTGGCGAAGGCCGATTCGTCGCCGCTGCGCGCGTGTTCCCAGAACACGGCCTCGAGGGTCTTGTGGACGTCCGTGTCGGCGAACCACATGCCGGCGAAGGGGCCGTCGAAGTCGCCGGTCACCCGGCGCAGGTTGGCCAGGTTGCCGTGCTCGCCGAGCGCGGCGATCGCGTGCGGCAGCGTGGCCTCGGCATTGCGGTCCTGCCAGGTGCCGAGCAGGCCGTCCGAGGACAGACGGGCGCTGTCGATCGGCCGGAGCGTCGACAGCGCGTGGTCGGTGGGCACGACGGGGCCGTACGAGTCAGTCATGATCGTGTTTCCTCAGTCTTTGACCGCGCCGGCCGGGCCGCCCTTCGTCATGATCCAGATGATGTCGAAGACCTTGAGCATGTAGACCAGGCTCGGCAAGGAGGAGGACGGCCGCGAGGCGAAGAGGAGCAGTCATGTCGGTTCCCCTTGAGTCGGAAAACGAGGAAAACGATTGCCGTCACGCTAGGGACGGTCTTGTCAGCCTGTCAAGGCCAAGTTACGGTCCATGTCAGACGGCCGGGAAACGCGGGAGGAAACGCTGAGCGACAGAGGGCGGGCGGCCACGATCAGCGAGGTGGCCGCCCTCGCGGGAGTTTCCACCGGCACGGCGTCCAAGGCGCTCAACGGCCGCGGCTCGCTGCGCGCCGAGACCGTCGCCCGCGTCCAGCAGGCCTCCGACCAGCTCGGATTCGTCGCCAACGCGGCCGCCCGGAGCCTGCAGACCGGCCGCACCTACACCGTCGGCATGATCACCACCGACAGCATCGGCCGGTTCAGCATCCCGCTGCTCATCGGCGCCGAGGACGCACTCGGCGCCGGCCAGGTCTCGGTGTTCCTCTGCGACGCCCGCGACGACCCGATCCGCGAGCAGTACTACCTGCGTACGCTCCTGAGCCGCAAGGTCGACGGCATCATCGTGACCGGTCGCCGCACCCAGGCCCGGCAGCCGGTCGGCGCCGGCCTGCCGGTGCCGGTGGTCTACGCGTTCATCAGCTCGGCCGACCCGCACGACTGCTCGGTCGTGCCCGACGAGGCCGACGGTGCCCGCCGCGCGATCCGCCACCTGCAGGCCGTGGGCCGGCAGAAGATCGCCCACGTCACCGGCCCCGGACATCATCACTCGGCCCGGGTGCGGGCGGCGGCCGCCGCCGAGTGCGCCGACCTGGTCGCCCCGACCCTGTACGGCCGGTGGAGCGAGGCCTGGGGCCGCCAGGCCGCCGGCATCCTGCTCTCCACCGGGGCCGATGTCGACGCCGTCTTCTGCGGGAGCGACCAGATCGCCCGCGGGATGGCCGAGGCGCTGCACGAGGCGGGCCGGGAGATCCCGCGCGACGTGGCCCTGGTCGGTTTCGACAACTGGGACGTCATGGTCGACGGCTGCCGTCCGGCGCTGACCAGCATCGACATGGACCTCGAGGGCATCGGCCGGTCGGCCGCCGAGCTGCTGCTGGCCGCGATCAACGGCGACGACGTCGGCGGCCGGCGGGCCCGCCCGTGCCGCCTCGTGCCCCGGGCCTCGACCGCGGTCCCGGCCTGAACTCCAGCTCGCCGGTCTGAACCGCACCCCCGCCACTTGGCGGGCAGATTCCGCCGGTTGGCGCTCGTCTCACCGCTCGATAGGGCAGATTCTGGTGACAGCGATCACAACCCCCACCGAAGGACGTTCGATGACACATCCGCCCGTACCCTTCGACCCCGAACTCGCCGCCGCCCTCAGCGCCCTCGGCGACGCCGTGCCCACCTCGATCACGCCGGAGCTGATCGCGCTCGCCCGCGAGAACGCCGGCGGCCTGATGGCCCCGCCGACCGACGAGGAGATCAGCCACAACGGCACCTACGCCGTCCGCGAGCGCACGGTTCCCGGCCCGGCCGGCGACCCCGACATCTCGCTGCTGATCTGCACTCCCGTCGGCGCCGAGGGGGCCCGCCCGGCGATCTACCACACGCACGGCGGCGGCATGATCCTCGGCGACAACCGCAGCGGCATCGTCGAGATCGTCGAGACCGCATCCCGTTATCAAGCCGTCGTCATCTCGGTCGAATACCGGCTCGCCCCCGAGACCCGGCACCCCGGGCCGATCGAGGACGTCTACGCCGGCCTCGTCTGGACCGCGAAGAACGCGGCCGAACTCGGCATCGACCCGGACCGCATCGTCATCGCCGGGGGCAGCGCGGGCGGTGGCCTCACCGCGGCGCTCGGCCTGCTCGCCCGCGACCGCGGCGGCCCGGCCGTCTTCGGGCAGATGCTGCTCTGCCCGATGCTCGACGACCGCAACAACACGGTTTCCTCCGTCCAGATGACCGGCCGCGGCGTCTGGGACCACACCGCCAACGCGACCGGCTGGGGCGCCCTGCTCGGCGACGCCGCCGGCGGGCCCGACGTCTCGCCCTACGCCGCGCCGGCCCGGGCGAGCGACCTGTCCGGCCTGCCGCCGACCTTCATCGACGTCGGCTCGGCCGAGACCTTCCGCGACGAGGACGTCGCCTACGCCACCGCCATCTGGCAGGCCGGCGGCCGCGCCGAACTGCACGTCTGGCCGGGCGGCTACCACGGCTTCGACGGGTTCGCGCCGGCCGCCGCGATCAGCCAGGACGCCAAAGCCGCGCGAATCAAGTGGCTGGACCGCCTGTTCGCACAACAGACCGACGGTATGAAGGATCTCGCGGTGCGGCTCGAGTGATCGTCGATGCGACGGCGCCGGTTTCGGTACGCGAGGTGGCCGCGCGAAACCTCGGCCTGACCGGCCCGGTGCGGGCATCTGGTCGGACGGTCGGTCCGTCCGCGCGCCGGGAAGCTGCGGTTGCAGGTGGCACTGGCCCGGCGCAGACTCCAGCGGCATCCGTGATCGTCGGGTCAGGGCGGTTGCTCATCGTGCCGCGGCGGGCCACCCTGATTCGTCTGCTAGCCTGCGTGGCAGGTCATGAGTGCCAGCACAAAGCCCCGGCTTGCTGGCCGGCAACCCTTGCGTTCGCGATGGGGTGCCCCGGGTGAAGACCGGGCCTGCGTCGACCGACGCGGGCAAGCGCGGGCCCGGCCGAGGGCCCCGGCCCTTGCGGAGGCAGTTCCATGTCCCTTGCCGTGCACACCTCACCGCTCGACGTCGTCGGCGTCGACGGGTTCGTCCACCTCGACTACGCGGCCACCGCCCCCTGTGTGCGCGCCGCGGCCGACGCGGTCACCGCCCTGCTGCCCTACTACGGCAGCGTCCACCGCGGCACCGGCCTGCGGTCGCAGACCTCGACCCTGGAGTACGAGCGGGCCCGCGACGTGGTCGCCACCTTCCTCGGCACCCGCCCCGGCGACGAGGTCGTCTTCACCCGCAACACCACCGACGCCCTCAACCTGCTCGCGCGGGCCCTCCCGCCCGGCACGCGCACCGTCGTCTTCGAGTCCGAGCACCACGCCACCCTGCTGCCGTGGCCCGACCCGGTCCGCCTGCCCGCCCCGTCCTCCGCCGACGAGGCGGTCGCCGCGGCCTCGTCCGCGCTCCGGGTTCTTCGAGGCCCGAAACTCCTGGCCGTGACCGGCGCGAGCAACGTGACCGGCGAGATCCTCCCGATCCGCCGCCTGGCCGAGGTGGCGCACCGCCACGGCGCCCGCATCGTCGTCGACGCCGCCCAGCTGGCGCCGCACGTCGGGGTCTCGCTGGCCGACCTCGACGCCGACTACCTGGCCCTCTCCGGCCACAAGCTGTACGCCCCGTTCGGCGCCGGCGTCCTCGCCGGCCGCTCCGACTGGCTCGACGCCGCCCCGCCCTACCTGGCCGGCGGCGGGGCGAGCGCGGCGGTCGGCGCGGGCGAGGTCCGGTGGGCGTCGGGGCCGGCCCGCCACGAGGGCGGCACGCCCAACCTGCTCGGCGCGGTCGCCCTGGCCGCCGTCTGTACGGCCCTGACCGACGCCGACCGCACGTTCGAGCAGGAGTTGCTGGCCCACCTGCGGACCGGTTTGCGCCGGGTGCCGGGCGCGGTTGAGGTAAGCCTGTTCGGCCCCGGCTCGCCGCGCGTGGGCATCGTCTCGCTGGCGCTGCCCGGCCACGACCCGGCCCGGGTGGCCGACCGGCTCGCGACCTCCCACGGCGTCGGGGTCCGTGCCGGGCAGTTCTGCGCCCACCCGCTGGTCCGCCACCTTACCGGCCGCGCCGGAATCGCCCCCTGCGGCGAGACGCCCGGCCTGCTGCGAGTGAGCTTCGGCCTCGGCACCACGACCGACGACCTGGACCGCTTCGTGTCCGGCCTGTCCGCCTGCCTCGGCTGCCGCTGAGCGGGCGAACCGACTTGTCGTACCGGCCCCGTAGGTTGTCGGCATGACCGACAACGCCCTGACCGAGGCCGGCTTCGCCGCCGCTGTCGACCAGGCTCAGGCCGCCGCCAAGTCGTACTACGACAGCGGCGAGGTGCTGATGACCGACGCCGACTACGACGCGTTGCTCGACCGCATCGCCGAGGCGAGGACCGCACACCCGGAGTGGGACGACCGCGGCGTCACCACGCGAGTCGCGGCGGGCGTGTCCGGTGGCGGCGACGTGCGGCACCCGGTGCCGATGATGTCGCTCGACAAGGTCACCGGCGAGGACGCCGTGCGTGCGTTCGTCGCGAGCCTCGACGGCGACCCGTGCCTGGTCGAGGTCAAGCTCGACGGGCTCGCGATCCGGGTGGAATATCAGTCGGGCCGGCTCGTGCTGGCCGCGCTGCGCGGCGACGGCAGCACCGGCGAGGACGTCACCGCCCAGGTGCTGCGCGGCGTCGCCGGCCTGCCGGCCCGGCTCGATACGCCGTGGTCGGGCGAGGTTCGCGGCGAGATCTACATGACCGTCGGCGACTTCGAGGCGGCCGGCGCCAACCGGGTCGCCGCCGGTGGCAAGGCGTTCATCAACTCGCGGGGCGCGGTCGCCGGGTCGATCCGCAGCGTCGACCGCACCTACGAGACGCCGATGACCTTCGCGGCGTACGACATCTCCGGCGGCTTCGCCTCCCACCGCGAGCGGATGGCCCGCGCGGTCGAGCTCGGCTTCCCCGTGGCCGGGCGCCTGGCCACCGGGGAGGTCCAGGTCGCCGCGGACGCCGAGGCCGTGCTCGCCGCGATCGCGGGCATCGGCGAGTCGCGCCGGGGGCTCGAGTTCCCGATCGACGGCGCGGTGCTCACCGCCGACCTGGAGTCGACACGCCGCCGGCTCGGCTCGGGCAGCCGCACACCGCGCTGGGCGGCCGCGTTCAAATATCCCGCCGACACGGGCGCCACGGTGCTGCGCGACATCGAGGTGCGGGTGGGGCGCACCGGGCGCATCTCGCTGCGCGCCGTGCTCGACCCGGTCTTCGTCGACGGCACCACCATCACCTACGCGACGCTGCACAACCCCAAGTTCGTCGAGGAACAGGGCCTCGCCATCGGTCAGACGGTCGCCGTGTGGCGGGCCGGCGACGTCATCCCGCGCGTCACCGCACCCATCGGCGAGCAGCCGCACGGCCTCACCCCGTGGACACCGCCCGAGACCTGCCCCCAATGCGGCGAGCCGTGGGACAAGTCGAGCCTGCTCTGGCGCTGCCACACCGCCTCGTGCAGCACGACCAACGCTCTCGAATACTGGTGCAGCCGCGAGGCCGTGGACGTCGAGGGCGCAGGCGAGGCGCTCTGCGTGGCCCTGGTCAACGCCGGCCTCGCGAACGACGTCGCCGACCTCTACACGCTCACCGCCGACCAGCTCGCCGAACTGCCCGTCGGCAACACCAAGGCCGGCGGCGTCGTCCTGCTCGGCAAGCTCAACGCCGCCAAGGTCATCGCCTCGCTCGAACACAGCAAGGCCCAGCCGTTCAACCGCGTCATCACCGGCCTCGGCATCCGCATGACCGGCCGCAGCGTCGGCCGCTGGCTCGCCGCCCGCTTCAAAACCATGGACGCGCTGCGCGCCGCCACCGTCGAGGAGATCGCCGAGATCGACAAAATGGGCCTGATCAAGGCCCAACACGTCCTCGACGGCCTCGCCGCCATGTCCGGCGTGATCGACCGGCTCGCCGCCGCCGGCGTCACCATGAGCGTCCCCGAGACCGACGGCGACCAGCCTCTGCAGGGCAGGACGTACGTGGTCAGCGGCAGCGTCCCCGGCTACACGCGCACCACCGTGAGCGAGCGCATCGAGCAGCTGGGCGGCCGGGCCAGCGGGAACGTCTCCGCGACCACCACGGCCCTCGTCACGTCCGAGACGACCACGGCGAAGGCGAAGAAGGCGACCCAGCTCGGCATCCCGATCATCGACCCGGCCGAGTTCGCGAAACTGCTCGCGGACTGACTCGACCTGACCACATTCGACCGGAGGCGTGCCGGCTGGTCTCGACCTTGCCGAGCCCGTAGACCAGGCCGACCCGGCCGGCGACCGCGGTGACGACACCACCCTCCGAGCCGTAGACCAGGCCGACCCGGCCGGCGACCGCGGTGACGACACCACCCTGCGAGCCCGCAGACCAGGCCGACCCGGCCGGCGACCGCGGTGACGACACCACCGTCGGAAGGTGTGAGGGTCTCAGCCGGCCTCGATGGGCCGGGGACGGCCGAGCGCGATCCGGTCGTCGGCCGGGCAGCGGCCCCGCATCACATAGCGGTCGGTGTAGGCGGCCACGGCGTCCCGCAGGTCGCGCGGGGCGCCCCGGCGGGCCAGGGCGGCATAGGCCGCCACAAAACATTCCCGGGCCGCGGCGGCGAGTCCGGCATCGGCGAGGGCGTCGCGCGAGGCGCGCTCCCAAACCCCTTCCTCGTACGCGAACCGTCCCGTCGCCATCTCGGCGGCGCCGGCCGCCACCGGGTCGTCGAGCAGGGTGGCGATGACCGCGACCACCACCCGCCAGCCGTCTCCCTCCTGGCCGTCCACGAAGTCGAGCTCGAGGTGCCCCCGCGCGCTGACCGGCGGCCGCAGCCCGTCCAGGTGCCGCCACAGGTCGGCTTCGGCGGGCGGGTCGTCGGACCGCAGCCAGTCCCGCAAGGTCCGATCGCTCCCGCTCACCTTCGCGTCCAGCACGGCGGCCGTCCAGGCGGCGCGCGGATCCTCACCGGCCGCGCGGCCCCAGCGCGGATCGATGCCGCTCAGATCGGCGGTGCACGGCCCCAGCCCGATCGGTCCGGCGCCGGCCGGGTCGAAGTCGATGCGCGTCTCCTGCCCGGCGGTCGCGGGGGCGATGGGCGTGACGTTCGCGGCCGGCTCCGCAGAGGCTGCCCTCGGCAGCACCGGCCGATCCCGATGCCGGGCCGCCCGGGCGCTCCGCCACCCGCCGGCCGACGGGCTGTTGGCGAACGCCGCCGCCAGCACCGGGGCCAGCGTGTGGGCCAGCCGCCACCGCCGCGGCAGCCCCAGCGGCCCGCCCCCGTCGAGCCCGGCCTCCAGGCCGACCCGGATGCCGGCCGCGGCCCCTCCACCAGGCCGGATTCCAGGCAGCGTGGCGAGGTCGTCGCCCATTCGGGCCAGGCAGCTCTCCAGGCCGGGCGACGGCGGCCCGCTGAGCGTGACCGTGCCGTCCGAGCGGGAGAGCAGGAACCCGTGCCGTAGCGCCCGCTGCGTTGGCCGGTGGCCCGTTTCCCGGTGGCCCGTTTCCCGGTGGCCCGTTTCCGGCTCGACCGAGCGGTCGCGGGCCGGCCCCCGCAGGTCGAGCGCCGCCCCGACGAACCCGGGCGGCCCGCCGGCGAGCGCGCGCGACGCGATGAGCTGCTCGGCGGCCGTTTCGGTGAGTCTGCCCATGCGTGATCCCGCCTCACCTGGAAACTGTGCCGCCACAGAAACCGTGCCGCCAGAGAAACTGTGCCGTCACCCTACACCTCCTATGAGTTTGATAGGCAATAGCCGGGTGATCGTCCACGCGCCACCGAACGATCCGGCAGGGAACCCGCCGTAACGGCGAGCCGCATCCGCATGTCTGGATGGTTAGCTCCGGGAGTCGTCCCGACCGGGACGACGTATCGACCGGAGGGCAGGGGATGAAGAAGATCCTGGCCGCCGCCGTCGGTCTGGCGCTCGGGGGCGGCCTGATCCCGTCCGCGGCTTCGGCCCACGGCACGACCTCCTCGTACACGCCGCCGCCCATCGCGTGGGGCGCGTGCAGCGCGCCCAGCCTGGTGTCGCGGCACGCCGAATGCGGCTTCCTCACCGTTCCGCTCGACTACGCCCGGCCCGGCGGCCAGAAGATCAAGCTGGCCGTCTCGCGGATCCGGCACACGTCGAACGCGACCGACTACCAGGGCGTCATGCTGGTCAATCCCGGTGGTCCGGGCGGGTCCGGGCTGACGCTGTCGGTGCTCGGCGAGTTCGTTCCCGACAACGTCGGCGGCGACTACGACTGGATCGGCTTCGACCCGCGCGGCGTCGGCTCCAGCGTGCCCGCTCTCTCCTGCGACACCGAGTATCTCGGTTACGACCGGCCCTACTACGTGCCCGTCAGCCCGTCGCTCGAGAAGACGTGGCTGGCCAAGACCAAGGCGTACGCGAAAGCCTGTGACCGCGCCGGAGGCGCGCTGCTCGACCACGTCAAGACCACCGACACCGTGGCCGACATGGACAGCATCCGCAAGGCACTCGGAAGCCGGCAGATCAACTTCTACGGCTTCTCGTACGGCACCTATCTCGGGCAGGTCTACGCCACACTGCACCCGGCCCAGGTGCGCCGCATGGTGCTGGACGGCGTCGTCGACCCGCGCCGGGTCTGGTACGCCGCCAACCTCGACCAGGACATCCAGTTCGACAAGAACATGGGCACCTACTTCACCTGGGTCGCGCAGCACAACGACGTCTACCACCTGGGCAGCACCGGCAAGGCGGTCAAGGCGGAGTACTACGCCGTCCTGCAGCAGCTGCGGAAGTCCCCGGCCGACGGCAAGATCGGCCCGGACGAGTGGAACGACATCTTCGTCTCGGCCGGCTACTACGTGTACGGCTGGGCCGACATCGCGACCGCCTTCTCGGCCTGGGTCAACGATCACGACGCGTCGGGCCTGGAAGACATGTACGCCGCCCCGGGCGCTCCGGGCGCCGACAACAACTACGCGATGTACCTGGCGACCCAGTGCACCGACGTCCAGTGGCCGCTCAGCTGGGCCAAGTGGCAGAAGGACAACTGGAGCATCTACGCCAAGTATCCGTTCATCACCTGGAACAACGCCTGGTACAACGCGCCCTGCCGTAACTGGGGCGCCAAGGCCGGCCACCCGGTGACGGTCAACGGCTCGAAGGCCCCGCCGGTCCTGTTGATCAGCGAGACCAACGACGCCGCCACGCCGTACACGGGCAGCCTCGAGGTGCGGAAACGCTTCCCGCGGGCGGTCCTCATCGAGGGCGTCGGCGGCACCACCCACGCCGGCTCGCTCAGCGGCGTCGCCTGCACCGACAACACGATCGCCGCCTATCTCGCCAACGGCGCTCTTCCGCACCGCGTCCACGGCAACCGCTCCGACAAGCAGTGCTCGCCGGTCCCGCCGCCCGCCGCCTCGGCGACGACGGCCGCGACCCTGAGCTCGACCCGCGCCGGCCTCCAGTTCAGCCAGCGTTAGAAGCCGGCGTCAGTGCCGGCGTCAGAAGCCGTCTGGAAAGACGGTGGCGGGCGTCCTCAGTGGGCCGCCCGCCACCACAGATAGCCGGCGAGACCGAGCGCGGCGACGGCGATCGCCGCGCGCAGCGGGCGCTCCGGGATGCGGCGCACCAGGGCCGGCCCGATCCAGCTGCCGACCAGGCAGCCGATCGCCTGGATTCCGGCCGCGGGCCAGTTCACCGGCGCGATGAGGGCGTAGATGATCGCCGCGGACAGGTTGGACGCGCCGAGCACCACGCTTTTCACCGCGTTGGTCACCGGAAGCGGTTCGGTTGCGGCTACCGCGAGTACGGCCAGCATGAGTACGCCCGCGGCCGCGCCGAAGTAGCCGCCGTAGATGCCGATGAGGAAGATCGCCCCGCCCAGCACCGGTCGCGACATGGTGTGATGCCCGGCCCACCGGCGCATCGGGTCCCGCAGGACCAGCAGCGCCGCCCCGAGCACGATCAGCACCGGCACGATCCACTCGAACGTCGACGACGGCGTCTCCAGTAACAGGCCCGCCCCGGCGAGGCCGCCCAGCGCGGCGACCGCCGAGAGCCCGATCAGCCGGCGCCCCTGGCCTTCCAGCTCCCGCTGCGTCCCGGCGGCGGTCCCGACGGTGTTGGCCAGCAGTGCGACCGTGTTGGTGACGTTGGCCGCGATCGGCGGGAGGCCCACGGCCAGCAGCGACGGATAGCTGGCCAGCGAGGCGAGCCCGGCCATCGAACCGGTCAGCCCGGCCCCGACCCCGCCCAGCACGAGGACGACGACGTGGCCAGCTTGCACGCGGCTACCCTACCGACGAGGTCTCCACCTCGGCGAAGCTGGCCTGTCCCGGGCCGGGACCCGAGCCGAGGCTGACCGCGCCTCGTCCCAGTGCGGGCAGACGGGTCCGGTTGATGACCTCGTCGCCGTCGAACGTCACGGTCACGCCGTTGCCGGGCGTGTGGATCTCGATCTGGTGCCATGCGCCCGGCTGCGCCCGGCTGCGCCCGGCTGCGCCCGGCTGCGCCGGAGGATCGATCGCGGACATGGCGACCGTCCGGGTCCGACCGTGCTGGTCGATGTCGACGGCGATCCGGCCGGCGCACACCGTCGTCCGGTAGGCGTCGCTCCCCGTGTCATGGGCCCGGATCACGGCGCACGCCGAGTGCGCGGCCGGCGCGACCTTCGCCCGGATGACCTGGGTGCCGGCACTGCGGGCGGCCGGGCAGACGAAGGCATCGCCCTTGCCGGCGCGACGTCCAGCGGCCCGCCGAGGGTGCACTGGTCCTGACGGTCGGACCGGCTCGCCTTGTCGCCGGCCCGGTCGCGCGCATCCAGGTCGGCCTGGCCGCCGGCCACCGGGCCGGCGTCGGCGTCCAGCACCGCGGCGGTGCAGAACGGCGGCACCTCCCGGGCGCGTCTCATCTCACTGCGGCATCGGGCCCGGAATCCCGGTTCGACGCGAGCTCGGGATGGATGACCTTGATGGCGACGCGCACTCCCGCGGGTGACTCGCCGAGGAACACCGCACCCATGCCGCCCTCGCCGAGGCGTCCGAGAACGCGGTAGGTCCCGAGATCGAAATCCGTATTGCCGCAGGTCATTTCGTGATCGGCGGTCACGAAGCGAAACGCAACAATCGCGTGAACCGAGATCAGGAGGAGGTTTCGCGCCGTCGGGCGTAGGCGCGGGCGGCCCGGGCCCGGTCGCCGCAGCGCACCGAACACCAGTGGCGCGCCGCGTGCGTACGCACGAGGAAGCGGCGGCACGGCGGTGAGCCGCAGGCCGCCAGGCGTGCCGCCGCGGGCCCCGTGAGCAGGTCGGCGGCGTCGGCGGCGAGGACCGCGAGCGCGCGTTCGAGCATCTGGTCGATCGGGTGGGCCGCCGCGCGGTAGAGGCCGCGGCCGGCGTCCCACCGCAGGACGTCGGCGGACGGCGCCCGGGTCAGGGCGATGTTCACCGCCTCCAGGTCGGCGGCCGCCGGCGCGACGCCGTTGACCTGGGCCGACAAGAGGCCGCGGAGGTGACCCCGCAGGGCCCGCAGCCGGTCGGCGCAGACTTCGAGAACCGATGCTCCCTCGGGGGCGAGCCCGCGTCCGATCAGCCACGCCGCGACCTGCGCGGGGGTCGCGAGCAGGTCGACCTCGCCGCTGGTCAGGGCCAGGGGGGTGTTGGCCAGGTCGAGTGCCGGGTGCCGGTCGGCGCCGGGGGCGGGCGGCGGGACGTCGGTCATGGGCCTCATGCTAATCCTCGCGCTTTGGCGTGAGAATAGTTTAGGCGTCCTCACGGCAGCCGGCTCTAGAAGCCGTGAGGAGAGCGATCGATGACGGACATCCGCGTCTTCGGCGGCCCGACCGCCCTGATCGAGTTCGGAGGGCTGCGGTCCTGATCGATCCGACCTTCGATCCGCGCGGCGGCGGCCGGTTCCTCGCCAGGACCGCGCCCTCGACGATCGACCCGGCCGAGCTTCACCGAGCGGCGGGACATGATCGTCCAGGCCTTGAGAACGACGGGCATTCCGGACAAGCTGTAAGCGATTCATCACACAGGGTTTCAGGTTCGTGGCGTTCCGGCCGATGAAAGCGGTCGAACCGGCACCTGCGGAATGAGACCTCGCGTGATGGACAACCCCCTGAACGACGTGCTGACCGGCCTCGATATCGAGCTGACCGGCCTCGAGATCGAGGGCGAGCTCGGCCGAGGCTCGTTCACGACCGTGCACCGCGTGCGGCGCGACGGCGTGGCGTACGCCCTCAAGCGCCCCCACCGCGAAGCCGCCGCCGACCCGGCCCTGCCCGCCGCCTTCCAGCGGGAGGCGGCGCTGCTGGCCTGCGTGAACGATCCGGGCGTGGCCCGGGTCCACGCGGCCGGCCGGTACGACGACGCGCCCGCCCTGGTCCTCGAATATCTCCCGGGCGGATCGCTGGCCGACCAGCTGGCCCGCGGCCCGCTCGCCCCGGAGCGGGTGGTCGAGCTGGCCTCCCGGCTGGCCCGCGCGCTGGCCGCCGCCCACCGGGTCGGCCTGGTGCACCGCGACGTCAAGCCGGGCAACATCATGACCGATCCGGACAAGCTGATCGACTTCGGTCTCGCCCAGCTCGGCGGCGCCAAGCCCGCCGAGGACGAGGCGGTCGGCACGTTCCTCTACGCCTCGCCCGAGCAGTCGGGCATGCTCAAACGGCCGGTCGACGCGCGCTCCGACCTGTACTCGCTCGGCGTGGTGCTCTTCGAGTGCCTGACCGGGCGGCTGCCCTTCGAGGCGTCCGACGTCGGCGAACTGCTGCGCCTGCACCTGACCGCGCCGGTGCCGGAACCGGCCTCGCTGCGGCCGGGCCTCGACCCCGCCCTCTGCGCGACGGTCATGCGCCTGCTCGCCAAGGACCCCGACGACCGCTACCAGGATGCCGCCGCCCTCCTCGCCGACCTGCGGGAATGCCCGGGCGGGGAGGCCGCGGCGGAACCGGCCGCGGTGCGCTGGCCGCTGTGCGGCCGCGCCGCGGAGATCGAACGACTGGGGTCACGCTGGGCGCGGGCCCGCGACGGCTTCGGGGGTACGGCGGTGCTCCGCGGCCCGTCCGGCTCGGGTCGCACCCGCGTTGCCGAGGAGGTGGCCGCGCTCGCGCTCGCCGACGGCCCGGTGCTGTGGGCGGCCTGTCGCGCGGATGAGCCGTTGCCGCTGGCCGCGCTGCGCGAGGCGGTCGACGGCTACCTGCGGACGGCTTCCGCCCTGCCGGTGGCGCGGCGCGCGGCCGTCGTCGGCGCGGTTCGCGAGGCCGCGCTGGCCGCCGGGCCGGCGCTGGTCGGGCGGCTTTCGGCGCGGCTCGCGGAGGTGCTCGGCGACGCGGCGGTGTCGCTCGGCGAGGTGCGGGACGATCACGTGTTCGCGGCGGTCGCGGTGTTCCTGGCCGAGCTGGCCCGGCGCTCGGAGGGCCTGCTGCTGGTGCTCGACGACGCCGACCGGCTGGATCCGGGCAGTGCGCAGGTGCTGTCGCTGCTCTCCGCCGACCTGCCCGGCGTGCCGATGCTCGTGCTGCTGACGACGCTCGACGGCGCCCCCGACGGCGGCAACCGGCCCACGGTTGACCGTGACCGGGTGGAGCGGCCCACGGCTGACCGTGACTCGGTAGGGCGGCCCGTGGCGGACCCTGCCTCGGTGGAGCGGCCCACGGCTGACCGTGGCTGGGTGGAGCGGCCCGGGGCCGAGGTGGTGGAGTGCGGACCGCTCGACCGGGCCGCGGTCGACGAGCTGATCGCCAGCCGGCTGCCAGGCGCCGCCGTCACGCCGGAGCTGGCCGACCATGTCGCGGCCCGCACCGACGGGTCGCCCTTCGCTGTCGTCGCCTACCTGTTGCGGCTGATCGACGCCGGGCTGCTCACCCCGATGTGGGGCACCTGGGTCCTGAACCTCGCCGGCGCGGATGCCCTGCCCGCGGCCGACGGCGTCCGGGATCTGCTGTCCGCGCGTCTGGCCCGGCTGCCCGAGGGCGCGTGCCGGCACCTGTTGACCGCGGCCGTGGCGGGCGACCGGTTCCGCACCGAGACCCTGATCGCGGCCGTGGAGAGAGCGGCATCCTCGGGAACGGCCTCGGACGGCCCGGCTTCCGGTGGCGCGACCGCTGGTAGCACCGCCTCCGGTGGCGCGGTCTCCGGTGGCGCGACTCCTCGGCGCGCGGACTCGACCGCCGCCGACGACGTCGTGGCCGCGGTCGCCGCCGCCGTCGATCGGCGGGTCGTCGAGGCGCGGCCCGGCGGCTGGTTCGTCTTCATGCATCCGCTGCTACGCGAGAGTCTGCTCGTGGACGTTCCCGCGGGCCGCCTCCGTGAACTGCACGCCGCCCTGGCGCACGCTCTGGAAGAACTGCCCCCGGTGCTGCGCGACGCCGACCACGTCTACGCCGTGGCCCGGCACTACCAGCGGGCCGGTGAAACGGCCTCGGAAGCCGACCGGCACCGCAGTGCGCTGGCGGCCGGTCTGAGGGCACTCGACGATCGCGCCCCGGTCGACGCGGTCGGCTACCTGCTCGCCGCCGGGCCGGCCACTGAAGTGCTGCACCCCTTGGCTACCGCCTATCTGCGCTCGGCCCGGTACGAGGAGTCGGCCCGGACGCTCGATCGGGCGCTGGCCGCCGAGAAGGACCACCGGGCCCGGGCGCGCCTGCTGGCCACTCAGATCGAGCTGCGTCATACCCTCTGGGACACCGACCGGGCGCTGGAGTCGACCGGTGCCGCGCTGGCCGAACTGCGCCATCCGCTGCCCGGCAACCCGCTGCGATTGGTGATCACGACGTTGACTATCGCGGCCGCCGGTGGACTCGTACGCCGTACAAAAATAGGCCTGGGAACCGCCAAGGGTAACCGGCGCGATGAGCTTGCCGCCCTCGCCGCCATTCTTGATGCCGGCGGCTATGCCGCCGGTCTGGGCCTGCGCCTGCGCGAGGCCGGCCTGCTCGCGATGCGTGCGCTCTATGCGGTGAACCGTCTCGGCCCGGGCCCGGAATACGTCCGCGTCTATGCGCTGGTCGGCTATTTCGCCGCGATGATAAAGCTGCGGCGGACCGCGCTGCGCTGCCTCGACCGTTCGGCCGCGGTCGCCGGCGAACTGGGTGATCCGGCGCTGGCCGCCTATGCGGAATGGCTGCGCGGCTGCGCGATGCTTTTCGGCGGGCACGACGACGGAACCGCCTGGGAACACACGATTACCAAGCACGAGCGCTGGTTCGCGCCGGCGCAGCTGATTCCCGGGCACGCGACGATCGGTCTGCGGCTGCTGCTGCGCGGCTACACCGCTCAGGCCCGGGCCGAATATGAGCGTGGCCTTCGCCGGCTGCCCGATCCGCGGCTGGCGGCCGGCAGTTCCTTCAGCATGCTCGGCGTGATGATCCCGGCGATCGAGGGGCAGCACGCCGATGCCGCGACCGCGCTGGCCGCGCTCGGTGCCGGCGACACCACGGCCAACCGCGCCCACCTGCTCACGGCGGCGGCGTGCGCGGCGATCGAGCAGGGGGAGATCGGGGCGCCGTTCGAGGCGCTGGTCGCCGAGTTCCGCGGCCTCGGGCTCAAGCCGCGCGAGCTGATGACGCAGATGAAGTGGTTCTACGCCTTCCAGTCCCACGGCCGGATGGCCCAGCTGCGGATGGCGACCGACGAGCAACGCCCGGAGGCCGTCGAAGCGGCCCGGCGGGCGGTCCGCGACCTGCGACGCGTCCGCAAGTCCTCGCCCCTGCTCGACGCGGCCTATCTGATCGGCGAGGCCGCGCTGGCCCAGCTGACCGGCGACTTCCGGACCGCGCTGGACTGGATCGACCGGGTCGAGCCGATCGCCCGGCGCGCCGACGCGCCGATCCTGCACTTCGAGGTGGCGCGCTTCCGGGCCCGGGCGTTCCGCGGGCTCGGCCAGGGCAACGAGGCCGAGCGGCAGGCCCGCTACGGGCTGATGCTGGCCACGCACTACGGCTGGGAGCAACGGCGGCGGCAGATCCGGGCCGAGTTCGCGGTCGACGATGCCGGGCTCTCCCACCGGCGCACCAATGTGGACCGGCGCGCCGAGGCCGGGCGCAACCGGCGCCTGGAAGCCCTGCAACAGGTCGGCGCGGCGGCCGCCACGATCCTCGACCCGCGGGAACTCGCCCGGGTCGCCCTCGACGAGATGCTGCGCATCCTCGGCGCCGAGCGCGCGCTCTTCTTCCTGCTCGACGACGCGGGCCGGCCGGTCCACTTCGCCGGGCGGGGCGCCGACGGCGCCGATCTGCAGCAGCAGACCGCGTACGGCGCGACCCTGGTCAGTCGGGTGGCCGAAAGCGGCGAGGCCCTGGTGCTGACCGGAACCGAGCAGGGGGCGGCCCTCGGCTCCCGCTCCGCGGTGGTGCACGGGTTGCGCAGCATCCTGGTCGCGCCGGTGCAGTTCAAGGGCACCACGGTCGGCGTCGTCTACCTGGACAGCCGGCTGGCCCGCGGCATCTTCACCGACGACGACGTCGAGGTGCTGACCGCGGTGGTCGGGCACGTGGCGGTGTCGCTGGAGACGGCCCGGGCGGCCCAGCTGCACCTGGCCGTGCAGGCGGCGCGGCAGCAGCAGGCGTTCGCCGAGACGCTGCGGTCGAGCCTGGCCGAGCTGAGCGCGATCCACGATCCGGCGGTGCTGCTGCGGCGGCTCTTCGCGACGTTGGTCTCTCGCGTCTCGGCGCAGGCCGGCTGCCTGATCGTCGGCGCCGACGTGGTCGAGATCGCGGGCGAGGCCTCGGGTCTCGGGGACCGGCTCATGCTGCCCCCGGTGCTCGTTCCGACGGTGCTCGACTCGGTGCCGTCCCCGCTCGGGGGAGCGGCGGCCGTGCTCGCGGTGCCGCTGTTCCACCGGGACGGGCAGGCCGGCGTCGCACTGCTCGCCGGCCCGGCGTTCGACGACGGCGCGGTGCAGGTCGCGGCCGCGCTGGCCACCCAGGGCATGAGCGCGTACGACAACGCGCGCCTGTTCAGCCGGGTTCAGGAGCTGGCGACCACCGACGAGCTGACCGGCCAGCACAACCGCCGTCACTTCTACGCGATCGCCGGCGCCCTGGTCGTCGCGGCCGACCGGGGCCGGCACGACCTGGCGGCCGCGATGCTCGACATCGACAAGTTCAAGAACATCAACGACACGTACGGCCACGGCGTCGGCGACGAGGTGATCCGTACGGTCGCCGCCCGGATCCGCGCCGCCGTCCGCCAGGCCGACGTCCTGGGCCGCTACGGCGGCGAGGAGTTCGCGGTCGTCCTGCCCGACCACCGGGGCGACGCCCGCGCCCTGGCCGAACGCATGCGCGCCGCGGTCGCCGACGGCCCGATCGCCACGGCCGCGGGCCCGATCCGGGTCACGATCAGCGTCGGTCTGGCCGGCCTGAACCCCGGCGACGGTACGCTCGACCACCTCCTGGCCCGCGCCGACGTCGCCCTCTACCAGGCCAAGGAGGCGGGCCGGAACCAGGTCGTCGAGGTCTAGGGTCGACAACCGGGAGCTAGAACCTTCGGTAGGTGCTGGAGCGGTCCTCGCCGCTCGCCGCGCGGTAGGCGGCCAGTCCGTGGCGCTCGACGCCGTTCCAGGCGTAGACCTCCTGGCCCGGCTCGACCCGGCCGGCGTAGCGGTTGTGGTCGAGGACGAGGTGGGCGTTCTGGGCCGCGGTGCCGGCCGGCTTGTCGCGGAGGAGCAGGACGGCCTCGCCCGGCTTGGTCGCCGTGATCGTGTTGTTCGTGATCGTGGTGTCGTGGACGTAGTACTGGAGCAGCACCTCGGGCGAGCCGTCGTTCAGGGTGTTGTTGCCGCGCAGCACGTTGCCGGTGACGGTGACGTCGAAGGCCTCGCCGCGGTCCTGGTCGTAGCCGCCGAGGGCCAGGCCGGTGTAGCGGCTGCCGGTGACCGTGTTCCCGGTGATCGTGATGTTGTCGGTGCGGCCCTGTTTCCACTCCGAGGCGGCCTCGATGCCGATGTCCGAGGCGTCCACCCGGTTGCCGGTGATGGCGATGTCGCCGCCGCCGTCGACGTAGATGCCGTCGGCGCAGTTGCACCACGACCCGTCCTCCCAGTACGCCGGGTTGCCCTCGCTGATGATGCGGGACACCCGGTTGCCGGCGATCACGCCGTGCCGGGCCCGGTTGACGTCGGTGAACCGCGCCGCACCGGAGATCGTGTCCTCGAAGCCGATCGCGTCGATGCCGATGTTGTTGTCGTCGTGGATGACGTTGCCGGTGACCGCCCAGCCGTCGACGTTGCCGTTCAGCACCAGCGTCTCGCTGGCCCCGAGCACGAGATGGTCCAGTTCGTTGCCGTCGACCCGGACGTCGGAGAGCGAGGCGGACGGGTCGGTGCCGTAGACGGCGATGCCGTGCGCATTGATGTCGAAACTGCCGAGGGTGCCGTTGTCGTTGCCGAGGTGATGGACGTGATTGTGGCTGAGCCGGATCGTGTGGCCGGAGCCGCTCACGAAAATGCCGATCGGCACGGCCGAAAGCGACTTCGTACGATATCCCGTGATCGTCAAACCGGAGATCGTGATATCGGAACTATTGTGGATCTCCACCATTCCGCTCTGCCCGTCGGGCGCGGTCAGTCCCGCGCCGTCGAGCACCGGCGCCGCCCCGGCCGCGGCCCGCACCGTGACGTGCGAGCGGCCGTTCAGCACGATGCGCCGGCCGGTGTACCGCCCGCCGGCCAGCACGACCGTGCCACCGGACCGGCCCAGCTTGTCGACCGCGACCTGTGGGCTCTTCAGGGGGTGGGCGGCGGTTCCGCTCGCGTGATCGGAACCGCCGGGGGAGACGTAAACCATCGCCGGCGACCGGGCCGGCGCGCCGGGTCCGCAGAGGGCGGCCGCGGCGAGAATGGAAACCGTACGGCGAATACGCATGACGCACTGTCGCGCTTGTTCGACAAATACGCAAACGTGCAAATTAAATTGCGCGTTTCAATCACTGATTGCGGCGGAAAGTGATTACGGGAAGGTCGCGCATGCGCCCCGGCCGGCTGAGCGCCGGCCGTGCGGGACACGCCGCGCGGTGGTTTCCTGGGGCGATGGATTCCTATCCCACCGTGCGCCAGGTCGTGCTCGACACTCCCGATGCGCGCGGGCTGGCCGAGTTCTATCGCCAGATGTTCGGGCTCACCTACCGCGAGGGCGACGAGATCCCGGCCGACGGTGCGCCCGATGAGCGGGGCGCCGACTGGCTCGTGCTGCGCAACCCCGGCGGCATCGCGCTGGCCTTCCAGCAGACGACCGGGATCACGCCGTCGACCTGGCCGGACGCCGCGATCCCGCAGCAGCTGCACCTCGACACCGTGGTGCCCGACACGGAGACCCTCGACGCGCAGCACGAGCGGGCGCTGGCCCTCGGGGCGAAGCTGCTCCTCGACCGGCGGGACGACCCGCACGAGCCGCTGCGGGTCTACGCCGATCCGGCCGGGCACCCGTTCTGCGTCTTCGTCGGCTGAGCCGCCCCGGGACACGTACGAGAGTCATCGTGCTTGCTCCGTAGCCGAGCTTCGGGCGAACGCCCTTCATCGTGGGGCAACGGGTGGCCGGCCCGGGGCCATAACGGTTCTTTCGATCGGTCCGGAAATGCTTTTCGTCGCCCTGTCGACGGGCACCGATTTGCGTCGTACAGTGGTCGAGCAATTGAACGTCCGGTGACGAAGAGAGAGCCTCGTGACGAAGGGTGTGCCCATGCGCGGCTCGGTGCTCGAGGTACGAACCAGTGCCGACGGGAGCGTGGTGATCGCTCCGCACGGTGAGGTCGGTCTCGACAAGGCGGTCGAACTCCGGCAGGTGCTGGTGCACACCGTCCGAAAGGTCCGGCCATTACGGCTGATACTGGACCTGACCGACGTTCCCGCGCTCGATCCCATCAACCTCGGCACGGTTGCGGCGGCCTGCGGACTGGGCGACGACCACCAGGTCGCGGTCTTCGTGCACAACCCCTGCACCCTGCTCGTCGAGCAGCTGACCGCCGCCGGCGTCCCTCACCAACGGTTACGACAGGTCGCGCTCCAGTCGGCCCCGGACGAATTCTGAATGAACGTGCGGTGAACGCCGGGAATTGTCGGACGGTGCCTGCTACGTAATTGCCGGCGTGCATTACCGTGACGCCGTGCCCGCAGTTTTAGAGGCGACCAGAAATCTTGCCGATCGGGCCGTTCGCCCGGAGACCCCCGCCCGTTTGCGATTGTGGACCGCGCTCGTCGTGAGCGTCGCCGTGGCGCTGTTCGCCGCGACCTCGGCGCTGATGGCGCAGACCCAGCGCCAGGTCCGGATCATCGGCGACGACGCCGCCCCGCAGGCGGCCACCGCGTCCGACCTCTACTTCGCGCTCAGCGATCTCGACGCCCAGGTGGCCCGGCTGGTGCTGGCCGGCGACGACGACTCGCTGGCCGCCACCCAGATCGACGCGCTCGCGACCTACCGCGACCGCGGCACCCAGATCGACGCCGACCTCCAGCGCTCGCTGACCGGTGCAGCTGATGCGGCCGTAGCCAGGGAACTCCTCGACGACCTCGCGGTCTACCGCGAACGGGTGTGGCAGGCGCTCACCACCACCGGCGATCGGCACGGCTTCTACACCCAGGCGACCAACGTGCTGCACCTCCAGCTTCTGCCGGGCGCCCAGCGGCTGCGCGAGGCGAGCCAGGAACGGCTGGACCGCGCGTACGCCCGGAAGCAGACCACCCAGCGGTGGGGAATCGCCGTGGCCTTGGGCCTCGGCGCCGTTCTGGTCGGGCTGCTGCTGGCCATGCAGGTGTGGATGGCGCGGCGCTTCCGGCGCACGTTCAACCCGGCCCTGCTGGTCGCGACAATCCTGACGATCGCCCTCGCCGGCCCGGCCGCCGTCGTCTTCGCCGTGCAGGGGCGCAAGCTCGGCGACGCCCGCGAGCAGAGCCTGACGCCCTATCTCGCGCTGTCGCAGGCCCGGGCGATCAGTTACGACGCGGCCGCCGACACCAGCCGCTACCTGATCAGCGGTGGTCTGGCCTACTACAAGCAGGACTTCACCACCAAGTCGGCCTGCCTGACCAAGGGCGGCGCCTGCGGGCCGGGCGGTGAGAGCGTGATCGGCGGCCTGCCCCAGGTCGCGGCCGGATCGGAGGCCATGCGGCGATGGTCGGCCTGTCAACGCGACCACGACAAGGTCACCGGCCTGGCCGACGCCGGCCGGCGGGACGAGGCGGTGGCCGCGCTGACCGGCATCCGGCGCGGGGACGCCGCCTTCGACTTCTCCTACTTCGACGACGCCGTCGGCCGGATCGCCACCGCCCGGCAGGCCGCCTTCGACGACGCCGTGCACAGCACCCGCACGCTGCTCGCCGGCTGGACCGAGATCCCGCTCGGCGTGGCCGTGCTGGTGCTCGCGCTGGTGCCGCTGGGCGTCCGCCGTCGATTCGCCGAATACCGGTGAGGGTGACTGCGATGAGACTGCTTCTGATCGCGGCCCTGCTGCTGGGCGTCGCCGGTTGCGACGCCGCCCGGCCCGCCGAGGCCTCGTCCATCGCCTGCGCCGCCGGCTCGATCGCGGGGCAGGGCTCGTCGGCCCAGGCCACCGCCGTCACCGCCTGGATCAAGAACTACCAGGTGGCCTGCTCGGCGGCGACGATCGAATACACCGCGGTCGGCTCGGGCGCCGGCGTGACGGCGTTCGCCGGCGGGAAGGGCAACTTCGCGGGTTCCGACTCGGCACTCACCGCCGCCACCCGTCCGCAGGCGGCGGCCCGGTGCGGCGGCCCGGTCCTGCACCTGCCGATGGTGGTCGGGCCGATCGCCCTGGCCTACAACGTGGCCGGCGTCGACGACCTGCGCCTGAAGCCGGCCACGATCGCCCGCATCTTCGCCGGCACGATCACCAGCTGGAACGACCCGGCGATCGCCGCCGACAATCCGGGCGCGATCCTGCCGACCACGCCGATCCGCACGGTGCACCGCTCCGACAGCTCGGGCACGACCGACAACTTCACCAAGTTCCTGACCGCGACCGGCGGCAGCGCCTGGCCGGCGGCCACCGGCAGCACCTGGAAGGCACCCGGCGGCACCCCGGCGAAGGGCAGCAACGGCGTGGTCGCGGCGATCGAACGGACCGAGGGCGCGATCGGCTACGTCGAGGCCTCGTACGCCCGCTTCCACGAGCTGCCGACCGCCCTGGTCGGCAACGCCGCGGGCCAGTTCGAGGCGCTGACCGACGAGGCGGCCGGCGCCCAGGTGGCCGGGGCGAAGGCCGTGGGTTCCGGCGGCGACCTCCCACTCGCGCTCGACTACGGCACGGCCCGCCCCGGCGCGTACCCGATCGTCCTGGTCACCTACGAGATCGTCTGCGCGAAGGGCGCCGGGCCGTTGGTCAAGAGCTTCTTTTCGTACGCCGTGAGCCCGGCCGGCCAGGCCGCGGCCACCCGCCTCGGCTACGCCCCATTGCCCGACGCCCTCCGCGCGAAGGTCGCCGCCGCCGTCGCCGCCCTGTCATGAGCCGGGCTCTCCTGGCCGCTTGACTTATATCCGGGCTCTCGCTTGCTCGATCTGCTTCACGATGGCTCCGGCGCCATGCGCCTCCGCGATGCTGTACGCCTCGTCGAGCGTCGCCACCGCGCCGGCCCTGCGCGGCCGCGATGTAGGGCAGTCCGACCATGTTGGACGCCACGCCCGCCGGCTCTCCGATCTGGCGGCGCAGCTGCGACGACTGCTCCAGCCGTTCGCGCGCGCCATCGAAACGGCCGGCCGCGTGCGCCGCGATGCCCAGGTGGCGCAGTGCCTGGGACCGGGTCGCCCGGCCGCCGACCCGCGTCACCAGCTCCCAGGACCGCTCCAGCAGCGGGACCGCGGTCTCGTCGGGGAGAGAGCGGTCTTGCCGGAAGTCGGGGAGAGAGCGGTCTTCCTGGAAGTCGGGGGAGAGGGCGGTCTCCCCGGAACATGTGCGCGGCGTACGGCGATGCCCCGGTCCTGGCGGACCGGGGCATCGGGTGGAGCGGGCGGTCAGGCGGCGCTGTCGGCCAGGGCCTTGGCGCGCTCGGGCCAGCTCGGCAGGGTCGGCGCGACGCGCATGCCGGCGCCGGTGATGGCGGCGCGGAGGACGGCCACGTCGGTGTCGGCCAGCTGGCGGTAGGTGGTGATGCCGGAGGCGGCGAGGGCCATGGCCATCTTCGGGCCGATGCCGGGGATCTTGGTGAGGTCGTCCGGCTCGCCGGTCGCTACGGCGATCGGGGCGGGGACGGCCGCGACCTCATCGGACTCGGCGGCGCCCGGCACCGGCACGGCGAGGCCCTCGTCGGAGCCGGCGGCCACGGCGACCGGCTCGGGGACGGAGAGCGGGGTGGGCTCAGGGATCGCCGCGACGGCCACTGACTCGGGCTCGGCGGGGGCGGGCTCAGCGACGGCGACCGGCTCCGCGGCGACGGAGACCGGGGTGGGCTCAGGGATCGCCGAGACGGCCACTGGCTCGGGCTCGGCGGGGGCGGGCTCAGCGACGGCGACCGGCTCCGCGGCGATGGCGGGCTCGAAAGCAGCGGCGGGCTCGGGCTCGGTGGCTACGGGCTCCGGCTCGGCCGCGATCGACTCCGTGGTGACCACCTGGGTGGCGGCCGCCTCTTCGCTGTCGGTGGGCGCGACCACCTGCGTCGCGGCGGGGTCGGTGATCACCTGGGTGGTGGCCGTCGGGTCGGAGGCGGCGGGGGCGTCGGCCGGCTCGGTGGTGATGACGGTGGTGGCGTCGTCGGCCGGTTCGGCGTCCAGAGTGAGCAGTGCGGTCTCGGCGGCATCCGGGCTGGCCGCGGTCAGGTCGGCCGTGGCCACCGTCTCGTCGCCGGACGATGCGGCCTCCGGCGTGGGAGCGGCCGCGGATGGGGTTGAGCTGCGGCTTCTTCCCCAGATGAACCAGCCGGCGATCAGGCCGATCACCAGCCCGGCGACAAGGGAAATTATTGATGCCACGTCGGGCCTCCGGGACATAGAGATGCTGATGTAAGCGCGCAGCTTTGCACATCCCCGAGTTCGCGCACCATCAGGGTGGACCAACGGCACGCCAGCCTAGTCGGGCGTCACCGCATCTTCCGGTACGACGCGCCCGCGTGGCCGTCGTCTCATCCTCGTGTTTTGGACCTGTCGGTCCATTAGTCTGGACTGCGCGGTTCAAACGGAGGAGAGACCATGAATCACTACTACCTGCTCGGCCGTTCGGGGCTGCGGGTCAGCCGGCTCGCGCTGGGCACGATGAACTTCGGTGTCGACGGGTTCCACGCCGCGTACGGCAAGACCGAGGAAGAGGCGGAGCCGATCTTCCGGCGCTACGTCGAGGCGGGCGGCAACTTCGTCGACACCGCCGACTTCTACACCGCGGGCGAGAGCGAGCGGATCCTCGGCCGCCTGATCGACAAGGCGGGCAACCGCGAGCGGCTGGTGCTGACCAGCAAGTTCACCAACACGATCGACCCGTCGGATCCGAACGCGAGCGGGAACGGCCGCAAGCACATGGTGCGGGCGCTGGAGGCGTCGCTGCGCCGGCTCGGCACCGACTACCTCGACCTCTACCTGCTGCACACCTGGGACCGGATCACCCCGGTCGAGGAGGTCGTGCACACCTTCGACGACCTGGTGCGGACCGGCAAGATCCGGTACGCGGGCCTGTCCGACGTTCCGGCCTGGTACGCCGCCCGTGCACAGAGCTACGCCGAGGCGCACGGGCTCACGCCCATCGTCACCGTGCAGTTGCCGTACTCCCTGCTCGGCCGGGGCATCGAGCCGGAGTTCGTGCCGATGGCCCAGACCCTGGGCATCGGGCTGACCGCGTGGAGCCCGCTCGGCGGCGGCCTGCTCACCGGCAAGTACGGGCGGACCGGCGGTGAGGGGCGTCTCGGGAACCCGGACATCGCCGAGCGCGACTGGACGGTGATCGACGCGGTGCGCGAGGTCGCCGAGGAGCTGGGCCGGCCGACGGCCCAGGTGGCGCTCAACTGGGCGGCCACCCAGCCCGGCATCTCCTCGCTGGTGGTCGGGGCCAGCGGGGCCGAGCAGCTCGACGGCAACCTGGCCGCCCTCGACTTCGAGATCCCGGACGAGGCCCGCCGCCGGCTCGACGAGGCCAGCCGGCCGGACGTCCCGAAGCTCTATTCGATGTTCACGCCGGAGTACCAGTCCTGGATCGTCAGCCCCGGCCTGGGCATCGGCGACAAGCCGGCGAGCTTCGCCGGGCCGGTGTGGAACGGCGCCCGGGCCTAGTGCCGGCCTGATCAGTGCACCGCCGGGTGCCAATGGGTCGGTGAATCGGGGGAGGCGAGCAGCGCGCCGACCGCCGTGAGGTGGTTCAGGTGGGCGATGGTCTCGCCCAGGGCCATGCGGCGGAGGAAGCCGGTCAGCGAGTCCCAGCCACGGGACCAGGTCAGTGTTCCGGCGATCAGCCAGGCGGTCGGGAGGTCGAGGTTGACGGCGGCCGCGATCACTTCCGCCGAACGGGCCTCATGGTGGTCGGCGACGGCTTTCGCGCGTACGCCCAGCAAGCGGAACCGGTATTCGTGAGCCGGCAGCCCCTCCTCGGCCCGAAAGGCCGTGAATTTCGCGAGGGACGTCAGGTAGTCGCCGAGCGGATCGCCGTCGGTGTCGTCCTTGGCGGCGATGTTGGGGGTGATCCGGGGGAGCAGATGGTCGCCGGTGAGCAGGGCGCCGGCCGCGGCGTCGTGCAGGCAGAGGTGGCCCGGCGTGTGCCCGGGTGTCCACATCGCCCGGACCTCGCGGCCGGCGATCGGGAGAATCGAGCCGTCCTCGATCAGGCGGTCCGGCGAGGCCATCCGGTGCAGGTCGGCGAGTCGCTCGGACGAGATGGCCAGCGCGTCGATCTCGTCGGCCGGAACTCCCGCGCGGATCAGCCACGCGCGGTCGGCGCCGGTGTCCCGGTAGTGGTCGAGCCGCGACGGCAGGGTCGCGGCCTCGGCCGGATGCATGCCGATCCAGGCGCCGGACTGATCGGCGACCCAGCGACTGAGTCCGTGGTGATCGGGGTGGATGTGGGTGAGGACGATCCCGGTCACGTCGGACCGGGTGACACCCGCGGTGGCCAGACCGGCGGTGAGGGCGGCCCGGGCATCCGGATCGTCCCAGCCCGGGTCCACGATGACGGTGTCACGGCCGGTGAACGCGTAACAGAGCGTGTAGCGCAGCGGATGGTGCGGAATCGGCACCGGGATCGACCACAGGCCGGGCCGCACCTCCTCGACCGGAGGCAGGACCCGGCGCTGCCAGGCATCGAACTGAGCGGTTCCGGTGATCTCCACTGCGATGCTCCCGAGCCTGGTGATCGACGATCATCAGGATAATGGCGTTTCTACCTGCCCGCGCGCGACCGACCTGAGACGAGCACGACGCCGACCGCGGCCAGGACGACCTGCAGGATCAGTTCGATCCAGTCGATGCCGCCGGTGTTGGCCACGCCGAAGATCCCCGCGATGAACGTGCCGATCAGGGCGGCGACGATGCCGATGACCAGGGTGAGCCAGATGGCGATCTTCTGCTTGCCGGGCACGACGAGCCGGCCCAGGGCGCCGATGATCAGGCCGACGATGATGGCGCTGATGATGCCGGAGACATGCATGCTGTTCTCCTCGAGAGCCTAGGGAATCCCCATGGTGAACCACGAACGCTAGCGGTTGCGGGTGGCCAGGATCAGGCCGGTGCCGCAGGGGAGTTCGGCCGCGGTCAGGTCGCGGTGGGCGAGCAGGGTCTCGCGGACGCGGGCGGTCTGCTCGTGGTCGGCCGCCATGTCGTCGACCAGGAGGTGGCCGCCGGGGGCGAGGGCCGCGATCGTGCGGTCGAGGCCGTGCCGTTTGCCGCCCTCGGCGTCGGCGAAGATCAGGTCGAAGGTGCCGAGGGTGTCGATCAGATCGAGGACGTCGCCCTGGTGCAGGGTGACGTTCTCCGGCCAGTCGCCGGTCGCGGCCAGCCCGCTGAGACGCGGATCGCGCTCGACCGAGCGGACCTCGACGTCGGTGCGGCCGCCGAGGCCCTCGACGAGCCAGGCCAGGCCCAGGCCGGCCCCGGTGCCGATCTCCAGGATGCGGCCGCCGGGCGGCACGGCCGCGGAGAGTACGGCGAGCAGCGCACCGGCCGGCGGCTCGCTCGAGATCGTGAACCCGGCGGCGTCGGCGCGCTCGAGGGCGGCTTGGACAAGGGACATGGGGGAGGACTCCTCACATCGAACTCGGTCACCCGGTGAGAGGTTGGTGACGGCGTACGCATTCTGCAGTGACGGGCCGGAAATCGCGCGTCCCTAGCGTGGCCGTCGTGGGGGAGATCCGGACCGTCTGCGGGTACTGCGGGGTGGGGTGCGGGATGGTGCTCTCGGTGGATCGGGGGCGCGTGACCCGGGTGCGGGGGGATCGCGACCATCCGGCCAACCGGGGGCGGCTGTGCACCAAGGGGGCGACGAGTGCCTCGCTGCTGGCCGCGCCGGGCCGCCTCGAAAAGGCCCTTCACGGGTCGTCGGAGATCGACGTCGACGAGGCGATAACCCGGGCCGCGACCGGGCTCCGCAGGATCATCGACGAGCACGGCCCGGATGCGGTCGCGCTCTACGTCTCCGGGCAGATGACGCTCGAGGCTCAATATCTCGCCAACAAGCTGGCCAAAGGGTTCCTGCGGACCAATCAGATCGAGTCCAACTCACGGCTGTGCATGGCGAGCGCGGGCACCGGATACAAGCTGTCGCTCGGGGCCGACGGCCCGCCCGGTTCCTACGACGACCTCGACCATGCCGACGTGTTCTTCGTGATCGGCGCGAACATGGCCGACTGCCATCCGGTCCTTTTCCTGCGGCTGCTCGACCGGGTCAAGGCGGGGGCGAAGCTGATCGTCGTCGATCCGCGTCGCACGGCCACCGCCGACAAGGCCGATCTGTATCTGCCGGTGCGGCCGGGTACCGATCTGGCGCTGCTCAACGGGCTGCTGCATCTGCTGGTCGAGAACGGACAGATCGATGCCGATTTCATCGCGGCGCACACCGAGGGCTGGGAAGCGATGCGGCCGTTTCTGGCCGACTATCCGCCCGCCGAGGTCGCCGAGATGACCGGGATCGCGGAGGCCGACCTGCGAACGGCCGCTTCGTGGATCGGCGCGGCCGGGAACTGGGTCTCGCTCTGGACGATGGGCCTCAATCAGAGCATCCACGGCACCTGGAACACCAACGCGGTCTGCAACCTGCATCTGGCGACCGGCGCGATCTGCCGCACCGGCAGCGGACCGTTCTCTCTCACCGGGCAGCCGAATGCGATGGGCGGGCGGGAAATGGGCTACATGGGCCCGGGACTGCCCGGACAGCGATCGGTGCTCGTACCGGCCGATCGGGCGTTCACGGAACAGGTGTGGGGGCTGCCGCCGGGCACGATCGGGGACGCGGTCGGCCGGGGCACGGTCGAAATGTTCGAGCGGATGGCGGCCGGCGAGATCAAGGCGTGCTGGATCATCTGCACGAACCCGGTCGCGTCGGTCGGGAACCGGCGCACGGTGATCGCCGGGCTGGAGGCGGCCGAGCTCGTCATCACGCAGGACGCGTTCGCCGAGACCGAGACCAACGCCTATGCGGACATCGTGCTGCCGGCCGCGATGTGGTCCGAGACCGACGGCGTGATGATCAACTCCGAGCGTGATTTGACGCTGGTGCATCCGGCTTCACCGCCGCCGGGGCAGGCGTTGCCGGACTGGCTTCTCATCGCTCGCGTGGCGGCCGAAATGGGATTTGCCGCGGACTTCACCTATGAGAGCGCCGAGGAGATCCTCGAGGAGATCAAACAGTTCGCCAATCCGCGGACCGGATACGATCTGTCCGGCGTGACGTATCAGAAATTGCGCGAGAATCCGATTCAGTGGCCGGCGGCCGCGGATGCCGGGCCGCGGAACCCGATCCGTTACCGGGTTCCGGGCGGCCTGCGCTTTCCTACCCCGAGCGGCCGCGCGATCTTCCACCCCCGCCCGCATCTGCCGGCCGCCGAACTGCCCGACGACGACTACCCGTTCGTCCTCAACACCGGGCGGCTGCAACACCATTGGCACACGCTGACCAAGACCGGCAAGATCGACAAGCTGCGGAAACTCCACCCGGGGCCGTTCGTCGAGATTCATCCGGACGACGCGCGCCCGCTCGGGATCGCCGAGGGCAGCCCGGTCGAGCTTTCCTCGCGGCGGGGCCGCGCGGTTCTTCCGGCCGTTCTCACCGACCGGGTGCGACCCGGGAACTGCTTCGCGCCGTTCCACTGGAACGACCTCTTCGGCGAATATGTCAGCGTCAATGCGGTCACCAACGACGCCGTCGACCCGATCTCCTATCAGCCCGAGTTGAAGGTCTGTGCGATTTCGGTCACGGCGGTGCCTTCGCTACCGCTTGCTTCGGTACGGGACGTGGCCGCGCGAACCGAGCAGAGTGTCCCCGCCGCACCACTTCCCGTGGATAACGAGACGTTGGTGGGCACCATTACCCGGGAACTCGCCCTTCCCGCGGTCGCCCCTCGACTGTCGGACGTCCAGAAGCACTACCTGTCCGGCTTCCTGGCCGCGCACGGGACGCTGTTGCCGGCCGATGCCCCTTTCGCACTCCAGGACGCGGCTTGGCTGAACGGGTTTTTCGGAGGCGTCAGCTCACGCGAGCGGTCCGGACCGGGCCACTGTCGTGCGGACGGGGCGCGGAACGCCGTACCGAAAGACGCCGTACCGAAAGAAAGCTCGACCCGGCCGATCCTGGTCCTCTGGGCATCGCAGACCGGGAATGCCGAAGGCATTGCCGAGGCCGTGGGCCGAAGGCTGGCCGAGGCCGGAAAGCCACCGAAGTTGCGGCCGATGGACGCGCCGGCGGCCGAGGTGCTCGGCGCGGACGGCGATGTGCTGATCGTGACGAGCACATTCGGCGATGGCGACGCCCCGGACAGCGGTGCCGGTTTCTGGCTGTCATTGGCCGGAGACGATGCACCGCGCCTGGACGGACGCCGTTTCGCCGTGCTGGCCCTGGGTGATTCGAGCTATGACGACTTCTGTGGGCACGGCCGCCGGCTGGACGAGCGGCTCGCCGAGTTGGGCGCGGTCCGCCTGACCGCACGGGTCGATTGCGAGCCCGATTTCGAGGAGGCGGCCCGCGGCTGGCTGGACCGGGTCGTCGCCGCGTTGAACGGCCCGACCAAGTCTTCGCCGTTGACGGCCGTGTTGTCCGGCAACGAGTTGCTGAGCGGTCGCGGATCGGCCAAGGAGGTCCGCCGTTTCACCTTCGATACCGGTGGAGTTCTCACCTATGAAGCCGGCGACGCTCTCGGCGTCTGGCCGCGCAACGCGGACGATCTGGTCGACGAATGGCTCGCGCTGACTGCTCTGCGGCCGGACCAGATCGTGTCGATCGGCGGCACCGACGCCGGCCTGCGCGACGCGCTGACGAACGACCTCGACATCACGCGGATCACGCCCGGTCTGCTGCGTTTCCTGGCCGACCGCACGCAGGACGCCGAGCTGAGGACCCTGCTGCGCCCGGACAACAAGGGCTCGCTGGCGAAATGGATGTGGGGGCGCCAGGCCGTGGATCTGCTCGCCGGCTACCCGGTGAAAGCGGCCGCCCAGGAATGGGCCGAGGTCCTCAGACGCCTGCAGCCCCGGCTCTATTCGATATCGTCGTCGCCGCTCACCGACCCGTCGAAAGTCAGCCTCACGGTGTCGGTGGTGCGCTTCGGCCGGAACCGCCGCGGCGTCTGCTCGACCTTCCTGGCCGACACCGCCGTAGACGCCCCGGTCTTCGTCCAGCGGGCCCCGCATTTCCGGCCGCCTTCCGATTCCGCCATCCCGATGATCATGGTGGGTCCGGGAACCGGCATCGCCCCTTTCATCGGCTTCCTGCACGAACGCCGGGCCCGCGGCGCGACCGGCCGCAACTGGCTCTTCTTCGGCGAGCAGCGCCAGGAAACCGACTTCTACTACGCCGACGAACTCGCCGCGATGCGATCCGACGGCACACTGACCCGCCTCGATCTCGCGTTCTCGCGCGACCAGCGCACCAAGATCTATGTGCAGGACCGGATGCGCGAACACGGCGCCCACCTCTGGTCGTGGATCGCCGAGGGCGCCCATTTCTATGTCTGCGGCGACGCCGGCCGCATGGCCCGCGACGTCGACACGGCCCTCCGCGACATCGTCAGCCAACACGGCCGCACCGACGCCGATTTGTACGTGAAGCAGATGATCGCCGACAAACGCTACCTCCGGGACGTCTACTGATCCGCATTTAATCGATGCCTGCGGCGTGTAAGCCGGACCCGGCGGTGGCGACCCGGTAACGTCGCCGGGCGATAGGGGAGGTCATCATGGCCCTGGGCATGAGCGCCGGCGATGGATGGCTGGGCCATGGCCGTCCCTACGGCGAGGACGAGCAGGCTTCGGAGAGCGTCCCGCAGCCCACCCCCACGATCGCCATCGTGCGGCCCGAGGGGCACGAGGACGTGCACGCCATCGGCTACCAGATCGGCGGCCATTTCCGGCAGGACGTGCCGGTGATCATCAATCTGGAGGACCTCACCGTCGAGGACGCGACCCGGGTCGTCGACTTCGTCGCCGGTGCGATCTTCGGCCGGCGGGGCGACATCGAACGCCTCTCCAATCGGCTGTTCCTCGTCATTCCGCCCGGATCGACCATCATCAGAGCCTGACCGGTGGAGCGCGTCGTGCCGCTGATTCCCGCCGTCGAATACTCGGTCGAGCGGCCCCTGCTGCATTTCGCCGGCGCGGTCTTCCGGCGTTACGGCTGGACGGTCCGTGAGTTCCCGTGGTCGTCGCGGACCACCACATGGAGATCCGCGGCGACCCGGTTCGCTCGGCCGAGGTACTCCGGGACGTGACCGCCGCCATGGACGCCTTCGTCCGCAACCTTCAGTAGGGTGGTGGGCATGGGTTCGGAGGTCCGCATCGGCGTGATCGGGCTGGTGCTCCACCCGTCGAAACCGGTCGACAAATCCCTCGAGACCATCCTCGCGTTCGCCCAGGGCGGCCCGCTGCGGGTGGTGGCCCGCGAGCCCGACCGGCACCGCGTGCCGCCCGGCGTCGAGATCGTCGCCGAGGACCGGTTCCCGAGCGAGGTCGACGGTGTCATCGCGCTCGGCGGCGACGGCACGATGCTCGGCGCGATGCGGCTGATGGCCGAGCGTCCGGTCCCGGTGCTCGGGGTCAACCACGGCAACCTCGGGTTCCTGGTCGAGGTGTCGCCCTCCGAGCTGCCGGCCGCCCTCGACAAGATGGCGGCCGGTGACTTCACCGTCGAGCAGTACGGCTGCCTCGCGGTCACCACCGACCGCACCCGCTACGCGTTCAACGATGTGGTGGTCAGCCGGCCCGGCCGCGGCGCCGTCTCGATCGACCTCGAGGTCAACGACCTGCAGTACGGCTACTACCGCAGCGACGCCGTCATCGTCGCCACGCCGACCGGGTCGACCGCTTACAACTACGCCGCCGGTGGCCCGGTGCTGTCGCCCTCCTCGGGCGCGCTCGTGATCACGCCGGTCGCGCCGATGTCGGGCATCGGCCGGGCGGTGGTCCTCGGCGCCGGCGACCGGATCGCCCTGACGGTGGCCGACGACAGCTCGGCGGGCGTGGTCGACGTCGACGGGACGGAGGCCGGACAGCTGCGGCCGGGTGACCGGCTGGAGGCCACCATGCGGGCGGACGCGGCCCAGGTCGTACGGTTCTCGGCGATCGCCCACGCGAGCCGCAGCCGCATCAAACTCAGCCTGCTCGATCTGCCGCTGCGGCGTGACCAGCTGCTGGAGCTGATCCCGCCCGAGCTGAGGCAGCGCGCGAAGGAGCTCGACGAGTCCTAATCCGAAAATGAAGAGTGGCGCGTCGGGTGTCGCCGCGACACGTCGTCTAGACCGTCCAGCCGGTGACCGCGGCCCACTCCTCGGCGACCGCGATCACCAGGTCGACCACCGGGTCCTTCACGTCGGTGTAGGGCTCGACGTCGTCGCCGACCGCTGCCGACAGGCTCTCCTTGAAGCGTGCGTAGGCCGGAACCGCCATCGCGTGGGCCCGGAACCAGTCGCGGAACAGCAGGGCCAGCCGCTCGTTCGGTGACCCGGCGGGCCGGCAGTGCAGGTTGACCCGTTCGGGACCGGCCGACCGGCTCCAGAGGCGCTTGGCCCACAACTCCGGCGGGTCGTCGTGGCCGGCCGGGACGTGGTCGCGTTCCCACGGCCGGCGTTCGAGCCCGAGGCCGGCCAGCGGCGCATCGAAGGCCTTCGCCGCCTGTTCGAGGTCGTCGACGCTGACCTGCAGGTCGTAGACCGGCTTGGCCGCCATGCCGGGGATCGAGGTGCTGCCGATGTGCTCGACCCGCAGGGCGAGCGGGCCGAGGACATCGCGGATCTCGGCCGCGAGCGCGACGCCGCGCGCCCGCCAAGTCGGGTCATACGGGACGACGAGGGACATGGTCGTGAAACCTACACCGGCCCGCGGCGCGCTAGGTCTGCGACGGCTCGACGAGCTTGAAGTGGGTGGCCAGCCAGGGACCGGTGACGCTCCGGGGATCGGCGGCGACCTGCGCGGGGGTGCCTTCGGCGACGATGCGGCCACCATCGGGGCCGCCGGTCGGGCCCATGTCGATCAGGTGGTCGGCGGCGGCCAGGACGTCCAGGTCGTGGTCGATGACGACGATCGTGGCGCCGTCCCGCAGCAAACGGTCGAAGACACCGATCAGGGTGGCGATGTCGACCGGGTGCAGGCCGGTCGACGGCTCGTCCAGCACGTAGAGCACGTCGCGCTGGCTGCTGCGGAGGCGGGCCGCGATCCGCAGCCGCTGCGACTCGCCGCCGGACAGGGACGGCGTCGGCTCGCCGAGGCGCAGATAGCCCAGGCCGACGTCCACGATCGGACGCAGCGGCCGGGCGATGGCGGCCACGCCGCTGTAGCGGTCCAGCGCCTCCTGAACGGTGAGACCCAGCACATCGGCTATGGACAGTTGGTCGACGCGTACGGAAAGGGTCTTGTCGTTGAATCGGGCGCCGTGACAGGTCGGGCATTCGACATTGATATCGGGCAGGTACTGCACGTCCAGGTCGATCGAGCCGAGTCCCCGGCACGTGGGGCACTGGCCTTCCTTGGTATTGAAGGAGAAGTGGCCCGCGGACAGGCCGGACGCGGCCGCGAAATGGCCGCGGATCGCGTCGAAGGCACCCGAGTAGGTGCTCGGCGTCGATCGCGCGTTGAGGCCGATCGGGGTGGCGTCGATCTCGACCACCTGGCGCAGCGGACCGAGCGCGAGCGACTTGACGTGCGACGGCAGGGCGGTGCCGGCCAGCGTCGCGCGAGCGGCCGGGATCAGGCTGTCCAGGACCAGCGCGGTCTTGCCGGCACCCGACGGCCCGGCCAGCGCGGTCAGCCGGCCGACCGGGAAGGACGCGGTGACATCGCGGAGGTTGTAAAGGCTCGTCACGACGATCTTGACTTGGGAGTCTCCCCCGGGCCGAGGCGGGCGGGTCACCGCCGGGCGTCCGGCCAGGTAGGGACCGATGATCGACTTCCGGTTCGCGACGATCTGCGCCGGAGTGCCGGCCGCGACGACCGCGCCACCCAGCCGGCCCGCGCCCGGGCCCATCTCGATGATCCAATCGGCCGTGCGCACCACGTCCAGGTCGTGCTCGACGATCACCACCGAGTTGCCGTTGGCGGCCAGTGCGGCGATCGTCGTGCGCAGACCCTCGACGTTGCTGGGATGCAGACCGACGGACGGCTCGTCCAGGACGTAGAGCATGCCGGTCGTGTTGGCTCGCACGGTCGACGTCAGCTCGATCCGCTGCCGCTCGCCGGTCGAGAGCGTCGCCCCGGCCCGGTCCAGCCCCAGATAGCCCAGTCCCAGCTCGAGCAGCGGCTGGATCGCCCCGTCGAGCTCGCGGAGGAGCCCGGTCGTCATCCGCTCCAGCGACGACGGCATCAACGGCGGCAGGGCCGCGGCGAACCCGGCCAGCTCGTCCAGGGAGAGGGCACTGACCTCACCCAGGTTCCGCCCGTCGAGCCGCGACCGCAGCGCCTCCGGCCGCAGCCGGGAACCATGGCAGACCGGGCAGGTCCGGGTGTCCAGGTACTTGCTGTTCTCCGACTTCGAGGCCGCCGTGACGGCGTTGTCGTAGGTGACGTTCAACTGCACCTGCCGGCCGTTGCGACCCGAGACGGTGACTGCCTGCTTGACCGGCTTGCCGGTCATGACCTGGTCTTTCTCCTTGCGGGTCAGCTTGCTCCACGGCACGTCGAGTCGGACGCCGAGCTCACCTGCCGCGTACATGCTGAGCCGCCGCCCACCCACGTTCCACGGCAGCACCGCGCCGTCGGCGATCGTCTTCGACGGGTCGGGCACCAGCGTCGCCGGGTCGACCTCGAACACCGTGCCGATGCCGTTGCACCGCGGGCACGCCCCGATCGAGTTGAACGCGAACGTCTCCGCCCCCGGCGCGCCGAACTCGACGCCGCAGGTCGGGCACGTGATCACCATCGCCTGGGTCTCGATCGAGGGCGGCACGTCGTGACCGTTGGGGCAGACGTGCGTGCCGAGCCGCGACATGATCAGCCGCAGCACGTTGAGGACCTCGCTCATCGTGCCGACCGTGCTGCGCGGCCCCGGCACCGGCGGCCGCTGCCGCAGCGCCAGCGCCGGCGGCAGATGATCGATCTTGTCGACATCGGGCCGCTGCGCCTGGGTCAGGCGCCGGCGGCTGTACGTGCTGAGCCCCTCCAGGAACCGATGCAGCCCCTCGGCGTACAGCGTCCCCATCGCCAGCGACGTCTTGCCCGAGCCGGAGACGCCGGCGATCACCACGGTCCGCCAGAGCGGCACGTCGACATCGAGGTCGCGCAGCGTGTTGTGCCGCACTCCGCGTACTTCGATGGCCTGGGGCAGCTCCGGGATCTTCGCCATAGCCGTAGCCTCCGTCACGCCCGTGCCGATCTCAAGCCGATACCGTTTCCAAACCGATACCTCAGGACCACGGCTTGGCACCAAAGAGGGAGGTGCGGGCAACCCGGTTCGGCGATCGTCGACAACCATGACGATCTTGCTCTGCGACCCGAGGGTCGCGGCGGTTCCCGTACGGGACGGGGGCGTGCCGCTGGTGCGCCTGGCCGCCGCCTTCGGGCCGGCCCGGGCGCGGGTCCGCGCCGACCTGGCCGACCGGCTGCGATTCGCCCAGCAGGCGCTGCCCATCGGGGTGCGGCTGCGCGTGATCGAAGGCCACCGGTCGATCGCCGACCAGGAGGCGATCATCGCCCGCTACCGGGCCGAGCTGCGAACCGCCCACCCGCACGCCGGCGACGCTGAGCTGCACGAGTTGACCAGCCGTTTCGTCTCCCCGGTCGACGTCGCCCCGCACGTCGCGGGGGCCGCCGTCGACCTCACCCTGACCACCCCCGACGGCGACGAACTGGACATGGGCACGGTGGTGGACGCGACGCCCGAGCAGTCGGACGGCGCCTGCTACTTCGCGGCCGGGAACATCTCGGTGGTCGCCCGGGAGAACCGCACGCTGCTCGCCGAGGTGCTGGGCGGCGCCGGGCTGGTGAACTACCCGACCGAGTGGTGGCACTGGAGCTACGGCGACCGCTACTGGGCCCTGATGACCGGGGCCGCGGCGGCCTTGCACGGCCCGGTCACCGAGGCGAGCCCGCGGTGAGGCCGAGCCGGGCCTCCGCGTGATGGCCCCCCCGCGTGATCGGCCGTGCTTGCATAGCACCTGGACGCCGTTCTCCGCCGCTGGGCCCCGGACGCGACGGCCGGCCTGGCCGTCCTGCTCCTGGGGCCGGCCGAGACGACGGTGAACTGGCGTTACTCCGGCGGCCCGGCCACCGCCACGTTCGTCGTCATCCTGGCCACCGCGGTCGCGGTGGCCCTGAGCCGCCGCGCGCCCGGCCTCGCCCTGACGGCCGTATGGTTCAGCGTCCTGCTCGAGGTGCTCGGCACGGTTCTGGCCGGATTTCAGGCCCCGGTGATGGTCGTACAGGCCGCCGATCTGGCCGTTCTCTAGGGCACCGCCCGCTGGGGTGTTGCCGTGGTCGTCTGGCTGGGCGCCCTCTCGGTCCCGCTCGGCGGCGCCGTGGTCGCCGTCTTCCTGGCCGGCAGCGTGGCCGGCGCGGTCGCCCCGATCGCCGGCGTCCAGTGGCTGCTGACGCTCGGCTACCAGGTCGGCGGCCACCCGCAGGTCAGCGCCGCGGTCATCGGCCTGCTGCTGCTCGCCGTCCCGTGGCTGCTCGGCCCGGTCGTGCGGGTGCGGGCGTCGGCGGCCACCGAGGCGGCCGCGGCGGCGTCCGAGATCGCCGAGGCCGAGGCGGCCCGCGAGCAGGCCAGCGAACTCGCCCGGCTGCGGGCCGAGCAGGCGAGGAGGGCCCGCGACGTGCACGACGTGGTCGTGCTCGACGCCGAGCGGGCCGAGATCGCCTACCGCGTGCTGCAGGAGATGCTGACCAACGCCGTCCGGCACGGCCGCCGCGACAGCGCGATCGTGGTCCGGCGCGAATGGTCGGACACTGCGTTGGTCATCGAGGTCCGCAACGGCGTCGCCGCCGACGCCGCCGCGCCGGTAACCCCGGGCCGGGGGCTGACCGGCATGGCGGAACGCTTGCGCGCCGTCGACGGCCGGCTTGCTTTCGTACGGCGTGGAGAAGTCTTCGCCACGTCCGCCACGATCCCGGAGGTGCGCCGATGACCGACCCGATCCGGGTGCTGCTCGCCGACGACCAGAAGCTCTTCCGGGGCGGCCTTCGCGTGATCGTCGACGCCCAGGACGGCATGGAGGTCGTGGGCGAGCCGACGACGGCCGGCAGCCGGTCGGCCTGGTCGACCGGCTCGACCCCGACGTCGTACTGATGGACGTGCGCATGCCGGAGATGGACGGCGTCGAGGCGACCCGGCAGATCTTCGCCGAGGCGCGGGCGGCGAAACGGACCCGGCCCGTACGCGTCCTGGTCCTCACCACGTTCGACCTCGACGACCGGGCCGCGGCCGCGATCCGGCACGGCGCGAGCGGCTTCCTGCTCAAGGACGCGACGCCGGCCATGCTGCGCGACGCCATCCGCAGCGTGCACACCGGCAACGCCGTACTCGCCCCGGACGACCTCGCTCTGCTGATGGAGGCGCGGTTCCGGGCACCCGAGCCGGTCCCGGACGAATACCTGACGCTGACCGAGAAGGAGCGGGCGGTGTTCGCGGCGGTGGCCCGCGGCTTCTCCAACGCCGAGATCGCCGTCGACATCTTCGCCGGCGAGTCGACCGTGAAGACCCACGTCGGCGCGATCCTCCGCAAGCTGTCCCTGCGCGACCGCGTGCAGATCGTCGTCTTCGCCCACCGGCACGGCCTCGTCTAGACCGGCCGGGCTCCGCTTCCTCGGCCAGAAGGTCGGAAACGGTGCTCATGGTCGCCGAGCCTAGATGATTGATTCTTTGAAGGTTCAGTGGTCGTAGGCGATCAGGGAACGCTTGACCGGCGTGTTGATGGCCCAGTTGTGCCAGATCACGGTGGTCAGGGCGAGGAGGCGCTGAGCGACGCGGACGAAGACGCCGGGCAGGGTGCGCCCGCCGTGGGCTTCGAGGTCGAGCTGCCCTTTCAAGGTGTCGAACACGGCTTCGACCCACTGACGGACCCGGCCGAGTTTGCCGAACCTGTCACGAGGGTGTCCAGATCAGCGTCCACGCAGGGCTCCGTAAGGGGTTCGGCCGTTGGGTAAGCAACGCCGATCTTGGACACCCTCGCCTCATCCGTACGGCAGCGACACGTACCGGATCTTCAAGGCATCAACCATCTAGCCTGACCCGAGCAGGCCGGGGTGCGGCGTCGGCGGTCCCAAAGTGGTCGCCGACGTGCCCCGGCGCACGAACGAGCCGCCGGACGGCCACCGGGTCACGAACTGGTCGCCGGTCGCGTCGTCATAGTGCACGACCGAGATGTCCGAAATGTCGATCGCGAACAACCGGAACCGCCCGGGCACCGGCTCCCAGCCCAACGAGGACGCCACCGCGGCGGCGTAACGCTCCTGCACCTCGAGCGACGGTGAATCGCACACGACCCCCCGGACCTTGAACTCACCCTCCCGCCCGTCCCGCGACGTGATGATGCTGTGGACCAGCACGCGCGGATCGCGGTCGAGGTCGCGGGCCTTGGTCGACGCCGGCATCATCGACAGCCACAACTCGCCGTCGAGCAGCAACGGCTCGACCGGGCTGAGCCGGGGCGTGCCGTCACGCCGGATCGTCGCGACCAGCACCACTCCAGGCTCGATCAGCCGCTGCCGGCCCGCCCGCGCCAGCCGGGGCTGCTGCTCCTCGATCGATGACCACCTCATGCCCCCGGTATACGCCCGGGGTACGACAAAAATGTCCTGACCGGAGCCGACTGGAAAGGGCAGGGTTCCCCGCGTTGCTGGACGACCTCTATGAGAACGCCCCGTGCGGCAACTTGTCCTCGATGGCGGACGGCACGATCGTCAAGGTCAACGCCACCCTCCTGGGCTGGCTGGGCTATGCCCGCGACGACCTGATCGGGCGGAAGAGGTTCGCCGACCTGCTCACCACCGGCGCCCGCATCTACTACGAGACCCACCTCGCGCTCCTGCTCGCCATGCAGGGTGAGATCAGCGGCATCGCGCTCGATCTGCGCACGAGCGCCGGCGGCACGTTCCCGGTCCTGGTCAGGTCGATCGCGGGGCCCGAGTCGGTACGCACGATCCACACTGCAGACGCCGCCCGGCCTGGACGCCGCGGCCCACTACCGGATGGCCTCGATCGACGAGGTCGGCGGCGACTTCTACGACCTGTTCCGGCTCGACGACGGCCGGTGGGGATTCTTCCTCGGCGATGTCAGCGGCAAGGGCGTCGGTGCCGCCGCAGTGACCGCTCTCGCCCGCTACACGCTGCGGGCCGCCGCGGTCTACGACCCCGATCCGGCCGCCGCCCTGCACAACCTCAACCAGGTGCTCTACCAGGAATATCGGGTGGACGCGCGCTACTGCACGGTCGTGTTAGGCATCCTGACGCTTCAGGCCGATGGCTTCAGCGCGGTGATCGCCAGCGGCGGGCATCCCGAGCCGCTCGTCCTGCGGGCCGACGGGACCGCCGGGCGTCATCCCACCAAGGGGCGCCTGGTCGGCGTCTTCCCCACCTCGACCTATACCAACACCGTGCTGACCGCGGGGCCGGGCGACACCCTGGTGCTCCTGCTGCTCTTCGAGCGCGGTCCAGAGCGCGTACGCCTCGGGGTCCCGCGGGCGCAGGCGGAGCGCGGTGCGGACGCTCCGGCGGGCCTGGGCACGGTCCCCGCCGTACGCGAAGTGGTAAAGCGCAAGCGTGAGATGCGCGCCGAAATCGTCCGGCAGGAGGCCGGCGATCCGCTCGGCCACCTCGGTGGCCGAGCGGTAGTCGCCGAGCTTGTGGTGTTCGGCCGCCAGGAAGGTGAGGCGGTCGACGTCGTCGGGGTCGTCGGCCAGGTCGAGCTCGAGCAGCCGCAGGTAGAGGCGGTTCTTCTCGGCCGTGCGTTCGATCGTGGGAAGGTGGTGCTCGATGATCACGTGGCTGCGGCGCAGCCGGCCGCCGGACTCGATGATCGCCGTGTCGATGGTCTCGTGGACGCGGTTGCGGTAGCGGAAGCCGGGGCGCCGGGCGAAGAGGCGGACGGCGTGGTCGACGGTCGTGCGCTCGCCGTCGCGGCGGTTGTGGCGGTTGACGACGTAGCCGGCGCTCTGCTTCTCGGCCGCGAGGAGCCGGACCAGGCCCGCGCTGTCCGGGTGCAGGGTCTCGTCGGCGTCCAGGACCAGGGCGAAGTCGCCGCGGGCCGCCTCCAGCGACCGGTTGCGGGCGCCGGCGAAGTCGAGGTCGGTGAAGTCGAGGTCGGTGAAGTCATGGTGGAGGACGGTCGCGCCGTGGTCGCGGGCGATCTCGATCGAGTCGTCGGTCGAGCCGGTGTCGACGACGACGATCTCGTCGACCGCCTCGCGGGCGCTGGTCAGGCAGCGGTCGAGGACGCCCTGCTCGTTCTTGACGATCATGCACAGGCTCAGCACGTCGGTTCCTCCAGGTCGAGAAGTCGGTAGCAGGTGGCGCGGAGTCTTGCCTCGGCCTCGCCGGGCGCGGCGGTGACCAGGCCGGCCAGCTCGGGGTGCCCGACGGCCTTGTCGAGCTGGACGTCGATCGCGATGTCCGGGTCGTAGCGGCCGGCCAGGGCGCCCAGGCGGTGGGCGGGGGAGCCGGGGACGACGTCGTCGTCGGGGAACGCGGCCAGCAGGGTCGGTTTGCCCAGCGCGGCGCCGTAGACGGTGACCGAGCCGTGGTCGCCGATCACGTGGCCGGCGGTGGCGAGTTCCCGGCGCCAGGTTCGGAGCGGAGGCACGAGGGTCAGGCCGTCGGCGAGGCTCCTCCTCAGCCAGAGGCGGATCTGGTGTTCGCCGTGCCGGGCCCAGATGTTCGGGTGCAGGATGAGGCGGGTGTCGTAGCCGGCCTCGACCGCGGCCCGGATGATCGCGGGGTTCGCGCCCAGCAGCGACCGCCGGCCCCAGGTGCTGGTGATCACCAGTGGGCCGTTTCCGTCCCGGTTCATGGCGCTCAGGTGGTCGAAACACGGATCGCCGACGATCGCGGCCGTGTCGGCGGCCACCGCGAGTTCCTGCGGGCAGGCCAGACCCAGCGCGGCGGCCACCGGCCGGCCGTGCCGGTCGAGCAGCCACTCCGCGTCCAGGCCGAAGACGGAACGGCTTCCCGGGGCGTACTTCCCGAAGCCGGCCCCATGGGCCAGCGTGAGCAGAGGTCCCCGCAGTTCCTCGAGGGGGCCGTGATGGCTGGCCGAGACGATCAGGTCGTAGCGTCTCCCGGTCGCCTCGCTCCAGGGCACCGTGGCCAGGCCGACGCTCGCGACCTGCTCGGGCAGGCCCTCGGCGAACGGGTCGGACAGGTCCGAGGTGACCACGATCCGTACCCGCAGGTCGTCGGCGAAGACCTCGGCGACGTCGAGCAACCGGTCGAGCGTGGTGCCGTTGTGCACCACGAACAGCACGGTGCGCGCCGCCGGAACGGTGTCCCAGATCTCCATGCCCGCACCATCGGGCGGAACCTGTCAACCGGCTGTGGCCCGACCCAGAGGATTCTGTCAGGGCGTTTCCCGGGACTTTTCGCGATGTCACTGTGCCCGGCCGCGTTCCTGGCCTGAACTGGGCGTCCTGTCCCGACGTCAGTGCATCGGAGGCAACCGGAGCAGCTTCGTCGGCGGCCCGATGAACGGCCGCCGGCTCTCGGGCGTGAGGCCCGCCGCGTCGCAGCAGTAGGCGACCGGATGCCCGTAGTACAGGTAGGTGCGCAAGACCTCGGAACCGCTGTCCTCCGGGCCGGCGTCGCCGCTGCCCGGGCTCAGGTGATCACCGACGAGGTGGCCGTGGTGGAACGCGATGCCCCGGCAGCCCTCCTTCGGGTCGACGTACACGGCGTACGCCGAACTGCCCGGCGTGAGCCGGGCGAGCAGGCCCGGCGTCGCCGCGGTGAAGCCGGCCCACTGGGTGACCACGCACCCACCCGGCACATCGGTCACACCGACGGTATGGACCACCTCTTCGTCGGTCATACCCTCCGACCACGGGTCGAGGACCCACTCCTCGAAGTTCGGGATGTCGAGCGGCAGCGCCCGCAGCCGCCCGGCCGCCTCCGCCGAGTCGACGTGGGCCACGCAGGCGATGCTCATGCCCTCGACCTCCGGATCGCCGACCGCGGCGATCCGGCGCCGCGCCCGGGCGATCGCCGTCATCTCGGCCGTCGTCAAGTGGGAGTCCGGCGCCCCGAACAGCGTCGGCCGCGGCCCGGCCAGCGCCAGCCGGCCGGGAGACCAGCCGCCGATCAGCGGCGTCCACGGGTCGGCCCCGGCGTCGGCCAGCAGCTTGGCGACCTCGTAGTGGCGGTGCATGACCGCCTCCCACAGCGCGGTGCGGCCCCGCCACAGCGCGTCGACCCGTTCGCTCAGCCGCCGTTCGACGACCGGAAGTGGAAGACCCTGCCTCGCGGCCTCGTGCAGCGGCGGCGGGAGGCCCGGGTCCAAGTCGTCCACGCCTTCGAGTCTCCCAGCCGTCATTGCTCCAGGTGGCCGGTGTCGTTGAGCTGATCGGCATCGGCGACCTTTTCCCCGGTACGCCGGGCGCTACAGCTGGGGTCTGACGATGGATCGCGGGGTCAGTCCGAGATGGCGTACGTGCCGGGCGATCTCTCCGAGCGTGGCCACCCAGACGTCGTCGTGCGAGGTCACGTGCTCCATCAGGCGGCCGAGCTCGCGGGCCCGCGACGGCCGACCGGTCAGGAACGGGTGGTTGGTCATGACCCAGCAGCCGCCGACCTCGCGGAGCGCGTCGAACTCGGCCTGCCACAGCTCGCGTGCCTTGGCCGGCGTCTCGATCAGCCCGCTGCCGGAGATGTCCGGCAGGTAGCAGAACTGCTCCCAGTCGTCCAGGCTCCACTGGATCGGGATCTCCACCAGGCTGTGCTGCTCGTCGACCCGCAGCTCGTACGGGACGTCGGCGTCCATCAGGCTGGAGTCGTACAGGAAGCCTCGCTCGGCCAGCAGCGCCGGCGTCCGCCAGGACAGGTCCCACATCGGCGCGCGGTACCCGGCCGGGGTGACGCCGGCCGTACGCCGCAGCGCGTCCAGCCCGCGGTCCAGCGCCTCGATCTCCTGCGCCAGGTCGAGCCCGGTCGGCTGCTCGTGCAGGTAGCCGTGGTGGCAGATCTCGTGTCCGGCGGCGACGATCGCCTTGACCGTCTGCGGGTAGCGCTCGGCCGTGTACCCCGGCACGAAGAACGTCGAACGGATGCGGTGCCGTTCGAGCAGGTCGAGCAGGCGCGGGACGCCGACCAGCGGGCCGTACGCCTGGTGGCTGATCACGCTCATCCGGTCGGCGTTCCGCGGGGCGTTCCACAGGATCGCCGACTCGGCGTCGACGTCGAACGTGAACGCCGCCGCGCTGGAAAATCCGCTCGGCCAAGTCATGGGCCGGTTCACCGGCTGCTCCGCATCGCCATCAGGGTCACGAACTCGTACGCGAGATTGGCGGCCGCCACCGCGGTGATCTCGGCGTGGTCGTAGGCGGGTGACACCTCGACGATATCGGCGCCGACCAGCCGCAGCGGCTGGAGCCCGCGCAGGATCGCGAGCAGTTCCCGGCTGGTGAGGCCGCCGGCTTCCGGGGTGCCGGTGGCGGGCGCGAACGCCGGGTCGAGCACGTCGATGTCGACCGACACGTACAGCGGGGCGTCGCCGACGCGGGCGCGGATCCGGTCGACGATGCCGGGGACACCGATGCGGTCGACGTCGCGGCTGTGGATGGCGGTGAAGCCGAGCGCCTCGTCGTCGGCGAGGTCCTGCCGGTCGTACAGGGAGCCGCGGATGCCGACGTGAGCCGAGCTGCCCTTGACGATCAACCCTTCCTCGCCGGCCCGGCGGAACGGTGTCCCGTGCGTGTACGGGGCGTCGAAATACGTGTCCCAGGTGTCGAGGTGGGCGTCGAAGTGGACGAGCGCGAGCGGCCCGTGCTGCGCGTGCAGCGCCCGCAGCACCGGCAGGGCGACGGTGTGGTCGCCGCCGAGCACCACCACCGAGCGGCCGTCCCGGGCGACCTCGGCGACGCCGTCGCGGATCTGGTCGAGGGCGGCCTCGATGTGGAACGGGTCGCAGGCGACGTCGCCCGCGTCCACCACCTGCGCGATCTGGAACGGCGCCGCGTCCAGCGCGGGGTTGTAGGGCCGGAGGAGCCGCGACGCCTGGCGGATGGCCGACGGCCCGAACCGGGCCCCCGGCCGGTAGGTGACCCCGGAGTCGAAGGGCACGCCGAGCACGGCGACGTCATAGTCGTCGACGTCCTCGCGGCGGGGGAGCCGGGCGAATGTCGTGAGCCCGGCATAGCGCGGAACCCGAAGTCCGTCGACCGGCCCGATGACGCCGTTGTCGTAGTGAAGGTGCTGCTCGTTCACGCTTCCCCTTATGCTCGGGTACGGGTTTCGCCGCCGTTGACCTGCAGGATCTGGCCGACCATCGACTGGAGCCGGAAGTCGGCCAGCAGCGACACCGCGGCGGAGATCTCGGCCGGAGCGCCGATCCGGCCGATCGGGATCGCTCGCGCGTACTCCTGCTTCATCTCGCTCAGAGGCCGCCCGGCCGCCGCCGCGTCCACCTCCAGCTGGGGAGTGTCGATGACACCGGGGGCGATCGCGTTGACGATGATCCCGTCCGGGGCGAGCTCCCGTCCGAGCGTCTTGACCAGCGCGATCAGCCCCGCCTTGGAGGCCGCGTACGCGGTCGCCCCGGGCCATCCGGTGACGCCCCACCCGCTGGCGATCACGATCACCCGGCCCTCACCGCGGGCCCGCATCCCGGGCACCGCCGCGCGGATCAGATGGAACGTGCCGGAGAGGTTGGTGTCGACGATCCTCCACCAGTCGCCCGGATCGTGGTCGAGGAACGGCGCCATGCTCATGTACGCGTGGTTGGCGACCAGCACGTCGAGGCGTCCGAGGCGCTGCTCGACGGTCTTTATCAGTTCGGTGGCCTCCGCCGGGTCGTGCATGTCGGCCGGCATCGCGACGCCGCCGGTCCGCGCGGCGACCTCGTCCAGGGCCGCGCTCGGCACCCGGTCGCTGACGACGACGGTCGCGCCGTCCGCGGTGAGCCGCTCGGCGTGGGCCGCGCCCATGCCCTGCGCGGCGCCGGTCACCAGGGCGACCCGGCCGGTGAGGTCAGTGGCGCCCATTCAGATCACCGCTCCGGAGTTGGGGTTGAGGACCTCGCCGGCGCAGAACGTCCCCTCGTCGAGGAGCCAGGCAACGCACAACGCCACCTCCTCGGGCCTGGTCAGGCGGCGCAACGGCAGGGTGGCCAGGTAATCCGGCGCCCGCCACGGCGAGTCGGGGGCGAGCAGCGGCGTGTCGGTCGGGCCGGGCGCGACGGCGTTGACCCGTACGCCGGCCGGCGCGACCTCGGCGGCCAGGCTACGGACCAGGCCGAGGATGGCGCCCTTGGCCGCCGCGTAGTGCGCGTCCTCGGCGCCGCCGCCGACCGCGAGCTCGCTGGCGATCGCGACGATCTGACCGGACCGGCGCTCCAACATGCCGGGCAGGGTGGCCCGGGTGAGGTTGACCAGACCGCCGAGGTGCACGTCGAGCATCCGCTGCCAGCGCTCGGGGTCGATCTGCTCGATCGGCAGCATCTCGTAGTAGCCGGCGACCGAGATCGCCGCCTGGATCGGGCCGAGCTCGGCCACCGCGTCCGCCACGGCCGCGGTGTCGCGCACGTCGACCCGGGCCGAAAATGCGCAACCGGACACCTCGGCCACATCGAGACCGGCCACCAGCCAGCCGCGGCCGGTCAGCTCGGCGGCGATCGCGGCGCCGATCCCGCCGGCCGCGCCGGTCACCACCGCGACCGCGGTCATCGCCGGGCCTCCGCTTCCTGGCCGGCCGGCGTCACCGGGATGCGCTCGCGCATCGACACGAAGATGACCGCGCCGACCACGCCGAGAACCGCCACCGCGATCCACACCGACCAGTCCAGGTAGCGGTCGGCGTTGACCGCCCGCGGCCAGGAGATGTTGAGGAACTCGAACGCCGCCCAGAGGACCGCGATCACGGTCAGCGGCAGCGACCACCGGCCGAGGGTGAACGGCCCCGGCTGCCACGTGCCGCGCAGCTGCACGGCCAGCGCGCCGACCAGGGCGAACAGGAAGGCCAGGAAGAAGCCGCCGGTGGTGAAGTTGACCATGAGCAGGTACACGTTCGGCGAGACGTTGCTCAGCAGGAACAGCAGCGCGCCGATCACGGTCGTCACGAGGATGGCCACGACCGGCTGTTTCTGCCCGCGCGAGAGCCGGGCGAGCAGCCGGGGCGCGGGCAGTGCGTTGTCGCGGGCGAACGCCCAGATCATCCGGGAGCCGGAGGTCTGCAGGGCGAGGAAGCTCGCGAGGAAGCCGAAGACGAACAGCACCTCGACCGGCCGGGCGACGCCGCTGCCCAGCGCGGCGGTCAGGGTGCCGTAGACCGGGTCGGCGACGTGGTCGGGTGCGTCGGGCGCCGAGGTCACGTCGGCCATGTCCGGGATGGCCAGGATGATCGCGAGGCTGGAGTACATGACCACGATCGCGATGAAGGTCAGCGAGAAGATGACCGCCTTGGGCAGGTTGCGCCGCGGCTCGTGCACCTCCTCGGCGATGGCGCCGGCGCTCTCGAAACCGACGAACGACCATCCGATGAACGCCACCGCGACCAGGAACGGCCCGGACAGCGCGAAGTAGCCGTGCCCCACTCCGTTGCCCAGTCCGTGGGTGAGCACCGACAGCGGTTGGTGCCGGTGGAACAGCAACAGCCAGGTCCCGAGGCCGAGGGACCCGATGACCTCCGCGACGATGCTCGCCGACATGAAGATCTTGAGGGCCTGGCGGCCGATGAGGTTCAGCGCGGTGCCGGCGATCAGGATCAGGGCCGCGATCCACGACTTCTGGCCGGCGGTCGGGGCGTCGACGCCGAAGATGTTGGCCAGGAACCCGGCGGCGCCCAGGGCGACCGTGGCCATCGCGATGACCAGGGTCCACAGGTACGCCCACCCGGCGAACCAGCCGTAGCCCCGGCCGACCAGGCGCCGTGACCACTGGTAGATCGAGCCCTCCAGCGGCCACCGCGAGACCAGCTGGCCGAAGACCAGCGCGACCAGGAGCTGCCCGACGAAGACGAGCAGGAAGCCCCACCAGAACGTGCCGCCGGCGACGCCGATCGCGAGACCGAAGATCCCGTACAGCGCCACGATCGGCGAGATGAACGCGAAGGCGAAAGCGAAGGACGACCACAGCGAGAACTCCCGCTTCAACACGTGGTCGGGATTTGTTGTCGAGGGCTCGGTGCTCATCGGACCTCCGGGGATGACGTTCGGTGAAAGATCCCGGGCAGATGAGGCAGAGCACAAGGTCAAACCCCTATTACGGTACGAGGCGACTCGCGTACGGTCGCGCGGTTGTACGATCCTCCAACGTGCCGGACACCCCGCCGCTGATCACGCTGGCCGACCTGGTCGGCGAACCCTCGCTCGAGCTGCAGTGCGCCTACCCGGCGGCCGGGCTCGACCGGCCGGTCCGCTGGGCGCACTCCACCGAGCTGCTCGACCCGTCGCCCTATCTGTCGGGCGGCGAGCTGGTCTGCACCGTCGGAACCGCCGTCACCGGCGACGAGTCCATCCGCCGCTTCGTCGGCGCGGTCGCCGCCGTGGGCGCCAGCGGCATCTGCTTCGGCACCGGCGACGTGCACGACAACGTGCCCGAGGCCCTGCTCGCGGCCTGCCAGGCCCACGCGCTCCCGCTGCTCGTCGCCCCGCTCGGCCGCCCCTTCATGGCCATCAGCGAGTGGATCGCCGCCCGCCGCGCCGACGCCGACGCCGAGGCCCACGCCCGCACGGCCGAACTCCGGGCCGCCGAACGCACCGGCGAACTGATCACCCTGGTCGCCGAGCGCCTGGCCGCGCCCGCGGCCCTGGAACCGCTGGCCACGGCCGCGGGCCTGACCACCGACGCCCTGGTCTTCTCGGCCTGGCCCGCCGGCACCGTCCGCCGGCTCACCCAGCCGCTCGGTGCGGTTGCGGCCCTGTTCGGCGAAACCCCCGCGATGGCCTTCGCCGTCACCTCGTCCGCCGCCCCGCTGCGCCGCGCCGCCGCCGACCTGAACCTGCCCTGCGGCTACAGCCGGACCGTAGCCCTGGCCGACTCCTCCCGCGCCCTGGCCGAGGCCCGCGCCGCCTTCGACCTGGCCCGGCGCCGCCCCGGCGACGCGGTAGGCCCGGAAGGCCTGGCCACCTTGGAGGGCCTGCTCGCCCAGCAGCCGCCCGACCGCCTGGCCCCGTTCGTCGACCGCCTGCTGGAACCCCTGCTGCGCTCCGACCGCGACCGCCGCACCCACTACGTCCCGACGCTGCGCGCCTTCCTGGCCCACGACGCGTCCCTGGTCGACACCGCCCGAGCCCAGTACCTGCACGTCAACACCGTCCGCCACCGCCTGGAACGGGTCCGCGACCTGACCGGTTGCAACCCGCTGGAGGCCACCGCCCGCACGGACCTGATGATCGCCCTGTGGGCCCACGACCACCTCGGCCCGGCCCGCTGAAACCAGTCCGCCAGGCCCTTCAGCCCAGGATTCTACGATGCTGTAGGCAGGGTGTCCGGCGATGAAGCTCGTCACGTTGATCGGCGCGCTACCGGTCACGCTCGAGTTTCAGTGGCTGTTCCGGAGATGACCCACGCGAAAATCGCCGGGATGACGATGGTGACCGGGATGCCGTGTTTCATGATCAGGCGATTCATGACCGCACCTCGACGAGCGGCGGAACCTCGTAGTCGCCGTCCACGACGGCGGCTTCAGGCAGATAGGCGCGGAGCATGAGCTTGAAACGACCCGGTGGCGTCGTACGCCGCTCACGATGACGACCTACGTGACGAACCGGACATGACTCACCAGCCGATCGTCGTGCGAGTGCGATCTTGCGTGCGGAGCGTGGCGGGACCGTCGGCGTATCTCTGATGTGCCAGTCGTCGTCCCGGACCGGCAGCAGCCCTCAGGTTCAGGTCGCCGCCTTACGGGGGGCCCAGGCAACGAATAGCGGCGATTCTGCTTCCCGATAGTCGCTGCCGTCGTTGTCTCGGCCGTTGATACTGCTCGCGAGCCGACCGGCGAGACTCGCGCGCTGACGGAGGGATCGGGCTGTGAACGACATGGATGTGCCGGCCGACCGGGTCGTCGCCGTCATCGGCGGCACCAGCGGAATCGGCGCGGCCGCCGCGGAGCGGTTCCTGGATGCCGGGGCGTTCGTAGCGGTGGCCGGTCTGGACGTCGACGCCACGCCGGCGGGGGTGGCCGGCCGCGCGAAGGTCACCGAACTCGACGTCACGTGCGGTGGTGCCGTGGAGGAGTTCATCATGGCGCTGCCCCGCCTGGATGTGCTGGTCAATGCGGCCGGCGTGATTCGCCGCGGCGCTGAGTACGACCCGGTTGTGTTCGCCGGCGTCATCGAGGTGAACCTGCTTGCCGCGATGCGGGCGTGCATCGCGGCACGGCCGCTGCTGGCCCGCAGTCGCGGTTGCGTGGTCAATCTGGCGTCCATGTTGAGCTACTTCGGGGGCCCGCGGGTGCCGGCCTACGCCGCCAGCAAGGGCGCGGTCGTGCAGCTGACCAAGTCGCTGGCGGTGGCCTGGGCAGCCGACGGCGTACGGGTCAACGCGGTCGCGCCGGGCTGGATCCGCACCGCCCTGACGGCGGGCATCCGCGAGGACGAGGCCGCCGAGCAGCGCATCCTCGACCGTACGCCGATGGGCCGGTGGGGCGAGCCGGCCGATGTGGCCGGGGCGGTGCTGTTCCTGGCCGGCCCCGACGCGGCGTTCATCACCGGGGCCGTGCTACCGGTCGATGGCGGATATCTGGCCGGCTGACGAAAGGAAGGCCGGCCAAGGCAAGGGAGGAAACAATGACGACCGTACCCATCTCGAACGACGTCCCGCTGGAGATCGCCGTCGCGGCCGTGCCGGACGACGACCGTGTCTGGGTGCCGCAGGCTCCGTACGTCTGGTTCCGGCCGCTGATGTTCAACACCATCACTGGCCAGTGGTGCAATCTGCTCAAGGTGACACGCTCCGGTGTCGTGTCCCGGCACCGTCACCCGGGCGCGGTGTTCGGCTTCGTGTTGGCCGGGAAGTGGAAATACCACGAGCACGACTGGGTGGCCGAGGTCGGCAGTTTCGTCTACGAGCCGCCGGGGGAGATCCACACGTTGGCGGTACCCGAGGACTGCACCGAGATGGTGACGTTCTTCAACATCAGTGGTGCGATGGTCTATGTCGATGAGAACGGCCGGCAGAACGGGTACGAGGACACTTTCACCAAGATTGACATGTGTCGCCGGCACTACGCCGAGGTCGGTCTCGGCCGCGAGTACGTGGAGCAGTTCATCCGCTGAACGCGGCCGCCCGAGCGGGAGGGACGGCCGCCGTGGAGTTCCGGAGCATCGTCAACTACCACGTGGAGTGGATCGTCGCGTTCGTCGCGGTGGCCCAGCAGGGCGGATTCTCGGCCGCGGCCAAGGCGCTGTACCGCTCCCAGCCGCGGATCAGCAACCACGTTGCGGCGCTGGAGCAGGAACTCGGCGTCAAACTGTTTGATCGGTCCGCGCACCCCGCCGCGCTGACACCGGAGGGCCGGGCGCTGCTGCCGCATGCCCAGCACATCCTGCGAGGCTTCGCGATGCTGTCCGAGCTGGGCTCGGAGACCGGGACGGTACGCGGCGAGGTGCGCGTCGGCACGTACCCGAGCGCCGCCGCGTACCTGTTCCCGCTGGCCGTACGCCGGCTGCAGCGCACCCACCCGGAGATCCGCCTGGTCCTGCGCGAGGGGCCGAGCGTCGCGCTCGGCGCCGCGCTGGTCACCGCCGATGTGGACCTGGTGGTGCGGCCGGTCATGCCGTTGCTCAGCGACGACCGGCTGGCCAGTCTGGTGCTGTGGCGTGAACCGTTGGTCGCGGTGGTCGCGTCCGGGCACCGGCTGGCCGGTGCGCCCTATTTGCGGCTCGCCGGACTCGCAAGGTTCCCGCTGGTCACCATCGGGGAGAGCGCCGACAGCGTGGGGCGGCAGTTCGAGGCGAACCTCGCTTTCGCTCAGGCCGGCCTGTCGCCGACCATCGCGTTCCAGACCAACCAGCCACAGACGCTGGTGTCCATCGTGCGGCACGGTCTCGGTGTGGGTGTGACCAACGCGCTGGCCATGACGACCGCGAACACCGACGGCGTGGCGCTGATCCCGCTCGCGGACGCGCTCTGCGAGCGCCGGGTCGCGCTCTGGTGGCGCTCGGCCGACATCGGCTCGCTGGCGGTCGAGACCGCCCGCAAGGCCATCGCCGCCGTGCCCGCGCCGCGCTGGCCGTGGGGCGATCAGGACAAGGTCTGACCGGCGACGCGAACGAGAATCTTGCCGTGGACCCGGGCGGCTGGTGATGCCAGCACCTCGATCCCGTTCGGCACGGTCGCCTCCAGCGGGATGCGTGCGGTGATCAGGCGGCGGGCGCTGTCCGGGTGGGCGGCGAGAAATCCGAGCGCGGGGACCAGATCGGCCCGGGTGCGGTGCGAGACCGCGCCGATCGTACGCACCTCGCGCAGCACCAGCGGCTTGACGTCGAGCATGCTTGGTTTCTCGGGTAGTCCCACGAAGACGACGAGGCCGCCCGGTTCAGCCAGTCGGATCGCGGTCGCCGGCGCCTCGCTCGCCCCGGAGCATTCGAAGACCACGGCAGCCGGCGCGGCCCGCGCGTCGGTGGCTGCCGCCAAGCCGAGCGCGCTCGCGTGCGCGATCCGCTCCGGGACGATGTCGAGGACCGTGACGGTGTTGCCCGCTTCGCGTAGTACCAGGGCCGTGGCCAGCCCGATCGTCCCTGCGCCGAGGACCAGGCATCGCTGGTCGGCCGGTCGGTCCGCCTGGGCGATCGCGTGCGTGGCGACCGCGAACGGCTCGGCCAGCGCGGCGAGCTCGGGATCGGTGCCGGGCGGTGCCGCGACAACCATCTCGGCCGGTACGGTCAGCCGGTCCGCGAGGCCGCCGTCGGCGCTCATCCCGATGTGGCCGAACGACAGACACCGCTGCGGCGCCTGCCGCCGGCACTGTGGGCAGCGGTGGCAGGGGATGAGTCCGTTGAGGCTGACCAGTTCGCCGACGGCGGGCCCGGCGACGGCCGGCCCGGCCACGGTTGGGCCGATCCGCTCGACCCAGCCGGACACCTCGTGCCCGAGCACGATCGGCGCCTTCCGGCCGGTTACCGGGTGCGGTCGCAGCGGGATCTGGAACGGGCCGGAGCGGTACTCGTGTACGTCGGAGCCGCACAGCCCGCACCAGGCGACCCGCACGCCGATCTCGCCCGGCCCGGGTGCCGGCGGATCAGGCAGCTCCTCGAGCCGGATGTCGCGACGGGCGTGCCAGCGCACGGCCCTCATCGGCGGCCTCCTTCGCGGCGTCGGGACCGGGGACCCGTACGATAGACCGCTCGCTGCCGCGGACCGTGAGCTACCCGCGAAGCGGATAGACCCTATTCGCTGCCGGTATGGCCGGAGGCGCGCCGAGCGTTCTGACCAGGAGTTTCTCGGTCCGCCGGGCTGGGTCCGGGGTTGACAGCGTTGTCGGCCTCGGGCGACTCTCGGGCTCCGGCGGCCGTTTGATCTCGCTCCGCCGCGAATCCCCGGCCCGCGCATCACCGACCCGGTAAGGGGGCACCTCGGATGAGGCCCGAACCGTCGACGTCCCGCCCGCTCACTCGTCGCGGCGTCCTCCGCGGCGGCCTCGCCGGTGTCGCCGCGCTGGCGGCTCCGTCGCTGGCGAGCGCCTGTGACAGCCCGGACACCGGCACCGGCAAAGCCGGCGGGAAGACCACCGTGCGCGTGTGGACCTGGTATAACGAGCAGCGCGACGAGTGGCCGAAGCTGGTCAGCGAGTTCCAGTCGGCGAACCCGAACGTGGTGGTGCAGAACCGCGTCTTCGGTGACACGAACTCGTACCTGCCCGCGCTGCAGGCGGCGGTGGCGGCAGGTGACCCGCCGGAGGTTTTCGCGCCGCACGTGCTGGCCATCGAATACGGCAAGGCCGGCGTGTCCGCGGACCTCACCGCCGAGCTGGGCGAAGGTTTCCTGAAGGATTTCTTCAAGTCCACCCGCGACGAGTACACCGACGCCGGTAAGCAGTACGCCCTCGGCTGGATGGCGCAGACGTTCGGCGTCTTCTACGACCCTGACATGTTCGCGCAGGCCAGGACGGAGGTGCCGGAGACCTGGGACGACCTCGAGGTGGCCGCGGCCAAGCTGAAGGCGATCGGCAAACTGCCGCTGGCGATGTCCAACAACCCGGGCACCAGTGGCCTGGACTTCTTCCTGCCGCTGATCACCCAGGTAACCGACAACCCGCAGCTGGTGCTCGACCTCGATCTGCAACGCAACGGGGCCCGGTGGGACAGCGCCCCGGTGACGCAGGCACTGGCCAAGGTGGAGGAACTCAACAAGGCCGGCGCCTTTGTCCCCAACGCCAACGCCTTGCAGGGCACCCAGGCCGAGCAGTTGTTGTACACCGGCCGCGCGGCCATGCTGTTCTCCGGCTCGTGGTCGCCGCAGGGCTTCGTGCAGGACGCACCGCCGGCCTTCGTCAAGCGCTACAAGGTGGCCGAAACACCTGCCTGGGCCGCGGGCCGCAAGCACTGGACCGCGAATCAGGCCGGCGCCGGGCTGGCGGTCAGCAATCACAGCAAGAACAAGGCCGCCGCCCTGGACTTCATCAAGTTCATCTACGACCCGCAGCGCTACACCCGGACGATGAACAACTCCAACAGCATGCCGTCGACCCAGTCGGCCGGCGCGCTGGTGGCCAACCCGATCCTCAAGCAGATGACCCAGTGGCTCCTGGACGGCAAGGGCGCTCCGCACATCCTGTTCGGCAAGGGTTCGTCGGACTCGGCCGCGAACGGGCTCGCCGCGCTCATCGGTGGGCAGTCGGACGCCACCAAGGCCGGCCAGGCGATCCAGTCGGCCGTCGAGCAGGCTCAGCGCAAATGACCGCCGGTGCCCTGACCACGAGGCGGCGCAGCATCCGCCGCCGCCCGATCGGCTATCTGTTCGTCGCTCCGATCGTGCTGTTCTTCGTGGTCTTCGTCGGCTACCCGTTCCTGCGGTCCTTCTACCTGAGCCTGACCAGTTGGTCCGGGCTGGGCTCGGCGCGGTTCGTCGGCGTGCGCAACTTCCAGGTGATGGCCGACGATCCGGTGTTCTGGAAGGTGCTGGGCAATACGTTCCTGTTCACCGGTGTCACCACGGTGCTGCAGACCGTTCTGCCGCTGTTGCTGGCCGTTCTGCTCAACCGGGGTTGGCGGGCCGGCGTGCTGTTCCGCACGCTCATCTTCATTCCGGCGGTGATCTCGCTCGTAGTGACCGGTGTGCTGTGGCAGCTCATCTACGAGCCGAACTTCGGCACGTTCAACGAGATTCTGCGCGGCGTCGGGCTGGGCGGGCTCGCACATCCCTGGCTTGCCGATCCGCACACCGTGCTGCCGGCGCTGATGGTGGTGTCGCTGTGGCAGTCGCTGGGACTGTTCACGCTCATCTACCTGGCCGGTCTGCAGGGCATCAACCCGAGTCTGTACGAGGCGGCGAGCATCGATGGCGCTTCTCCGAGTCAGCAGTTCCGCAGCGTCACCGTGCCGATGCTGCGTACGGTCACCGGCGTGGTCGTCATCCTGAACCTCATCAACGGCTTCAAGACGTTCGACATGATTTACGTGATGACCGGCGGCGGCCCCAACCGCGCGTCGGAGGTGCTCGGCACCTACCTCTATGGTCTGGCCTTCGGTTCGACCGCCGGGGCGGTGCCGGCGCTGGGCTACGCCACCGCGATCAGCATGGTCATCTTCGTGCTCTGCCTCGCCGCGACGCTGATCCAGCTGAGGATCTCGCGGAGGTCGGCCGATGTCGACTGACGCGCCCACGACCGCGGCGCAGGCCGCCGCGCCGGGCCCGGCCGGGACGTGGGAAGCGTTGCCGGCGCCCGGGCGCTCCCGCCGCGCCGCCACCCGCTCGGCCGGCTATCTCGCGCTGATCATCATTTCGGCGGTCACCGTCTTCCCGTTCCTGTGGATGCTGGCCACCTCCCTGCGGCCCTCCAACACCGTCTTCGGCGGTCCTCTGGTCCCGCGTTCGGTGACCGGCGGCGCCTACCGCCGAGCCTGGACCCAGCTCGATTACCCGAATCACTTCTGGAACAGCGTCTACGTCACCACCGCCACCGTGGTCATCGTGCTGGCGCTGGCCACTCTCGGCGGATACGCGTTCGCCAAGCTCGAGTTCCCGGGCAAGCAGCTGATCTACGTGGTGCTGCTCAGCACGCTGATGCTGCCGATCACCGCGATCATCATCCCGCTGTTCCTCGAGATGCGCTCCTTCAACCTGCTCAACACCCGGCAGGGTCTGATCCTCGTGTACGTCGGGGGAGCACTGCCGTTCGCGATGTTCCTCATGCGGGCGTTCTTCGAGACCCTGCCCGACGAGCTCATCCAGGCCGCCCGCGTCGACGGCGCCGGCGAGTTCCGCATCTTCGCCCGGGTGATGCTGCCGCTGGCCGCGCCCGGCGTGGCCACCGTGGTGATCTTCCAGTTCCTTTCCACGTGGAACGAGTTCCTGCTGGCCCAGACGTTCATCTCGGCGCCGCAGTACCTGCCGCTGCAACCGGTCCTGTACGGCGTCGTCGGCCAGCACTCCACCGACTGGCCGCTGCTCACCGCCGCGCTCACCATGTCGGTGGTTCCCATCATCGCCGTCTACGTTCGGATGCAGCGCCGCTTCGTGGCCGGCATGACCCTCGGCGCGGTCAAGGACTGACCGGCCGGCACCGATCCAGGAGGTTCCGTGAGCCAGACCGGTTTCCAGTTCGCCGAGATCGGCAGCAGCGACATCGACCGCACCGTCGACTTCTATCGATCCCTGCTCGACTTCGCGGTGACCGAGGACGTGCCGTGGCCGTCCGTCAAGGGTGTGCACTGGCTTACCGCCGGGCCGGTGCTGCTGAAGGTGGTCGAGGCCGGCGAGGGTGGCCTCGGCGGCTGGAGCAACGACGACCTGCAGCGCGGCCTGCGGCACATCGGCTTCAAGGTGGGCAACGTCGACCACCGCGCCGAGCGCGTCCGGGACGCCGGCGTCGCGTTCACCGTCGAGCCGACCGACGCCGTCGGCGGCGTGCGACTGTGCTTCTTCGACGACCCGGACGGCACCCGGCTGGAGTTCATCGACGGCCATCTGGCCTACCACGAGGTCGTGTCGAGCGAACTGGCCGAACGCGAACGCGTCGCGGCTGAACACCGGCCCAAGGATGCGCCGCCGGCATTCGACCACGTCGCCACGACCGTCGCCGACCTGGACGCGACGCTCGCCTACTACCGCGACACACTCGGCTACGAGGTCATCGGCCAGTTGCGTCACGACCGGGATCCGCGCGGCTTCCTCATCACCTACCTCCAGGCCGGCCCGGGCGTGCTCGAGGTGTTCACGTTCGCCACGCCGACCACCACGAGCGTCGCCCCGCCGGACGACGCCCGGCTCGGCCTGCGCGGCGTCGGCCTCGGCACGGACGACCCGGACGCCTTCGTACGGCGGTTGGCTGTGCTCGGCGGCCGGCCGGACGGAGTCCCCCCGACCACCGCGAGCGGCCCGGTGATCGTCGACTCTGACGGCGTCGCGGCCCAGGCGGTGAAGCCGCGATAACCGGCGTTCCGTCGTGCGAGCCGGGGCGATCCGGGCTGTGACAGTGGAAACCGATCCGAGAGGACCGACATGCTCTTTCCTGACGGCTTCGCCTGGGGCGCCGCCACAGCCAGCTACCAGATCGAGGGCGGCGTCCGGGACGGCGGTCGCGGACCGTCCATCTGGGACACGTTCGCCCACACCGCGGGCCGGATCGCCGACGGCGAGACCGGCGACGTCGCCGACGACCACTTCCACCGGTACGCCGACGACGTCGCACTGCTGGCCGATCTGGGCGTCACCCACTACCGGTTCTCGTTCGCGTGGCCGCGCCTGCAACCGGACGGCCGTGGCCCGCTCAACCCGGCCGGCGTCGACTTCTATCGTCGGCTGGTGGATCTGTTGCTGGAGCGCGGGATCCAGCCGTGGGCCACGCTGTACCACTGGGACCTGCCTCAGCCGCTGGAGGACGCCGGCGGCTGGCCGGTGCGCGACACCGCCCAGCGCTTCGCCGACTACGCGGCGCTCGTACATGGGGTGTTCCACGACCGGTTCGGCAACTGGACCACGCTCAACGAGCCGTGGTGCTCGGCATTCCTCGGCTACGCCGCCGGCAACCACGCACCGGGCCGCCAGGAGCCGGCCGCCGCGCTCGCGGCCGCCCACCACCTGATGCTCGGCCACGGCCTCGCCGTGGACGCCATGCGCGCGCAGGACGCCGCCGGGGCGTACGGAATCACCCTGAACCTCTATCCGGTCAATGCCGCCACCGACTCGGACGCCGACCGCGACGCCGCCCGCCGGGTCGACGCGGTCACCAACCGCATCTTCCTCGACCCGCTGCTGCGCGGCCGCTACCCCGACGACCTGCAAGCGGACGTGGCCGGCGTGAGCGATCTGTCGTTCATCGCCGACGGCGACGAGAAGACCATCGCCGCGCCGCTGGACATGCTCGGCGTCAACTACTACAGCCGGCAGGTCGTTCGCGCGTCCGGCTCGCCGCAGGCCGCGACCACGCGCTCGGCGGCGTGGGTCGGCAGCACCGACGTCGAATCCGTACGCCGGGGGCTGCCCGCCACCGAGATGGGCTGGGAGATCGACCCCCAGGGCCTGTACGACGTCCTGTCCCGGGTGCAGCGCGACTACGGCCCGATCCCGCTCTACATCACCGAGAACGGGGCCGCCTTCGCCGACGAGCCGGACGAGACCGGCGCCGTGCACGACCCGCAGCGCATCGCGTACCTGGACAGCCATTTCCGGACCGCCCACCGCGCCATCAAGGACGGCATCGACCTGCGCGGCTATTTCGTCTGGACGCTGATGGACAACTTCGAGTGGTCGTGGGGCTTCACGAAGCGTTTCGGTCTCGTCTACGTCGACTACCCGACCCAGCGGCGCATCCCCAAGGACAGCGCGCGCTGGTTCTCCGAGGTCACCCACCGCAATGGGCCTCCCGATCCGAATCCGGTTCAATGATCACTGTCGGGGCGTAAGCCTCCGGGCGACGCGCACGCCGAACGGCGCGATGGCGCACTTCCCGGTGAGGTCGGCACCGTCGAGCACGTCGGCCAACCGGCCGGGGGTAGCCAGGCGAGGCTGCCCGGTCACTTCGTCGGGCCCGTAGTGGGCCACGCTCGCTGCCGGGTTCGCCGTGAATGCCGATGCCGATCTCCATCTCGCCGTCCGGCAGTTCGAATGTCGGAACGCCCTCGGCCGGCAGGACGGTGGGCGACAGGCCCACCCCGACGGTCCAGGTCCGGGCGCAAGCGAGCTCGGTGAGACGGACGACCTCGTCGAGGGAATCGCCGCGCTGCGCGGCGGCACCCGCGACCTTGTACGCCAGCAGACCCCACGGGAACTGTACGAGACGGTCCGTGTCGACGGCGCCGGCCACCTATGGATCTTGCGGTCGGTCATCGGCCCCGTGGTCCCGGCCGGCATCGCCGCCGCGGCGATCTTCATCGTGATCACGAGCTGGAACGAACTGCTGTTCGCGGTCATGCTGACCACCACTTCAGCCGGTGCGGTACTGAGCGGCCGGGGTTGCCGTGGTCGATCAGAGGCGGAAGGTGGAGACGAGACCGCTGAGTTCGGTGGACATGCGGGCGAGTTCGGTGGTGGCCTGTTGGGTCTCGGTGACGCCTTGGCTGGTCATCCGGGCGGCTTCGGCGACGCCGGTGATGTTCTGGGCGATCTCGCCGGTGCCGCTGGCCGCTTCGCTGACGCTACGACTCATTTCGGCGGTGGTGGCGGTCTGTTCTTCCACCGCCGAGGCGATCGTGGTTTGGAATTCGCTGATGCGTTGGATGACGTTCGAGATCTCCTCGATCGCGGTGACCGCGCCGGTGGTGTCGGACTGGATCGCCTCGACGCGGCGGGAGATGTCCTCGGTGGCGCGGGCGGTCTCCTGAGCGAGGTCTTTGACCTCGGAGGCGACCACGGCGAAGCCTTTGCCCATCTCACCGGCGCGGGCAGCTTCGATGGTGGCGTTCAAGGCGAGCAGGTTGGTCTGCTCGGCGATCGCCGTGATGACTTTGATGACGTTGCCGATTTCGGCGGAGGAAGCGCCGAGTTTGTTCATCGTGGCCGCGGTGGTTGCGGTGATGGCGACCGCGTCGGAGGCGACCCGGGCGGCCTCGGCGGCGTTCTGGGAGATTTCCCGGATCGAGGCGCCCATTTGTTCGCTGCCGGCCGAGACCGTTTCGACGCTGCGGGTGACCTGTTCGGCGGCCGCGGACACGGCCAGCGCCTGCGCCGATGTCTCCTCCGCGGACGCGGCGATGTTGGCGGCGGTACCGCTCATCTCTTCGGACGCGCCGGCGAGCGAGGTCGCGGATCCCTCGATCGTGGCGACGGTCCGCCGTAGCCGGGCCAGGGCGGCGTCCAGCGCGCGGGCCATCCGGCCGGGCTCGTCCCGGGTGTCCAGGCCGGTGCTGCGGGTCAGGTCGCCGTCAGCGAGTCCGTCACACACGTAGGTGACCTTGGTCAGCGAGCGCACGATCTTGCGGGCCACGATGAAGCCGATCGTCAGAGCAAGGATCACGCCGACGGCCAGGGTGATGATCGAGGTGACCCGGCTGGACCGGTACTCGGATGTCGCCGCGGCGGCGTTCTTGGCCGCGTCGGCGGTTTCGATGCGGTCCATGGTGGTGAGTCCGTCGAAGAGTTTGTTCAGGATCGGCAGCGCCTCGGTATCGCGGATCTTGGCCCATTCGGCCAGCGCGCTACGCCGCCCGGCGGCGATCAGTTTGTTCGCCGCGATGTCGGCATAGGCGTCCCAGTCGGTTTGCAGCCGCTCGACCAGAGCGGCGTCCGAGGCCGGCCCGCTGGCGCGGTAGGCGGCCATCGCAGTCGTGAACGATTGCAGGTCCGCGGTGAACGCGTCGGCGTACTTTGCGGTCGAGGCCGCATCGACCGACAGCGCCTGATTCGCGGTGTCCACCCGGGCCTGCAACACCACGATGTGCAACTGCCCGACCGCTCTGATGCTCGTGACGTTGCTGCGGTAGATCCGCTGAGCCGAGTTGCTCGCCGCGTCGAGAGCCAGCAGACCGAGGACGCCGACGATCAACGCGACCAGCGCCGCCGTTCCGACCGCGGCGAGGACCTTCACGTTGACGCTCAGATCAGCGAACGACAACCGCCGCGTTCTGACCCCAGCTTCCACAGCAACCCCGGCCGAGCTGTCCACACCACCCATGACAGTCCACTTCCCGATAAAAATGAGAGTTCCAGACCCGATAAGCGTCCGCTTATCGCTTCTCACTATGCGAGTGCAGGGGCGTACGGCGTGGCGATTCGCGCCAATTCGAACCACGGCGACGTCGTTCGCTGCCACTGGACGCGGCCGACCGTGAGGGTGCGGCGGTCCTCGAAGACCAGACCACAACGCTCCTGCGCGCCGCCCCGGCGGCAGCGCTCGCCGACCTGCAGGTGATCTTCCGCCACCGGCAGCCGCGGGGAGGAAGCGCTTCGGCTCGGTCATCTGCGCTGGTTCTCCTGTTTTCCCGGCGATGATGTCGGCGGTGCCGGTGCCGGTGCCGGCGTGCCGGGAGTGTGCGGAGTTGGCGGGTGGAGGATGGCGTGGACGCGGTCGAGCAGTTCGGCGCTGGTGAAGGGTTTCTCGACGATGGTGACGCCGGCCTGGAGGGTGCCGTTCTCGGTGAGGACGGGTTCGGCGTAGCCGGACATGTAGAGCACGGACAGTTCCGGCCGGATCGCCCGGACGTGTTGGGCGACTTCGTTACCCATCATCTTGGGCATGATCACGTCGGTGAGCATGAGATCGATGGTGTCGGGGTGGGTTTGGGCGATGTGGATCGCCTGCGCGCCGCCGGTGGCGGCCAGGATGTGGTAGCCGGCGCGGGTGAGGATGCGGGCGGCTACCTGGCGTAGTGCGTCTTCGTCCTCGACCAGCAGGATGGTCTCGGTCGCCGGTGTGCGGACGGGGGCGGTGCGGTCGGGTGCGGCCGCCGTGGTGTCGGTGTCAGTGGGCGTGTCGACGGCGGGGAGGACGACCGTGACGGTGGTGCCGATGCCGGCTTCGGAATACAGGTGCACGTCCCCGCCGGCGGCGGTCGCGATGCCGTAGACGGTGGCCAGGCCGAGTCCGGTGCCGGTGCCTTTGGGTTTGGTGGTGTAGAAGGGCTCGAAGGCTCGCTCGATGACCTCGGCGGGCATGCCGGTACCGGTGTCGCTGACCCGCAGGCGTACGTATTGTCCCGGTTCAAGGCTGGTGGTGATGATGTCGTCACCGCCGATGTCGGCGTTGCTGGTGTCGATCGACAGGGTGCCGCCGCCGGGCATCGCGTCGCGGGCGTTGACCGCGAGGTTCACCAGGATCTGCTCGATCTGGCTGGCGTCGGCGTAGACCGGCCGCAGCTGCCGGTCGAGGGTGGTGATCGGGTGGATGTGCTCGCCGAGGGTGCGGCGCAGCATCGGTTCGAGGTCGCCGATGACGTGGTTGAGGTTCAGGACCTGGGCCTGGGTGATGTCGCGGCGGCCGAAGGCGAGCAGTTGTTTGGTGAGCCGGGTGGCGCGTTCAGCGGCCCGGCTGATCTGGTCGAGGTCCTTGCGGGCCACGGCGAGCTCGGCCGGGTCGGGGATGGGGGCGTCCAGCGTTTCGGACATCATTTCGGTGTAGTTGGTGATCACCGCGAGGATGTTGTTGAAATCGTGGGCGACGCCACCGGCGAGCTGGCCGAGGCTTTCCAGCCGGCGGGCGTGTTGCAGGCGGCGTTCGCCGGCGTCACGTTCGGCCTGCGCGATCAGGCGTTCCCGTTCGTGCTGGGCGATGAGGCGGTCGGTCACGTCGCGGACGGCCGCGGACACGATCGTGCCCTGGTCGGTGTCGAGCGCGGACAGGCTGATCTCCGCGGCGAACTCGCTGCCGTCCTTACGTACCGCGCTCAATGCCTGCCCGGCACCCATCGGGCGGCTCTTCGGGTGGGCGAAATACCTGGCGCGTAGTTGCGGGTGCGTCTCGCGCAGCCGTTCGGGGACCAGCACGTCGACCGGCTGGCCGAGCAGTTCCTCACGCTGGTAACCGAAGAGCCGCTCGGCCTGCGCGTTGATCAGCGCGATGGTCCCGTCGCGGTTGACACCGATGATCGCGTCCGGCGCCGACTCGAGCAGCCCCTCGAACATCGCCTCGGCGCGCTGACGTTCGGTGACGTCCCGCGAGATCGTCGCCACCCCGGTGACCTGGCCGTGCTGGTCGGTGTTCGGTGACGCGGTCAACGACACCGTCACCACGGTGCCGTCCCTGCGCAACTGCCGGGCCTGGCGTTGCTCGACGCGTTCTCCGCCGGCGACCCGCTCGAGCAGCCGCCTCTCGGCGTCGCGCCGGTCGGCGGGAAACAGCATGGACACGTGCCGTCCCAGAGCCTCGGCGCGGGGGTAGCCGTAGAGCTCCTGGGCACCGGTGTTCCAGCTGGTGATCACACCGTCGACAGTCGTGGCGACGATCGCGTCGTGGGACGATTCCACGATCACCGCCAGGCGGTCCCGGTCGGCCAGCGCCCGGGCCCGGCCGGCCAGCGCCGCGGCCTGGCCGGCGAGATCGGTGAACAACGCGATGTCGTCGTCGGCGAACAGGCTGCGGTACTGGTTGAGCACCAGCAGCGCACCCGGCCCGTCGGCCGTGGTCACGGCCGCGGCGGTCACGAAGCGGGTGTGGGTCGCCTGCGCGAACTCGACGGCCACGGCCGGCGGATGGGTCCAGCCGGCCAGCGCGTCGATCGTGCCGTGGCCGGCGAGCAGTTCGTCAAGGTCCTGCCGGGGGCACTCGTAGTCCTTGGGCGGCAGGCCCGCCGCGCCGGCGATACGCACGGTTCCGGCCACCGGCATCAACACCACCACGGCGTCGACACCGAGGACGTCTTTGGCCCCTTCGCAATAACTCTGCCAGGTCAGCCCGGCCGGCTCGTCGACCGGAGCAGCCAGCAGCCGGCGCATCACCTCGTAGGCCGCCGACCACGACCAACCTCGACGAAGCCCCCGTGGGGTCACGAACGCCAGCAGATACAGCAGCGCCGACACCGTCGCCGCCACCCGGGCGTTGCCCGACATGGCACTGCCGCCGCCGGCCGTCAGCAGGGCAGTACCGAACAGACCGGTGCCGCCGGCGGCACACCACAACCGCTTACGCGCCGCACCGCCCCGGCGGCGCGCCTCGACACCGAACAGCCACCCGGCGGCGGACTCCCCGGCGAAGAACACCACCACGCAGGGCCAGACGGCCAGCGGCGGTAGCGGGCGCGGCAACACCAGCACAGGAATCGCGGACACGATCCAGCCCGCCGCGACGGCCGCCGTCAACCAGCGCGGCACGGGTCGCAGCCGTCCGACCAGACGCAACGTCAGCGCCGGCTGGGCCAGCAGCAACGCCACCACCAGTCCCCGTATCGGCCGGGGCGGTTCCCCCACCACCCGGCTGAACACGGCGAGCACGAACAGCATCGCCACCGCGGCGAAAATCGCCATCACGTCACGCAGCAGCGGATCCCGGTCGCGTACATAACGCCACGACACCCACACCAGGACAAGGACGAACAACGCGGTAACCGCCATGGTGCCCTCTGTCCCGCCGGACGTAAACCGGCAATAGGAGCATTCCGGACCGATCCTAATCCACCGCCCCGTCCCGGCTCCCGGAACCGGAGACCTCTGATCCGTTCGGTGCCGACACTCCGTCCGGCCGGGCTGTTGCTTGACCATCCCCGACGCCGGCGAGTACCGATGGGCTCCTCCACCCGCAGTCGGGGAGGGTGGGGAGTGCGGCGGCCATCGTCGGATCCACCTCGTCGGCGACCACCCGGGCGCCGGTGTCGAGCAACGCGGTGGGGGGTGACGGGTCACCGTTCCGCGGGAAATCGGCACGTAGGCCGCTCGGCAACCGAGTAATCAACCAGCCGGAACCCGTCGATCGTCGCGGCACCCGAGCGCGCCGAACGCCTGCCGAGACCGACCGTACGATGTAGACAATGCCGCTGGCACTGGCCTAGCCCTCGGACGGGGATCGGCGCGGGGCCGTCGCCCGCAGCAGGCGGTCGGCCAGCTCGGTGCGGCGGTAGAGCACCGATCGGCCGTGTCGCGCGCTGACCAGCAGCCCGGCCGCTCGCAGCGCGCGCAGGTGCTGGTTGACGGCGGTCGCGGTGACGCCGAGCCGGGCGGCCAGCTCGGTCGAGGACGCCGGCGCCTCCAGCCGTACCAGCAGACCCGCGCGGTGGGCGCCGATCAGGCCGGCCAGCGCTCCGGGCGCGGGCAGCGGTTCGGTCTCCCACAGGGTGCCGCCGCCCCGCGCCAGGTAGATGATCATCGGCGGTTCGTCGGGGGAGACGGGCGTCGACACCGCACTCGTCCAGTTCGACGGTACGAGCGTGAGGCCGCCGTCGGTGACCCGCGTGTAGGTGACGTCCGAGCGGACACGGACCTCCACGACGTCGCCGGTCATGCTGACGCGCTCGGAGAGCCCGGCGAACATCACGGCGAGGCCGTGCTGCGCGATCTGCCTTCCCCGGTACGTCACGTCGCCCTCCAGCAGCGCGCGCATCCGCGGCCAGTACGGCGCGAAGCACAGTTCCCAGTAGCCCTGCAGTGCCTCGACGATCCGGCCGAGGACGTGCGGCCCGCGCAGCAGCGGCGGTACGTCGTCGCCGTGCAGCAGCCGCAGGTCCCGCTCGACCCGGTCGGGCGGGGTCGCGGCCACCTCGGCCAGTTCGTCCTCGAGGCGGGTGAGCGGCGAGTACGGGTGCGGGGTGAGGAAGTCCGGCGTCCAGAGCACGTCGGTGATCAGGGCGTTCAGCATCTCGGCGTCGAGACGGTCGCGCAGCTGCCGGGTGCGGCGGATCCACGGCAGCTGCAACGGATAGCGGCCCGGGTCGCGCCAGCAACGCAGCGACAGGGTGAGTTCGTTCAGCGGCGAGATCGCGAAGCGCACGCCGCCGAGGTCGCGGCCGCTGAGCTCGTACCGCACGGGCATGAAGCAATACGCTACATCGATCGCGTCGCCGGGCAGGGCGCCGGTGCACTGGGCGGGTGCATCCCGTTGAAAAGGCACTGATCGTCTCGACCACGACCGGCTCGATCGCCAAGGGGCTGATGTTCAGCATCAGCTCGCTCTACTTCACCCAGGTGGTCGGCCTGCGCCCGGCCGTCGTCGGGGCCGGCCTCACCGTCGCGGGCGTCGCCGGGATGGCCGCGTCGCTCGCCGCCGGCTACCTCGCCGACCGGTTCGGCGCCCGGCGCATCCTGCTCGGCGCCACGCTGGCGCAGGGTGCGGCGCTCGCCGCGTACGGAATCTGCCGCGGCATGACCGCCTTCCTGCTGGTGGCGTGCGTAGCCGTGGGCGCGCAGGGCGCGCAGCGCACCGCCCAGGTGACGCTGCTCGCGCGGGCTTTCCAGGGGGCGGAGCGGGCGAATGCCCGCGCCCGGCTGCGCGTCGCCACCAACGTCTTCGTGGCGGTCGGCTCGGCGGCGGCCGCGGGGCCGCTCACCCTCGGGACCAAGCTCGCGTACGAGGCGGCCATGCTCGCCGCCGCCGCACTGGTTCTGTGCTCGCTCCTGGCGTTGCGCACGCTCCCGGTCGTCGTCGTCGTCGCGCGGCTGGCCTCGCTCGGGCCGCCCCTGCGCGACCGCCGCTATCTGGCCGTGGCCGCGCTCAACGGCGTGATCACTATCCAGTTCGGCGTGCTCACCGTGGGCCTGCCGCTGTGGGTCACCGGGCACACCCGCGCCCCGGCCGCAACCGTGGCCCTGCTGCTCGTGCTCAACACGGCGCTGGTGGCGCTCGGCCAGGTCCGGTTCACCCGCCGGATCACCGACGTGCGCTCGGCGGGCAGGGCCGTCTTCCGCGCGGTCGTGCTCCTGCTGACGGCGTGCCTGCTCTATGCGGCGGCCGCGTCCGGCAACGCGGCCGCCGCGGCCTGCGTGCTCGTACCGGCCGTAGTCGCGCACAGCTTCGGCGAGATCCTGTCCGAGGCGGGCGGCTGGCAGCTCGCCTTCGACCTGGCCGACCCGCGCGACGCGGGCGCTTACCAGGGCATCAGCCAGACCGGGTTCGCCCTCGGCACCGCACTCGCCCCGGCCACCGTCACCGCGACCGCCATCACGCACGGCACCCCCGGCTGGATCGTGCTCGGCGCCCTGTTCCTGGCCGCCGGCGCCGCCACCGCCGGGATCGCCTCCCGCGTCACGCCGGCCCTCTCTGCCGGCCAAGAATGCACACCGGCCGCCGACAGTCGACCCGATGGCCGCGCCGCGCCGTCACCGACTACAGCGTGATGGCCGGCCGCCCGGGTTGGAGTCCGGACTCAGCCGATGACGATGCATCAGACCTCTGGCGGCGGATTCTCGCAAGGGCTGAGTCTGCAATGATTGAGCACTGCATCCTCAATCCGGGAGTCGACGATGATCCAACCGGTTGTCACCCAGGTGCATTTGCCGGCTGGAGTTGCCGGACCGAATGCTATGGATTTCGATGTTCGATGCTTCCTCGTTCCCCATGCGACCGGCGTGACCATCGTCGACACCGGCATGGATCACTCCGTGCCGTTGATCGCAGAGAAACTCGCCGAGATCGGCGGCGACTGGGGCGACGTGACCGATGTGATCTTGACGCACGATCATCCCGACCACACGGGCGGCCTGGCTCAAGTCATCGAACGGGCGCCCGCCGCGGCCGTCTGGGCCGGCGCGGACGACATCTTCCCCGTCGCGGTCGCGGCCGCCCATGAGGGCGACATGATTCGTGGACTGCGCGTCGTTGCCACACCGGGGCACACCGCCGGCCACCTGAGTCTGCTGGCCACTGACGACGACGTACTGCTCATCGGCGATCTGGCCGGCAACCAGAATGGCCAGGTTGTCCGGGCACCGGAGGCGTTCACCGCGGACCCCGCCCAGGCCGAGCAGTCGCTGCACAGGGTGGCTTTGCTCGACTTTGCCGACATGTACCCGTCCCATGGCGCGCCGGCCGATCGGCAAGCGCTACATCGCCTTCTCGGCAACCGATAGCGGGGATGGGGCATTGGGGCTTGGTCGCCCTGACAATGGGCCACATGAATACGGTTGCGTGGCATCCTCACGATGCCGATGTGCGGAGGGGTTTAGACGATCCCGATCGTAGGTAATTGACGTCGATGCAGGAGGCGGAGGTCGCAACGCCCGGCAACGCGCAGCAGGTCCTCAGGGTCATGACGTTCAACCTGCTCTCGCCGGATCACGCCGATTGGAACCGTCGGCGCTCAGTCATACAGGCGGGTGTCGCACGGTTACGACCGGATTTGATTGCGCTGCAGGAGACGTTCCAGGGACCGGCTTATGACCAGATTCCGGATCTACTCGGCTCCGGCTATCACGTCGTTCGACACTCCCGGTGCTCCAGCAACGGTGTCGGAGCGGCCTTTGCCAGCAGGTGGCCGGTCAAGACGGTGCGCGAGATCGATCTGCATGTCACCGATCGGGTGGACCTGCCGTGGAGTGCGGCTGTGGCCGGTGAGATCGAGGCACCACCACCGATCGGGCCGTTGCTGTTCGTCCACCACAAGCCGACCTGGCACGTGGGGCTCGCCCTCGAACGTGAACTGCAAGCCGTCGCCTGCGCTCGGTTCATCGAAGAACTCGTCGCCGACCGGGAGTTGCATGTGGTGCTGGCCGGGGACTTCGACGACAGCCCTGACTCGGCCAGCGTACGGTTTTGGGCAGGCAAGCAGTCGTTGCACGGGACCAGCGTCGCCTACCGCGATGCGTGGACGGCGGTCCATGCGGACGACCCGGGGCACACGTTCACGCCGTTGAATCCGCTCGAACGGGCCGGTGAGATGTCACTCGAGCTGGGACGTCGGATCGACTACATCATGGTTCGCTGTGGAGTGCACGGCCCGACCCTCCAGGTCATGGACTGCCAGTTGGCCTTCGACCAGCCGGTGGACGGAGTGTGGGCCAGCGATCATTTCGGGGTCGTGGCCGACCTGGCGGCGCCCGAGCATCCGCCCGGCGCGTGGCTGGACTGATCGCGGTGCTGTTCCAGAGCCGCCAGCCGTTCTCGGACCTTGTCGCCGATGGTGACGAGTGTTTGTAGTTCTGTGGCGTGACTTTCAGCCCTCGGCACCGGCTTCGGAGATGCGGCGAGCCGCGTGCACGTAGCGGTCGGTGGCGTACTCCTGGACCATTCGGGTGAACGGTCCGCCGAAGCGGGCCAGTAGCCACGCGGGACGGCTGAATGCGCGGATGCGGAAACGAACCTGCTCATCGGTAATGGTGACCAGGAACGCTTCCTCGCCTTGTTCCGGGTGCCCCGGTAAAGTGCCGTACGCGAACCCTTGGCGGTCCTGCTCGTCGACGAGGTAGACCACACGGCAAGGGATGCGGAACCCCGCGATCGCGGGTGCGACTCGAAGAATGACCACTGTTCCGGGCATTGCGCGCCGTCCGGAACTGGCGACCGTGAACCCGGCAGCTCGGTGCATGTCCCAGCCGAAAAGGCCGTCCGCCACCCGCTGGAAAGTGGTACGTCCGGTGCCGATGACGACGTCCCGCAGCACGTGGCCGTAGCCCACCGGTAGAGAACCGTCGCGTGTGGCGCCGACCTCGGGGTACGTCAAATCGGCGGTGGCCAGCTTCGCAAGTCTCCTCGCACCATCCCGTTGCATCTGATCACCGTAACGAGACGCCGCCGTACCGGCTGCGCGCCGACACCCGGCTGGTCAGGCGTGTCGCTCGCTCGCCGACGTCCGAACATGCCGATGAGCGAACGTTCGGCGAGGCGCGATGCGGGGTGGGTCAACAATGAGGTATGGCAGAAACTGAGACGACCCCAAGGCCGCAATCGATGTATGTCGTTCTACGCGAGGTCGTTGAGGGTACGTGGTCGCTCGTCGGCGAAGTTGCGCGCCGCCCTGGTTTGCCGGCTCGCCGTGGACGTGCCCAAGCGGTGGAAGATGTGCTGGGGCGCTCGCCGGTCAAGGGTGAACGGCTTGCGGTTATTCCTCGTAGTGAGTGGCGGGTCGGCCTCGACTGGTGACAGCCAGGCGAGGTGCAGGCATCCGGATCTGCCGCGAACTACGCGCGGTGCCGATGGTCAAGGCCGAGAGTTGGGCAGCTTCTCGTCGTCGGGCGCCCAGTAGAGAGTCGCAGACCACCACGGGCCTTCCGCTCGGCCGCGTGGCGGATCTTGACCAGAAGGTCAGGCACGCAGGCCTGGCCGGCTCGCACGTGGGCGGAGCGCGCGCGTCAGTCGGTGGGTTCCTCGTCGACGCTCAGCGGGGAGGCGCCGGGCTTGGCGATCTGGGCGATGGCCTCGTTCAGCTCGTCCTCGGCGTACTCGCCCTCGGGCAGCCGATCGAGCACGGTCATGTCGTCGGACGGCAACTCCGCGACGACAGCCCGGCGGTAGATCTCGTCCCGGTCGATCCGTTCCTGCGCGGCATAAAGCTCGTCGACCAGTTCGAGAAGCGCGTCCGTAGTCGCCATGATCCTCTCCTCCAGCTTGAAAGAAATGCTCGTAAGACGTGCTCGCAGGACCTGCTGTGCTGACCGACCTGGGTACCCGGCCCGCCGCCGTTCACACCGCCCATGCGGGTGACGACTGCCGCCGCGACCGGCTCAGCCGGCAGCCGGAGCTCTTCGGCCGCTGGAAAGCTCCACTCCATGAATCCGAAGCTATCGGCCTCCGCAGACATCGCGCGCCGGCTCGTGACGATTCGTCATCGTGCGCAGCGATGACGGCTTGGTCGGGGGCGACTGTCGCTAGGAGGTGGCGGCCGCCCGGCCGCCTGTCCGCAGCCTCACCGTGACCGGGTGGGGTAGTAGGCCCCCTTCAAAAGCGGAACCCAGCACCAGTGTCTGCACCGGCCGGGCCGAGCAGGCTGATCCCTGACATCGGCACAGGCAGACAGGGAGAGGCTCATGCAACGGCGGACCATCCTCACCGGCACGGCACTGGGCGTCGCGGGCGCCGCATTCGGACTGTCGGGGCCGGCCAGGGCCCGTTCCGGCCGGTCAGCTCGCGAGCTCGTCGCGGTGCGGGGTGTGACCGTGATCGACGCGTCCGGCGGCGCCCGGCGCGGCCAGACCGTTCTCATCCAGGGCGACCGCATCCTCGACGTCGGTCCGGTGCAACGGGTGCCGGCGTCGCACGCCGCCACGGTCATCGACGGTTCCGGGAAATATCTCATCCCCGGCCTCGCCGACATGCACACCCACGCCACCGGCATCGACGACACCGACCCCGAGCTGTACGCGGTGAACGGCGTCACGACCACCCGGCAGATGTCGGCCAGTGCCGATGCGCGCGAGTGGCAGCGACAGATCGCCGCCGGCGCCCGTCTCGGCCCGCAATGGTCGATCGGCAGCAAAATCATCGACGGTTCGCCATCGCTGTGGGACGGCCTGGACCCAGACGGCTCGGTGCACCTGTCGGTGGCCGACCCCGGGCAGGCTCGGGCCGCTGTGCGGCAGCAGCAGGCGGCGGGTGCCGACTTCATCAAGACCTACACGCGGCTGACCCGTGAGTCGTTCCTCGCCATCGCGGACGAGTCCGCCAAGGCCGGCCTGCCGTTTCTCGGCCACGTGCCCGACTTCGTCGAGCTGACCGAGGCCGGCGACCGCGGCATGCGTACGGTCGAGCACCTCTTCGAGATCTGGTACGACACGTCGGCCGCGGAGGACCGTCTACGCCGTGGCGTCACCGCCGTGCCGATCACCGGCGGTGACTACAACGGCTGGTTCAACCGGATGCAGCCGTACGAGTACGCCGCCGCTCGCAGCTACGACCGGCGCAAGGCGGAACGGGTGTTCCGCCGCGTAGCCCGCAACGGCACCTTCGTCACGCCTACGCTCGTACTGCACGAGACCAACGACATGCCCGAGCGGATCGACCGCCACGACCCGCGCTACCGATACTTCAGCGCCGACATGATCGGTTACTGGGACTGGGCGCTCGACAACCTGTACCTGCCCGGCCGCACGCCGACCCAGATCGCCCAGACGCGGGAGCTCTTCCAGCGCCGCCTCGGCCTCACCGCCGACCTGGCCGCGGCCGGCGTGCCGCTGATGACCGGCACCGACCTCGGTACGACGTACCTCATGCCCGGCTTCAGCCTCCATGACGAGCTGGCGCTGTTCGTGCGAGCGGGTCTCCAGCCGATCCAGGCCCTCGCCGCCGCGACGCTGCACCCCGCGCGCTACCTCGGCCGGCACGACCAGGGCATGATCGCCCGCGGCGCGGTCGCCGACCTGGTACTGCTCGACGCCGACCCGCTGCACGACATCCGCAACACGACCCGCATCAACACCGTCTTCGTCCGCGGCCACCGCATCGACCCGGCGGCGCGGGCCCGAATGCTGACCGACATCGAGGCCGCGGCGCAGCAGCTCAGGCCGCCCGCCACGACTCCGGTCGCCTACCGCGGCTGTCCCTGCCACGGCGCAGCTCACCCCAGCACCGCGGCCTGATGGCGCGCGCCGGCGCTCGATGGCGGACATGCGGCGTGGCCGTTGGCCTGTGTCGCTCCGAGGGTGCTTGTGCCGAGGCGGGCGCACTTGCTTCGCCTACGCGGGTCGATCCCGCATTGGGAAAAGGTACTCGTCCACACGTTGTCGGGGCTTGGCGCAGAGAATGAGGCTCGCCGAGCTCGGGGACTACTGTTGACGTCGCCTCAGCTGCTCGGCTTGCCTGCGTGCGGCTTCGGCCGCTTGCCACGCGTTGCGTTCCTTTACGGCGGCTCGACGCATGCGTTCCTGCCGTGGCAGGGTGGTGTCCGGTGAGTTCGCGAGGAAGGGCAGGAAGATCTGCGCCAACCACAGCCCGAGATATGCAGCTACGAAGAAGGCCGTCAATGTGATCGGTGCGAGCACGATAAATGCCCAGGCCGGCACCGCATCGCCCTGGTCGCGGATGTTCCAGACGCCGACCTCCATGATCACGGCGAGGACACCGGCGACCACTACCCTCGCTTTGTGCCCCGAGGACAGTTCGCGCCAGACGGCGGCGAAGCCCACCGTCCGGCGGTCCGGAGCCGCTGCCTGACTGACCGGCGGGGGCTTGTGCCGCAGCAGGGCGGGACGTACCTGAATCGCGTAGTACAGGGCGATTGCGGCGCCTACCGGCAAGCAAAGGAACGCCAGCAGCGGACTGAGGATAACGGCCAGTCGCAGTGACTGACTCTGGCGAGCCGCCTGCCATTCCTGCGCAGAGTATCGGAACGCATCGACGGCTGCCGTCACGCTGACGACGAGCGACGCAATAAGTGCAACGGTAACGACAGATCCAAACATCACATCACCTGACGGATCTTCCTGCTCGATCCGGTAATTAAGCTTGGCCGAGAAAGAGGGAACGGATTATCTGGTCGAGGCTGATTCGTCAACGTTAACGGTGTCGTGTCGCGGGACGCATCGGGCGATCGGCGGAGCAGTTCCGGGTGACAACAACCGCGGACATGGGCGAGCTCAACCATTGGTAAGGACACCGTTGACAATCGTCCGGCTAGGAAAGCCGGGTCTTCAGGCCCCGACGTAAGAAGCCAGATGCTCCCCGGTCAAGGTCGAGCGCGACGAGACGAGCGAAGCCGGAGTGCCCTCGAAGACGAGCCGGCCGCCGTCGTGGCCGGCGCCCGGACCGAGGTCGATGATCCAGTCGGCATGGGCCATCACGGCCTGGTGGTGCTCGATCACGATGACTGACTTGCCGGCGTCGACCAGGCGGTCGAGGAGGCCGAGGAGCTTTTCGACGTCGGCCAGGTGCAGGCCGGTTGTCGGCTCGTCGAGGACGTAGATCGAGCCCTTGTCGGCCATCTGCGTCGCCAGCTTCACCCGTTGGCGCTCCCCGCCGGACAGCGTCGTCAAGGGCTGGCCCAGGGTCAGGTAGCCAAGGCCGACGTCGGACAGGCGCTCGACGATCTTCGAGGCGGCCGGCAGGGAGACCGAGGCGAAGTAGCTCGCCGCCTCGTCGACCGGCATGGCCAGGACTTCGCTGATGTCGTGGCCGCCGAGCTTGTAGCCGAGGACGGACGCGTCGAAGCGGCGCCCCTCGCACTCCTCGCAGGTCATGGCGACGCCGGCCATCATGCCGAGGTCGGTGTAGATGACGCCGGCGCCGTTGCAGGCCGGGCAGGCGCCCTCCGAGTTGGCGCTGAACAGGGCCGGCTTGACGCCGTTCTCCTTGGCGAAGGCTTTGCGGACCGGTTCCAGCAGGCCCGTGTACGTCGCGGGATTGCTCCGCCGGGAACCTCGGATCGCCGACTGGTCGACGGTGACCACGCCGTCCTGCCCGGACACCGAGCCGTGGATCAGGGAGCTTTTGCCGGAGCCGGCCACACCGGTGATGACGGTCAGTACGCCGAGGGGGATGTCGACGTCGACGTTCTTGAGGTTGTGGACGTCTGCCCCGCGTACGGAAAGAACTCCGGACCTCGTCCGGACCGCTTCCTTGAGTGACGCCCGGTCGTCGAGGTGGCGGCCGGTGAGCGTGCCGCTGGCCCGCAGCCCGTCGACCGTGCCTTCGAAGACCACCTGGCCGCCGGCCGACCCCGCGCCCGGGCCCAGGTCGACGACGTGGTCGGCGATCGCGATCGCCTCCGGCTTGTGCTCGACGACGAGGACCGTGTTGCCCTTGTCGCGCAGCTGGAGCAGCAGGTCGTTCATGCGCTGGATGTCGTGCGGGTGCAGGCCGATGGTGGGTTCGTCGAAGACGTACGTGACGTCGGTGAGCGACGAGCCGAGGTGCCGGATCATCTTGGTGCGCTGGGCCTCGCCGCCGGAGAGGGTGCCGGACGGGCGGTCGAGGCTGAGGTAGCCGAGGCCGATCTCGACGAACGAGTCGAGCAGATGCTGCAGGGAAGCGAGCAGCGGGCCGACCGACGGGTCCTGGACCGAGCGGATCCACGTCGCCAGGTCGCTGATCTGCATGGCGCAGCAGTCGGCGATGTTGAGGTGGTTGATCCTCGACGAGCGGGCCTGTTCGCTCAGCCGGGTGCCCGAGCAGGAGGGGCAGACCGTGAACGTGATGACACGCTCGACGAAGGCGCGGATGTGGGGCTGGAGCGAGTCGATGTCCTTGGACAGCATCGACTTCTGGATCTTGGGGATGATGCCCTCGTAGGTGAGGTTGATGCCCTCGACCTTGATCTTCGTCGGTTCCCTGTGGAGCAGGTCGTTGAGCTCGCGCTTGGTGTATTTCCGCAGAGGCTTGTCGATGTCGAAGAAGCCGGAGCCGAGGAAGATGCGGCCCTGCCAGCCGTCCATGCTGTAGCCGGGGATGGTCAGCGCGCCCTCACTGAGCGACTTGGTGTCGTCGTACAGCTGGGCGAGGTCGAAGTCGGAGACCGACCCGCGGCCCTCGCAGCGGGGGCACATGCCGCCGAGGATGCTGAAGGAGCGCCGCTCCTTCACCTGGCGGCCGCCCTTTTCGACGTTGACCGCGCCGGCGCCGCTGATCGAGGCGACGTTGAACGAGAACGCCTGGGGTGAGCCGATGTGCGGCCGGCCGAGCCGGCTGAACAGGATGCGCAGCATCGCGTTGGCGTCGGTGGCCGTGCCCACGGTGGAGCGCACGTCGCCGCCCATGCGTTCCTGGTCGACGATGATCGCGGTGGTGAGGCCGTCGAGCACGTCGACGTCGGGCCGGGCCTGGGTGGGCATGAAGCCCTGGACGAACGCGCTGTAGGTCTCGTTGATCATGCGCTGAGACTCGGCGGCGATGGTGCTGAAGACCAGGGAGCTCTTGCCGGAGCCGGAGACGCCGGTGAAGACGGTCAGCCGGCGTTTGGGCAGCTCGACGTCGACGTCCTTGAGGTTGTTCTCCCGCGCGCCGTGCACGCGGATCAGGTCGTGCCGGTCGGCGGCGTGGGGCTGCGTGGTCATCGCCCTAACTTAGTGGGACGGTCCGGCCCGGGGCTTGTCGATTCCTGCTCTTCTCCAGCTGAACCGTTTCATCACGACGACCGGCGCGCCGACCCTCGGCCTTCGGCCGAAAGTTGCGGAGATCGACTTTTTCTCGCCCTTCGCATCGGCGCTGGTCATTGGGTGTACGCAGCGCAGCTGCACCTTTATAACCAGCCGAACACGAGGATATTGACTGTTGTGATTACCGCAACACGCTTGTAATGTTTCGGTCGATCCGGATTGGCACCACCTTTCACGGTTAAGAAGATTCACCGTCCTCGACTGCTGGAAAGGCATCGGCATGTCTGATCCCCTCGTACGCTCCCGGCGGCGCCTCGCAGGCGCCGCCCTCTCCGCAACCGCCGCCGTGGTCGCGCTCGGCACCGTGCTCTCGGTTTCCACCACCGCGAACGCGGCGTCCACCCTCGGTGCCTCGGCGGCCGCCACCGGCCGCTACTTCGGCACCGCCGTCGCCGCCTACAAGCTCAGCGACACGGTCTACTCCGGCATCCTCGACCGCGAGTTCAACATGATCACGCCGGAGAACGAGATGAAGTGGGACGCCACCGAGCCGTCCCAGGGCCAGTTCAACTTCACCTCGGGCGACCAGATCGTCGCCCACGCACAGGCACACGGGCAGCGGATGCGCGGCCACGCCCTCGCCTGGCACTCGCAGCAGCCCGGCTGGGTGGCTTCGCTGTCCGGAACGGCGCTGCGCAACGCGATGATCAACCACATCACCAACGTGGCCACCCACTACAGGGGCAAGATCTACGCCTGGGACGTGGTGAACGAGGCCTTCTCCGACAACGGCGACGGCTCGCGGCGGCAGTCCAACCTGCAGGCCACCGGCAACGACTGGATCGAGGTGGCGTTCAAGACCGCGCACGCCGCGGATCCGGGCGCCAAGCTCTGCTACAACGACTACAACACCGACGGTGTCAACGCGAAGTCGACCGCTGTGTACAACATGGTCAAGGACTTCAAGACCCGTGGGGTGCCGATCGACTGCGTCGGGTTCCAGTCGCACATCAACTCGGCCTCGCCGGTTCCGTCGGACTATCAGGCCAACCTGCAGCGGTTCGCCGATCTCGGCGTGGACGTGCAGATCACCGAACTCGACATCGCGGGATCGGGGACGGCGCAGGCCAACACCTACGCGAAGGTCGTACAGGCGTGTCTCGGGGTCGCCCGGTGCACGGGCATCACGGTGTGGGGGATCCGCGACAGTGACTCCTGGCGCTCGGGCGACACGCCGCTGCTGTTCGACAACAACGGGAACCCCAAAGCGGCGTACACCTCGGCGTTGAACGCACTCAACGTCGGCGGCACCACTTCGCCGCCCACCACCGGACCCACGACCGGACCCACCACCGGGCCGCCGACCACGCCTCCCACGACGCCTCCCACGACGCCTCCCACCACTCCGCCGGCCCAGGGTGGCTGCTCGGCGTCGGTCTCGCTCAACCAGTGGAACGGCGGGTTCGTCGCCACGGTCACGGTGACCGCCGGATCCGGCGCCATCAACGGCTGGACGGTCGGGCTCACCCTGCCGGCCGGTGCCGCCGTCACCAACTCGTGGAGCGCGACCGGTAGCGGGACGAGCGGTTCCGTGAGCTACACCAACGTGGCCTACAACGGCTCGGTCGCCGCGGGCAACAACACGCAGTTCGGCTTCCAGGGCACCGGGACCGGCCCGTCCGGCACCCCGTCCTGCGCGACTCGCTGATCTTTCCCAGCGTGGTGCGGTCGCGGCCCGTCCGCGCGGCCGTACCCCCGAAAGGACCCTCCCATGAGAAAACCCTTCTGGGCGGCCCTGGCCGCCGCCGTCCTCGGCCTCTTCTTCCTGTTTCCCACCAACCCGGCCGCCGCGGCCTCACTGACCGAGGTCACCGGATTCGGCACCAACCCGACCGGCATCCGGATGTACGTGTACGTGCCCGACCGGCTTCCCACCAACCCGGCCGTGCTCGTCGCCATCCACTACTGCACCGGCTCGGGCCCCGCGTTCTACTCCGGCACCGAGTTCCACACGCTGGCCGACCAGTACGGCTTCATCGTCATCTACCCGTCGACGGTCCGCAGTGGTTCCTGCTGGGACGTCTCGTCGTCGGGCGCCTTCAGCCACAGCGGGAACAGCGACCCGGTCGGCATCGTGTCGATGGTCAAGTACGTGCAGTCCAAGTACCACACCGACACGTCCCGTACGTTCGTCACCGGCGCGTCCTCCGGCGGCATGATGACCAACGTCATGCTGGCCGACTACCCGGACGTCTTCGCCGCGGGCGCCGCCTTCATGGGCGTGCCCGACACGTGCTTCCAGGCCACCGCCGGCAACCCGGCCGACCCTTCGCAGCAGGCTGGTTGGAACAGTGCCTGCGCCAACGGCCAGGTCAGCAAGACCGCCGCGCAGTGGGGTGACGCGGTCCGCAACTCCTACCCCGGCTACTCGGGCCCGCGCCCGCGCATGCAGCTGTGGCACGGCACCGCCGACACGACGCTGAACTACAACAACTTCGGCGAAGAGATCAAGCAGTGGACCAACGTCCTCGGCGTCAGCCAGACCCCGGTCCAGACCGACACGCCGCAGTCCGGCTGGACCCGCACCCGCTACGGCAACAACTCGGCCCACGCCCCGGTCGAGGCGATCAGCGTCGCCGGCGTCGGCCACTCGCTGCCGCTGTCGGGCCAGGCCAAGCTGGCGATCACGTTCTTCGGCCTCGACGGCACCACCGGCGGCACGACCCCGCCGACCACGCCTCCCACCACGTCTCCCACCACTCCGCCGACGACTTCGCCCACCACGCCTCCCACCACTCCGCCGCCGTCCGGTGGTGCCTGCAAGGTCACCTCGAGCGTCAGCGCCTGGAACACCGGCCTGACCAACAACGTGACCATCACCAACACCGGCTCGTCGGCCGTCAACGGCTGGAGCCTGGTCTTCACGCTGCCCTCCGGCCAGACCATCACCTCGGGCTGGAACGCCACCTACTCGCCGGCGTCCGGCCAGGTGACCGCCCGCAACGCCTCCTACAACGGCGCGCTCGCCCCGGGCGCCTCGACCACGATCGGCTACCAGGCCAACCACACCGGCAACAGCGCCGCCCCGACCGGCTTCACGCTGAACGGCAGCACCTGCTCCTGAGGAGCATTCGATGGGTGTCGCCGCGGGCTTCCACGCCCGCGGCGATTCTCATTCCTCGCCGCACTACCTACAGCATCTCGTCGAGTTCAGGCGCAACACCACGATGTGGGACCGGTGGTTCAACCGGGACGGTCCGACCGGCCTCGCCTACCGCGAGGCCCGGAAGGTACGCCGCAACGCCGAGGCGGCGGTCGCCGGCGGGCAGAAGCAGATCAAGGTGCTGTGCGCCGGCCTCGACCGCCGGATCGAGCCGATGATGTCCCGGCTCGATCCCGGCTACCAGATCGGCAGGCTCATCATCAAGAGCTGCGCCTCCGCCCTTCGGGAGTGCCGTGCGATGCGCAATCCGATCGAGACCTTCGCGGGCACCGTCCGGCAGGTGACGCAGGACGGGCGCGACCTGAGGGCCCGGAAGGAGGCGGCGACCGCTCGCCTCCGGTATCCCTACCATCTCGTGCGGGCACGCAAGGCGGCCGGTACGGTGAAACAAGCGGTGAACCGGGTGCGGCGAGCGGCCGCCCGCTCCGGTGACAAGGCGTCGTGTCCGGAGTGGACCGCCGCCGCTTTCGACCGGCTTCCGCGTACGGCCGAAGGCATGTCGGCGCTGCAGACCCTGTTCCGTGAGCTGTCGAACGTGAACCAGGCGGTGAGCCGCCTCAGCCGGCTCGAGGCGGACCTGGCCGACTTGCGGCGGCGGACCACCGAGGCCCAGCGGGCGGCCGTGATCCGCGCCCGGGAGAAGCTGATCCTCACCGTGACAGGTCCTTCTTGACGGCTGCTATGAAACGCGCCCGTGGCAGTGCTGAGCATGTTCCACCGCTCGTAGAGCAGCCGCCGCGGCACGACCGGGTTGCTGAGCCCGGAACGCCAGATCCCGGCAAGCCGTACACCGAGTCAAGCGCTATCCAGGGACTCCCGGACCCTGGGTAAACGAGCCCTGCCTGTCCGTCGGCGGGCGGTCCACGATCAATACAGAACGGCCGACCGCGCCGTCGAAAGAAGAGGAATTCCATGTCCAGCAAAATCGCGCTTGTCACCGGCGGGAACCGTGGACTCGGCCGGGCCGCGGTCGAGGCACTGGCCGGGGCCGGCATCGACGTCGTCTTCACGTATCGGTCGCACGCGGACGAGGCCCTGGAGGTGATCGAGGCCGTCACCGCCCGCGGCCGCAACGCCGAGGCGATCCAGCTCGACACCGGCCTGCCGGGCGAGTTCCCCGACTTCGTCGAGACGCTGCGGGCGGTTCTCAAGAACTGGGGCCGCGACAGCTTCGACATCCTGGTCAACAACGCCGGGTTCTCCGGGAACACGGCTCTCGGCTCCACCGACGAGGAGACCATCGACCGGCTTTTCGCGGTCCACTACAAGGGCGTGTACCTGCTGACCCAGGCGCTCGCCACGGCTACCGAGCAAGAGAAGCCGCTGCTCGCCGACAACGGCCGCGTCATCAACGTCTCGACCGGCCTGGCCCGGTTCGTGACCGTGCCCTACGCCGTCTACGCGTCGATGAAGGGCGCCGTCGAGGTGCTGACCCGTTACTGGGCGACCGAACTCGGCACCCGCGGCATCTCGGTCAACACGATCGCGCCGGGGCCGGTCGCGACCGACTTCGCCGGAGCCTATCTGCGCAACAGCGAACAGATCCAGACGGCGATGAGCGGCATGACCGCGCTCGGCCGGGTCGCGCACGCCGAGGACATCGGTCCGGCGATCGCCGCTCTCGCGTCCGACGGCACGGCCTGGATCACCGCCCAGCGCATCGAGGCGAGCGGAGGCTTCCGGCTCTAAGGGGGTACGGCTAACCCCACCGAAAGAGGGCGGCCTGCCCCAGCGACGGCAGCCGCCCTTCCCCCTAGCGTCTTAGCCATGACGACAACGACGATGACCAGGGCAGACCCGGCCGTGACACTGCGCGGCGTGACCCGGGTCTTCGGCCGGGGCAGCGCCGCGGTCCGGGCCGTCGACGAGGTGACACTGGAGTTCCCCCGGGCCGGCTGGACGGCCGTCATGGGGCCCTCCGGCTCCGGCAAATCAACCCTGCTGCACTGCGCGGCCGGCCTCGAAGGGGTCGACGCCGGCCAGGTCCTCATCGGCGACACCGACCTCACCGCGGCGCGCGAGCACGAACTGACCGCCCTCCGGCGCACGCGGATCGGCTTCGTGTTCCAGAGCTTCAACCTGATCGGCTCGCTCACCGCCGCGCAGAACGTCGCGCTCCCGTTGCGGTTGGCCGGCCGTCGCCCGCGTACGCCCGAAGTGCGGGAGACTCTCGCCGCGGTCGGCCTCGCCGACCGGGCCAGGCACAAGCCTCGCGAGCTCTCGGGCGGCCAGCAGCAACGGGTCGCGATCGCGCGGGCCATGGTCACCCGGCCCGAGGTGCTGTTCGCCGACGAGCCGACCGGCGCGCTCGACTCGTCGGCCGCCCGGGTGGTGCTCGACCTGATGCGCCGGATGGCCGACGCCGGCCAGAGCATCGTCATGGTCACCCACGATCCGCTCGCCGCCGCCCAGGCCGACGCCGTGGTGTTCCTGCGCGACGGCCGGGTCGTCGACCGGCTGGCCGGCGGAAGCGCCCGCGAGGTCGCCGACCGGCTCGCCGGATGGGAGGCCGCGCGATGATGGGCATGAGCCGGGCCGGACTCGCCGAACGCTGGCCCCTGTTCGCGGGCGCCTTCGTCTCCGTCACGCTCGGTGTGGCGCTTGTCCAGTCCTCGCTGCTCCTGCTGATCTCGGCGGCCACGATGGACCCGCCGGCCGGCCTGAGCGCCGCCGCCGGCATGGAGTTCTCCGACAACATCGCGGCCGTCGTGTCGATGCTCGGCATCGTGCTGGGCATCGCGACGTTCCTGGCCGGCTTCGTGATCAGCTCGACCTTCGCGTTCACGGTCGCCCAGCGCCGCCGCGACCTCGCCCTGCTCCGGCTGGTCGGCGGCAGCCGCGGCCAACTGCGCCGCCTGCTGCTCGGCGAGGCCCTGCTTCTCGGGGGCCTCGGCGCCGCCGCCGGCGTTCCGGCCGGCCTCGGGGTGATGGCCGCCCAGGAGTGGCTCCTGCGCACCCTGGGCTTCGTGCCGGCCGGTTTCCACGGCCAATGGCGCGAGTGGATCCTCGCCGTCTCCTTCGGAGCCGGCATCGGCCTGGCGGTCTCGGGTGCGGCGGTTGCCGCGAGGCGCGCTTCCCGCGTACGCCCGTTGGAAGCGCTCCGCGACACCGGCGAAGCGGCCCGCGTCATGACCGTGGCCCGCTGGATCGCGGCACTGGTCTTCCTCGGCGGCGCGCTCGCCCTCGTGATCATCGCTCCGCACGGCGGTGTGGACGGCGGAGCGGCGATGGCCATGAACGTACCGCTGCCGGCGGCCATCGCCGCCGCCGCGCTGAGCCCTCTGATCGTGCCGCTGGTGGCCCGGCTGCTCCCGACCGGCGCCGGTGCCGCCGGGCTGCTCGCCCGGGCCAACCTGTGGGACGCGCGGCGGCGCAGCGCCTCGATCGCGGCCCCCGTGATCGTCCTGATCGCGCTCATCGCCGGAACGGCCGGCGCCGAGGCGACGTTCACGGTCTCCGGCATCGACCAGATGCGCCGCCAGACGCACGCCGACTTCATCGTCGAGGCGCCCGGCCCGATCGGGGCCCGCATCGCCGCCGTGCGAGGCGTCGCGACCGCCTCGACCGAGACCTCGGTGCCGGCCACGATCGTCACCGGCCACGGCGAAGACCAGGAGTCGGACACGGCCACCGCTTTGGTGATCGACCCGCCCGCGTACGCGAAAGCGCATGGCACCGCAAGCGCCCTGGCTTCGCTCAGCGGCCGGTCCGTGGCCGCGGGCCCGGGCGGCGGCGTCCCGTCGAGCGGAAGCGTGCGTCTGAAGCTGCCGGACACCGCCCTGGTCGAGCTGCCGGTCGCGGGTGGCGTGCCCCCGACGATGAGCGGCGGCGCCAACCTTCTGCTGCCGCCCGGCATCGTCTCGCCGGCTCTGTTGGCCGACGCTCCGACCCAGTCCTTCGTCTCCCTCGCGCCGGGCGCGAACGCCGATTCCGTACGGTCGCAGCTGTCCCGCATCGGCAAGGTCTCCGACGTCGACACCTGGCTCCGGGCCGACGCCTCCTCGCGCAACTCCACCAGCAACAAGATCATGCTGGTGATAATGGGCCTGGGCGGCCTCTACGCCCTGATCGGCGTCATCAACTCCATCGTGATCGGCGCCGCCGCCCGCCGCCGCGAGTTCGCCGAGGCCCGCGTCACCGGCCTCACCCGCACCCAGGTGATCCGCTCGGCCCTGCTCGAGTCCTCGGCCGTCACGGTCGCCGGCCTGGTCCTGGGCGGGCTGGCCGCCGCCGGAGCGGTGATCGCCGCCGTGGCCTCGACGTCGGCGGTCACCGGCCGGCCCGCCCTGTCCCTGCCGTGGCCGTTGATCGCCGCCGCTTGCGCGGTCGCCCTGCTCGTGACCGCCGCGACCAGCCTCATCACATCGTGGTCGGCCACCCGCCGTCCGCCGGTGACCCTGCTGGCCGCGCGGGAGTAGCCCGGCCGCGGGCCGTTGCCGGCCCGGGTCGGCGTGGCTGGGGCCCGTGACCTTCAAGCCGGCTCCCGACGTAGGACCACGCCGAAGTACACGATCGACAGCGCCGCAAGGATCCCGATCGCCTATGACGAGGTGCGGGACCGGTGCGGGTGATGACGCATTTCTCTTGCGCCCGGCCAGCCGACGGGCCGCCCCGAATCGCCCGGGCCCCGGTCGCTGGATCAGGGTTCGTGGTGCAGACCTCCGGGCCGCCTGACGCCCATCCCTCAGTTTCTCCGATCCGGCCCGGGCGTATCGACCTCGGCAACGGCGGTCGTCGTCTCGACGCGTTCACCGCCGCCGCGCTCACCGACTACCTGCACCACCGGCGCCAACGTTGGCCGACACCGGAAACCCGCACCTGCTACTGACCCGGCGCACCGCCCACGAACGCGGACCGGTCAGCGAGTACTGGCTCACCAGACTGTTCAACGGCCTCCAACGACGGCTGCGCAACTTCGCGAGGACCACATCCTCAGGAGGCTTGCGCCGCCGGCGGCGACCCGCTGCACATCGCCGCCATGTTCGGCCTTACCGCCCGGCCTGCCCTGCGCTACGCCCAAGCTGTCTGGCCCGGACCTGCTGAGCCGAGATCGAGGTCCTAGCCGGCAGGGCGTTCCCACGGCTTCTTGACGATGTCGTAGCGCACGGTGCTCGATCCGATGATGGTGCCCGCCGGGATGCCGTCCTGGTCCTTGGCCAGCCGCTGGCGTTCGCCGATGAATGCCCCGGTCGCCGGGTCGATGACGATTTCCTGCTGCTCTGCGGCGGCGGTGATGCCTAGGGCCGTGCCGGTGTGTCCGTCGAGCGTCATCGTCCGCTCGGTGATCTCCAGCGTGGGCAGGTAGGTGAGGGCCCGGTACAGCGCCGCCCGAAGGTCGGCGGGGAGTAGGCCACTGCGCAGCGCGTCCGCAACATAGACGAGCACTTCTTGGTCCGGGTCTTGGCCGTGGCCCTTGGTGTCGGCCCGCAGGCGGTCGTAGAGCCGGCGTGGATCCCGAGGCAGCTCGGCGATGAACGTGGTGGTGGGACCTTGCCAGTTGCCCGCTGCGGCGCACAGGTCGCCGGAGTCCGGGTAGAAGGCTCCGCACCGGCCGCTCAGCCGTTCCGGGTTCGACCGGATGTCGAGGCCGGCGTCCTTGACCTGTTCCTCAGTGCCCAACAGGCGGGTGCGTTCGCCGGTGTCGGTGCGCAGCATGAACCATTCGCCGGCCGGGTCGGCGGGAACCCATCTCTCGTCCCGGGAGCCGAACAGCACCGCCATACCCGGGCCATAGCTGGTGGCTATCGAATGCGTGGCGATGTACCGGTACGAGCCTGCGGGGACCGGCTCGTCAAGGGCACGGATCTGGGCGTCGGCGGCGGTGTTCAGTGTCTGCGCCACCTCGACCATCGCGACCTGAGGCGTGTTGCCGCGTATCACGACGGTGATTACCGCTACGGCCAGGACGGCGGCTGCTGCCGTCAGCGATCGGTGGGGCCACCGTCGGTGACGAGCCGTGGGACGATCCTGCGCACCCGCCAGCACGCGTACGCGCACCCGCTCTAACACGTCGGAGTCCCCGGCCGGGGCCGGGTAAAGGTCGTTCAGAGCAACATCGAGTTCGTCGGTCATGACTCGCCTTCCAGCGGCGGGAACGTGGTGGCAGAGATCGTCCGCAGAGCACGCCGGACCCGGTGCAGCCGGGAACGGACGGTGCCTTCCGGAATGCCAAGGGCGGTAGCGATCTCCCGGGTGTCGAGGCCGGCGAGGCTGTTCAGCAGAAGCACTTCCCGGTCCCCATCGGGTAGTTCCGCGATCGCAGCGGCCAGGCCGGCGAGACGGGTACGGGCATCGAGCCGTTCGGCGACTCGATCCTCGGCCCCGTCGACGTGCATGCTGTGCCCTGACAGCCGCCGTGACAGCCGCTGTTGTTGTGCCTGGCTGCGATGGTGGCGACGGAGCAGGTTCACGGCAATGCCGAACAACCAGGCCCGGGCGGTGCCCCGCGCGGGGCGGTAGTCACTGCGGGCCGTCCAGGCGGTCAGGAACGTCTCGGCAACGAGATCCTCGGCCTGTGCGGCCTCGACCTGCCGGGCCAGGTAGCGCCACAACCCCAGTGCATGATCGTCGAAGAGCACGGCGAACCGGTCCGACGCTTGCGGGCCGCTGAGCCACAGACCGGTCGGTGGATCTTCGCCGGCCATCGCGGGCACCTCCGGGCCGGCTGCTCCGGCGATTCGTAGGGTCATGCCAGGTATTGCCAGAAGCCGCCGCGCGCGTTCACGGCTTGTCCGTACAGCATCCTGGAACCGGTACGCCGTCACGAACTCGCCCGACCTGCATGCGTCGGACCGGTGGGTTGAGCCGACCAGGGCGTCAGTATTCGTGAACTCACCGGACATGGGCATCGCTGCTCTCGACGGTGACCGCGGTCCCGGCGGCGGCGGTCAGGACAAGGACGTCCCCGCGGGAGACCGGTGATCGGGCAGAGTCTCCGCGGGAAGACTACGGGCGGTTGGCGGCGCGCATCGCCAGCAGGATCAGCACGAGTGTGGCGGCCAGACCGGCGAAGAAGAGCGGGTTGACCCACACCGGCACCAGCTCGCGGCTGGTGCCGTCGGTGTACGAACATTGATGGGTCAGCGGGATGAACTTCCAGGAGAGGGCCCTTACGTGCCCGCCGCAGTACTCGTAGGCGGGCCGTAACGACCACAGCTCTCCGCTCTCGACGCCGACGATCCAGGCCACCACGGCCAGCAGGAACGAACCGACGGCACTGAGCAGAAGCGGGCGTACGGAAGACATGGTTCAGATCTTGCCGCCGCGCGCAAGGCGGCTATGCGTTGGCCCTCGACCGCCATCTTCGCGATCTTCAGCCGCACGCCGGCCGCGGAAGGTGATCCCGCTGCCGTTCGTGTGTCGGCCCGTAGGTATTCCACGACGAGTTGGTTCGCGAGAGGGTACGGGTCGCTGTTGTTGCACTGCACCGCCACGGCATCAAGGCGCTCGACGTACTTGTCCGGCGGCGACCTGGCCTGCTTCACCGAGGCGACGCCTCGACCTCGATCGCCCCGGAGCCGCTGCCGACGGTGGTGTCGAGCTCGCCGGGCTGTGTCCGCTTGTTCGGCGGATTGCTCGACGGGCGCTCGCCGAGGTAGCGGCCTACATAGCGGTAACCGGCCGCGTGTCGATGACGGTGGTGATGCCGTCGCACCCACTCGCCGGGCGGTTTCCTCGTCGGGCACGATCGGCCGTTCCCTGTTGATCGTGGATCGGCCGCCGGCGAAGTCGGGCGTGTGCGGCAGCGGCGCAGCCGGGGGCGGGGGATGTGCGGTTGGGGAGTTGATGGGCGTACGGGAAAAGGTTTTAAAAGCCGATGTTCAGGCCGGCGTAGTTTTCGGCCAGGCCGGTGGCGCCCGCCTCGCTGGAAGTGACCCAGCGGAGCTGGGAGAGCTGGAGCTGGGCGTCGAACTCGTCGCCCGAGGCGTGCAGCATGGTCGTCATCCACCAGGAGAAATGGGTGCAGCGCCAGACCCTGCGGAGGGCGTCGTCGGAATAGGAGTCGGCCAGTTGGGGGTCGTTGTCGCGGAGCCAGGCGGTCAAGGCGCGGCTCAGGAGGGCCACGTCGGCGATCGCCAGGTTGAGGCCCTTCGCGCCGGTCGGGGGGACGATGTGGGCGGCGTCGCCGGCCAGGAAGAGGCGGCCGTGGCGCATGGGGGTCTGCACGTAGCTGCGCATGGGCAGGACGCTCTTGTCGGTGATCGGACCGGGGGTGAGCTTCCAGCCGTCCTGGCCGTGGCCGAGCCGGGTCGCGAGTTCGTCCCAGATGCGCTGGTCGGGCCACTCGCCGGGGTCGGTGCCGTTGGGGACCTGGAGATAGAGGCGGCTGACGGTGGGGGAGCGCATGGAGTGCAGGGCGAAGCCGTTGGGGTGCCAGGCGTAGATCAGTTCGTCGGTGGACGGGGCTACGTCGGCGAGGATCCCCAGCCAGGAGTAGGGGTACGTGCGCTCGTAGTGGTGGGCCGGTACGGCGTGGCGGCTCGGGCCGAAGGAGCCGTCGCAGCCGGCGATGACCGCGGCGTCGATCCGGCCCTGCTGTCCGGAGTTGTCGGTGTAGGTCAGGTACGGGGCGTCGGTCGCCACGTCGTGCAGCACGGTGTCGGTGACCTCGTACACGACCTCGGCGGTGCCGGCGGCCACCAGATCCTTCTGCACCTCGGTCTGGCCGTAGACCCAGACGCTGCGGCCGGTCAGGCCGACGAAGTCGAGGTGGTGGCGTTCGCCGGGCCACTGCAGATAGATGCCGCGGTGTTCGTGGCCCTCGGCCCGGAGGCGGTCGCCGAGCCCGACCTCGGTCAGGAGGGCGACGCTGGAGTGCTCGAGGATGCCGGCCCGGATGCGCGAGGCGACGTACTCCTGCGAGCGCGTCTCCACGACCACCGAGGAGACGCCGCCGCGGGCCAGCAGGTGGGCGAGCAGCAGGCCGGCCGGGCCGGCGCCGACGATGGCGACCTCGGTTCTCATCCCCCAAGCCAACGGCAGCGTCCGCCCGGCGGCAAGGCCCTATTTCCACTCACCGGAAGCCAGGGTACGGCTGATGCCGCGCGCCGCCACCTGCAGAGCGGAGACCAGGCGGGGCTTCTCGCGGCGCAGGTCGGGGACGACGATGCCCAGCGCGGCCACTACCTCGTCGCCGGGGGCGCGTACGGGGACGGCCACCGAGCTTGCCCCGAGGCTCATCTCGTCGCCCGTGGTCGCGTATCCGTCGATGCGGACCCGTTCGAGCTGGGCGAGCAGCCGCGCCGGATGGGTCACGGAATAGGGCGTGACGCGAGACAGGTCGGCCAGCACGGACTCGACGATCGCAGGCGGCGCGTACGCCAGCAGCACCTTGCCGACCCCGGTCGCGTGCAGGGGCAGCCGAGAACCGATCTTGCTGACCACCGGAACCGAGACATGGCCGGAGAGCCGGTCCACGTAGAGGACGGACGTTCCGTCCCGCACGGCCAGGTGCACCGTCGCCAGGGTGGCGCCGTAGAGGTCGTGGAGGAACGGCGACGCGGCCTGGCGGAGCCCGGACTGGACCGGAGCCAGCAGTCCGAGGTCCCAGAGCCGGCGCCCGATGACGTACTCGCCGCTCGACAACCGGTCGAGCGCACCCCATCGCTGCAGTTCCCCGATCAACCGGTGTGCGGTCGCGAGGGGCAGGCCGGCGCGCTTCGCCAGCTCGGTGAGGGTCAGGCGGCGATGGTCGGGATCGAACGCTCCCAGCACGTCGAGGGCGCGCGAGGTGACGCTGGGAGGCATGGAGGTGCCCTTCCGTCCAATGGAAGACAAGTATCGCGCCGACCGACCGCAGCGCCTAGCGTCAGCCACGTGGACACCCAGGCCGACATCAACGCGGAGATCGCCGCGCGGGCCGGGGAGAAGGGGTCGCAGCCGCGCCTCGACTACCCGCCCTACCGCAGCAGCGTGCTGCGCCACCCCCACCACGAGCCGGAACCGGTCGACCCGGAGGGCGTCGAGCTGTGGGCGCCGGTCTTCGGCCACCGCGACGTCGGCGAGGCCGAGGCCGACCTGACGAACCGGCACCCCGGCGAGCCGATCGGGCAGCGCATGACGGTCAGCGGCCGGGTGCTCGACGGGGACGGGCGGCCCGTCCCCGGTCAGCTGGTGGAGATCTGGCAGGCGAACGCGGCCGGGCGCTACTGGCACCAGCGCGACCAGCACCCGGCGCCGCTCGACCCGAACTTCTCCGGGGCCGGGCGCTGCCTGACCGGGCCGGCCGGGGAGTACCGGTTCACCACGATCCGGCCGGGCGCCTACCCGTGGCGCAACCACGTCAACGCGTGGCGGCCGGCCCACATCCACTTCTCGCTGTTCGGCACCGACTTCACCCAGCGGCTGGTCACCCAGATGTACTTCCCGGGCGACCCGCTCTTCGACATCGACCCGATCTTCCAGTCGGTGACCGACCCGAAGGCCCGCGAGGCGCTGATCGCCGCCTACGACCACGAGCTGACCGAGCCCGAGTTCAGCGCCGGCTACCGCTGGGACATCGTGCTGACCGGCAGTCACCGCACCCTGTTCGAAGAGGACCCCGCATGAACCCGTCGCCCGGACAGACCGTCGGACCGTTCTTCCACCTCGGGCTGCCGATCGACGGCGGTAACGAGCTGGTGCCGTCCGCCGACCCCGGCGCGATCCGGCTGCACGGGCGGGTCCTCGACGGCGGGGGCAATCCGGTGCCCGACGCGGTCGTCGAGATCTGGCAGGCCGACCCGGACGGCAACGTCGTGCGGGAGGCCGGCTCGATCAGCCGCGACGGATGGACCTTCACCGGCTGGGGGAGGGCGGCGACCGACCCGGACGGGCACTACTGGTTCTCCACGGTCGAACCCGGGCCGACCGAGACGGGACGGCCACCGTTCTTCGCCGTCACGGTCTTCGCGCGCGGGCTGCTCGACCGGCTCTTCACCCGGGCCTATCTGCCGGATCCGGAGCTGTTCGGGGCCGATCCGGTGCTCTCGGCGCTGACTCCCGAGCGTCGGGCGACCCTGATAACGATCCGTGAGACTCGGGGGCTGCGGTTCGACATTCGCCTGCAGGGCGAGAGCGAGACCGTGTTCCTCAGCTACCCGGGGCAGCGACAATCTTGGGCGTGACGGATCTGTTGTGGCCCGGGGATCATCGGGCCGGCGACTTGTTCAGCGACAAGGCTTTTGTCGCCGCGATGCTCCGCGTGGAGCAGGCGTGGCTGCACGCCCGCGGATTTACGGTAGATATCGGATTCGAGCCCGATCTGGAAGCGCTGTCGATCGCCTCGGAAAAAGGTGGTAACCCGGTCATTCCGCTGCTCGAAGGCCTGCGGGCCGCGGATGCTCCCGCCGCCTTGCACAAGGGCCTGACCAGCCAGGACGTGCTCGACACGGCGTTGGCGCTCTGTTTGCGCGACGCGGCCGCCCGGGTCCGCGCCGACCTGGACCGATCGGTCGCCGCCGCGGCGGCGCTGGCCGACCGCCATCGCCACACCCGGATGGCCGGCCGCACGCTGACCCAGCACGCCATCCCGATCACTTTCGGACTCAAGGCGAGCGGCTGGCTGCAGGGTCTCCTCGACGCCCGCGACCGCCTGAAGGACACCGATCTGCCCATCCAGCTGGGCGGTGCGGCCGGCAGCCTGGCGGCGCCGACCGCCCTCGCGGGCTCACCGGCCAAGACCCGCGAGTGGGTCACGGCCACGGCCCAAGACCTGGGTCTGCCCGTACGCGACCCCTGGCACACCAACCGCACCCCGGTCGCGGCCGCCGGCGACGCCCTGGTCACCTGCACCGACGCCTGCGGACACCTCGCCAACGACGTGCTCCTGGGCGCCCGGCCCGAGATCCACGAGCTGATCGAGAGCCCGGAGGACGGTCGCGGCGGTTCCTCGGCGATGCCCAACAAGCAGAACCCGGTCCTGGCCATCCTGATCAAGCGGGCCGCCATCGCCGGCCCGCCGTTGGCGGCCACCCTGCACGCGGCGGCCGCCGCGGCGGTGGACGAGCGCCCGGACGGCTCCTGGCACGTCGAGTGGGCGACCCTGCGCACGCTGACCCGGCGTACGGTAGTGGCGGTTTCCCAGACCGCCGAGCTGCTCGCCGGCCTCCGGGTGGACGCGAGCGCCATGGCGGCCACGCTCGCCGCCGCCCGCCCCGGCATCGACGCCGAGCAGCGCAAGTACGACGACGGCGAGGGCAGCTACCTCGGCGCCACCGACGAGATCATCGACGCCGCGCTGGCCCGCGCCCGAAGAGGCCCAGAAGCCGTTCGAAGTACGCCGTGACGGTGAGGAAAGAATGGTGAGCATGATTCTCAGCGCCACCGTGCTGGCCGACGCGCCCGGGCAGCCGCTGCTGCTGCTCGGCCCGTCGCTCGGCACCTCGGCCGAGACGCTGTGGGCCCGCTGCGCGTCCCGGCTGCGCGGCGGCTTCCACGTCGTCGGCTGGGACCTGCCCGGTCACGGCCGCAGCGCGCCGGCGACCTCCGGCTACACCGTCGCCGACCTCGCCCGGGCGGCGCTCGCGCTGGCCGACGACATCCGGCCGGGCGAGCCTTTCCACTACGCCGGCGACTCGCTCGGCGGCGCGGTCGGCCTGCGGTTGCTGCTGGACGCCCCGGATCGGGTGCTGAGGGCCGCCCTGCTCTGCACCGGCGCCCGGCTCGGCGAGGCGCCGGCCTGGCACGAGCGCGCCGCTCTGGTGCGGGAGAAAGGCACCGAGTCGGTCGTGGCCGGCTCGATCGAGCGCTGGTTCGGCCCCGGTTTCCTGGAGCGGCAGCCTTCGGCGGCCGAGGCCTTGCTCGGCGCGCTTCGCGCGACCGATCCGGAGAGCTACGCCTACGCCTGTGAGGCGCTCGCGCTTTTTGACGTACGCCGTGAGCTGCCCCGGATCGAGCAGCCGGTCCTGGCGGTCGCGGGCGCCCACGACCAGCCGGCCCCGGTCGCCGGCCTCCGCCTGATCGCCGACGAGGTCCTCGACGGCCGCCTGGTCGTCCTCGACGACGTCGCCCACCTGGCCCCGGCCGAACTCCCCGACGGCGTGGCCGCGCTGCTCGACGGCCACTTCGGCGACGACGACGGCCTGGCCGTGCGGCGGGCCGTCCTCGGCGACGCCCACGTCGACCGGTCCCAGGCCGGCACGACCGGGTTCACGCGGGATTTCCAGGACTACATCACGGCGTACGCCTGGGGTGGCATCTGGACCCGCCCGGGCCTGGACCGCCGCAGCCGCTCGATGATCACCCTGACCGCGCTGGTGGCCCTCGGCCACCAGGAGGAACTCGCCATGCACGTGCGCGCGGCCCGCACCAACGGGCTCACCGACGACGAGATCAAGGAAGTGCTCTTGCAGACAGCGGTCTACTGCGGCGTCCCGGCCGCGAACACGGCCTTCCGCATCGCCCAGAAGGTCCTGGCCGAATGAAGGCCTCGGCCCAGACCGCCGCCGAGGCGGTCGCGGCGGTCGAGGACGGCGCGACCGTGCTGGTCGGCGGCTTCGGGATGGCCGGCATGCCGGTCGAGCTCATCGACGCACTCATCGAGCACGGCGCCGGCGATCTGACGATCGTGAGCAACAACGCCGGCAACGGCGACACCGGCCTCGCGGCCCTGCTGGCGGCCGGTCGCGTACGCAAGGTGATCTGCTCGTTCCCGCGCCAGAGCGACTCGTGGGTGTTCGACGGGCTGTACCGGGCCGGGAAGATCGAGCTCGAGGTGGTGCCGCAGGGCAACCTCGCCGAGCGGATGCGGGCGGCCGGGGCCGGGATCGGCGCCTTCTACAGCCCGACCGCGGTCGGCACCCCGCTCGCCGAGGGCAAGGAGACCCGCACCATCGACGGCCGCGAGTACCTGCTCGAATATCCGATCCACGGTGACGTCGCGCTGATCAAGGCATACCGGGCCGACCGCATGGGCAACCTGGTCTACCGCAAGACCGCCCGCAACTTCGGCCCGGTCATGGCGACCGCGGCCCGCGTCACGATCGCCCAGATCGCCGAGATCGTCGAGGTCGGCGATCTCGACCCGGAAGCGGTAGTGACTCCCTCGATTTATGTCGACCGCCTGGTGGAGGTGCCGGCGTGAGCCTGTCACGAGCCGAAATGGCTACCCTCGTGGCCCGGGACATCCCGGCCGGTTCGTACGTCAACCTCGGCATCGGCCAGCCGACCATGGTCGCCGACTACCTCGAGGCGTCGCAGGACGTCGTGCTGCACACCGAGAACGGCATGCTCAACATGGGCCCGTTGGCCACCGGCGACGCCGTCGACACGGACCTGACCAACGCGGGCAAGCAGCCGGTCACCGAACTGCCCGGCGCGGCCTACTTCCACCACGCCGACTCCTTCGCGATGATGCGCGGCGGCCACCTCGACGTCTGCGTGATGGGCGCCTTCCAGGTGTCGGCCACCGGCGATCTGGCCAACTGGCACACCGGCGCCCCCGACGCGATCCCGGCCGTCGGCGGCGCGATGGACCTGGCGATCGGCGCCAAGCAGGTCTTCGTGATGATGAGCCTGTTCGCCAAGGACGGCTCAGCCAAGCTGGTGCCGAGGTGCACCTACCCGCTGACCGGCCGGGCCTGCGTCAGCCGCGTCTACACCGACGTGGCCACGTTCCTCGTCGAGCCGGACGGCGTCCGCGTCCGCGAGACCTTCGGCATCTCCTTCGACGAACTGGCCGCCCGGCTGGAGGTGCCGGTCACTCACTAAGGTTCCGGCCGGACAGTGACGCGATCTGGTGTGAGGGCGGACCTGGCGCCCGGACTGATCATCGGGCACAACGACGGTCCCCTCGGAGCATTCGTCGAGATCGTGCGACAGCGGGTCGACGCCTCCGCCCAGGCCATCCGCCGTACCGCCGACGCCGGTGATCTCGCCTACCAGCGCATGATCGACCAGGGTGTCGGTCAGGGAGCCTGCCGACTTTCCGGACCGCTGAGGTGAGTGGCGAACCAGTCGGTGATCGCGGTGTCCACCGTCTTCGCCTGTGCGGTCTGGGGCGCGGGCTGGTCGCCGGGGCGTTCGGCGAGCGGGTGGGCCAGCCCGGGCACCGTCGTCAGGCGCGCGTCCGGCACCGCCGCCGCCAAGGACGCCGCGTCGGCGCGGAAGGCCGGGTAGTCGTCGTCGCCGCTGACCACGAGCAGGGCCGTGCCCTTGAGGTCGGCGGCCCGCGCGACGAAGTCGAGCCGGTCGGCGGCGGCCCGCGAGGACGCATCCCAGGGGTAGGGCCGCTCGGCGAGCCCCGCGACGAGCTCGACGACGGACGCGGCCCGGATGGCCGCGTTGACCACGGCCAGTGCCGCCACCGGCACGACTCCGCTCGCGGTCACCGTGAGGGCGACCGCGCCGCCCAGCGAGCCGCCGACCACCCCGATCGGCGCGTCGGCGATCGGGAAACGGGATCGCAGGTCGGCGAGGGCGGCCGGGAACTCGTCGGCGGCCTGGCGCACCACCGGGTCCACGTACAGCATCATCGGATCCTCCACCGAGAGAGCACGGCCTTCGGGGTACGCGCGGGGGCCGCACCAGGGCATGCCCAGATGCACGCGCCACGCCGCGACCCCGGACAGCGGCAGCGCGGCCGCGAACGCCGCGTCGGTGCACGGCGCGTCCATCATGTGCCAGGTCACGACCAGCGGGGCGGACCCGCCACCGGCGGGCGGCAGCGCGGTGAACGGGACGCCGGCGGCGGTACCGATAACGGCCATGGACCCACGCTATGCGCCCGGCCACGCCGGCGGACCCGGCCCGGCTGCGCTGCGAGCGAACGCACCCCGCCCGGCCGTGGCCGTTTGCTCCCCGACGGTGCCGCTCAGCCGCCGGCGTCGTGTTGCTCGACCGCACACGGTGCGCTCGCGCCCATGTGGCCGACGGCCGTCAGCGGCGCAGGTCGTGCTGGCGGTGGGTCAGCTTTTCCATCGCCGAGGCGGGCAGGAGGCGGCGCAGGGTGAAGGCGAGCGGCGCCCGGCTGCCCACGGCGTAGCGCTGTCTCGGGCGCGGGGCCTCGATCGCCTTGACGATCGTGGCGGCGACGTCCGTGGCCGGGGTGCCGGAGCCCTCGTTGCGGTCGAGGGCGGCCAGCATGCGGTCGAAGTCGGCCCGGAACGGCGAATCGGGTGCGGTGTAGCGGGTGCGGCGTTCGCTGATGCCGGTGTTGATGGAGCCCGGTTCGACCGTGGTCAGCCACACGCCGAACGGCGAGTATTCGTGCCGGGCGCCGCTGGCGAAGCCGCGCAGGGCCGCCTTCGAGGCCACATAGGACGATCGGTAGGACAGCGGGAACGAGGCCAGCATCGAGCCGACCATGACCACCCGCCCGTACCCCCGCCGGCGCATGCCCGGAAGGGCGAGTTGCGCCAGGCGGACCGGACCGAGCACGTTGATCTCGAAGAGCCGCCGCAGCGCGTCGCCCGGCAGCTCCTCGAACGGGCCCGACTGGCTCTCGCCCGCGTTGTTGACCAGCACGTCGACGTTTTCCAGCAGCGGGGCGAGCGCTTCGACCGACGACGGCGTTGCCAGGTCCAGCGAGACGAACCCGGGGGAAGCGGGATCCTGACGACTGGTGCCGATCACCCGGTAGCCCCGGGCGACCAGCGCCGCCGCGGTCGCCTTGCCGATGCCGGACGATGCGCCGGTGACCAACGCGGTGCGCTCCATCGCGTCACCCTACCGGTCGGTCACGTCACGATCATTGTGCCCGTCATGGCCAGGTCCTCTTGTCGGCTGTGGCAGGGGAAGTTTGTGGCAGTGCAAGACGTTCAGCCAACTCATCGTCGTCTCACACGATCTTGATAGGGCCGCCGGGAAACCTCGAAGCCGTAGATGCTTCGAGGGACGGGTGGTCGCATGGCCGAGGTGGCGCGCCTGCTGGCGCAGCGGGCGGACGAGCGGCCGGACGCCATCGCGTACGTCTCGGGGCCCGATGGCCGCACGCTGACCTGGGCCGATCTCGCCCGGCAGGCGGCGCGCCGGCGCGCCTCGACTCTCGCGCCGCAGGCGCGGATCGGCATCTCGACCGCCGACCCGCTCGAGTTCGCGGCCCTCTACCTGGGCCTTCTCGCGGCCGGGCGCACCGCGGTGCCGCTCGACCCGCGGCTGACGCCGCACGAGCGAGAAGCCGCGGTGGTCCGGCTGGGCGTCTCGCTCACGCTTCCCGAGGATTTCGTACGCGGTCACGCGCACCCGCCGCACGACCACGTCATAGATCCGCCTGCGGTGCTGCTGACCAGTTCGGGAACGACGGGGCAACCCAAGGGCATCGCCCTGTCCGAAGCGCAACTGCTGGCGGCGGCCCGGCGCGTGGCCCGGCACCATCGGCTCGGCCCGGCCGACCGGGGCTACAGCCCGCTGCCGCTGTTCCACGTCAACGCCCAGGTGATCGGGCTGCTCGTGGCCCTGGTCAGCGGGGCGTCGCTGGTGCTCGATCCGCGCTTCGAGGCCTCGGCCTACTGGGACCGGGTCGCCGCGTGGCGCCCGACCTGGCTCAACACCGTGCCGGCGATCCTGTCCGCGCTGGCGGCCCGGCCCAGTCCGCCGTCGGCGGTCGTGGACCGGATCCGGTTCGCCCGGTCGGCCTCGGCGCCCCTGCCGGTCCCGGTTTCGCGGGCCTTCACCGCCACCACCGGGATCTCGGTGCTGCAGACCTACGGGATGACCGAGGCGGCCGGTCAGATCACGGCCAACCCGCTCGACCCGTCGGCCCGCCGCGAGGGCTCGGTCGGGCTGCCGGTCGGCGTCGGCCTGGCGGTACTGGGTTCCGAGGGCCAGCTGCTGCCGGCCGGGGAGACCGGCATGGTCGCGCTGCACGGCCCGGCGGTGACCGCGCACTACCTGGTGACCGGCCGGGACGGCCACGAACGCCGCCGCCCGGCGGCCGACGCGTTCGGCTGGCTGCCCACCGGCGACCTGGGCCATCGCGACGACGACGGCTTCCTCTACCTGGCCGGCCGCGCCGACGACGTCATCAACCGGGGCGGCGAGAAGGTCTTCCCGCTCGAGGTCGAGGAGGTCCTGCTGACCCACCCGGCCATCCGCGCGGCGGCCGTGGTCGGCACCGCGGATCCGCGACTGGGCCAGGTGCCGGTAGCGCTGGTCACGATGCTGCCCGGCCGCCCCGCCGCGTCGGTGGTCGCCGAGCTGCATCGGCTCTGCGAGCAGCGGCTGGCCCGCTGGAAGCGCCCCGACCGCATCGAGGTGGCGGCCGCCCTCCCGACCGGCCCGACCGGAAAGGTCTTGCGCCGCCGCGTCCGCGAGGAACTGTCCCGATGACCGACCGGCACCCGCCGCCCCTCGACCTCGCCATCGAGCAGAGCACTGAGCCGGTGCGGCGTCTTCCGGCCTTCGACCGTGCCGTCGAGCAGAGTGCCGAGCCGGTGCGGCGTCTTCCGGCCCTCGACCGTGCCGTCGAGCAGAGCGCCGAGCCGGCGCGGCGTCTTCCGGCCCTCGAGCTGGCCGGCCGGCAGACGGCCGAGCCGGCGCGCGGCGCTGCGGGTGGGCGGCATCTAGCGGCGCTCGACGTGGTGCGGGTGCTGACCGTCGGGCTGGTGATCGCGGTGCACACGGTGTCGCTGCAGCCGGGCGGGATCGGCTGGAGCAACGGCGCGGTGCTCGTCGTCACGCACGTCAGCCGCGAGGTCTTCTTCCTGCTGACCGCGTTCGTGCTGACCTACGCCTACCGCGGGCAGCCGTGGCCCGCGTTCTGGCGGCGCCGGTTCCTGCTCGTCGGGGTGCCCTATCTGGTGTGGAGCGCGATCTACGTGCTGGCCGCCGGGCAGCCGCGGCGGTTACCGGTCGCGCTGCTGACCGGCACCGCGTCGTATCACCTCTACTTCCTGCTTGTCTCGATGCAGCTCTATCTGGTATTTCCTCTGCTTCGGCGGCTGCTGCGGGCGACCGCCGGCCGCCACCGTGCGGTGTTCGTGGCGGCCGTCGCCTACCAGCTCACGGCGTACGCGATCCTGCCGCACCTGATCGCCCGGCCGGACGCCCTCCTGATCTCCTATCTGGGTTTCGTGGTCGTCGGCGGCATCGCCGCCGTCCACGCCGTGCCCTTGCTCGCCTGGACCGGTCGTCATCGCGGTGCGGTGCTGCTGTCGGCGATCGCCGTGACCGTTTGCGGACTGGGATGGTTTGTCCTCCAGACCGTCGTACTGCACCGCGATCCGACCACCGCGAGTGCGGTCTTCCAGCCGCTCATCGTGATCGAGAGCGTCGCCGTCGCCTGGGCCTTCCTCGCGCTCGGCCTGAGCCGGCGCGGCGAGGCCTTCCGCACTGGTGCCTTCCGCGTCGGGGCCTTCCGCGCCGGGGCCTTCCGCGCCGGGGCCTTCCGCACCCGGGTCTTCCGTGCCGGGGCCGACGTCTCGTTCGGCGTTTACCTCGCCCATCCGTTGCTCCTGCAAGGGCTGCTCGTGGCCGGCCTCGGCGGCCTGGTCGCCGGCCTGCCCCAGCCCCTGGTCACGCTGCTCGCCCTGGCCGTCGTCGTCCCGGCGGTCTACCTGATCTGCGCGGTCGTTGTCGCCGCGCTGCGACGCACCCGGCTCAGCCTGGCGCTGACCGGCCATCCCCTACCTGGAGGTTCGCGATGAGAACGTCAGACGGTCTGACCATGATGATCGACAGTGGTCTGCCCACCGGGTTGTTCACCGACGTGATCGAAAGCCACCGAGACCACGTCGACCTGGTCAAGTTCGGATGGGGCACGGCACTGGTCACTCGCGAGCTCGACCGGAAGATCCGGGTGCTGTCCGAGGCCGGCATCGGCTTCTTCTTCGGCGGCACGCTGTTCGAGCATCACGTCTGGACCGACCGGCTCGACGACTACCTGCGCCTGGTCGAACGCACCGGCGCCACCCACATCGAGGTCTCCAACGGCACCATCCCGCTCGACCAGCAGATGAAGGCCGAGTACGTGCAGCGGATGGCCCGCTACCGGCCGGTGCTGTCCGAGGTCGGCTACAAGGACGCGGACCGCTCGGCCGCGCTCACCCCGTCCGACTGGTCCTCCGCCCTCCGGGAGGACCTGGACGCCGGCGCCACCATGGTGATCACGGAAGCCCGGGAGAGCGGCCGCAGCGGCATCGCCGCATCGGACGGCCACTTGCGCACCGATGTGCTTGCCGCGGTCGTACGCGGCGTGGACGTCAGGCGCGTGCTCTTCGAAGCGCCGACCAAGGACCTGCAGGTCGAGCTGATCACCGCCCTCGGACCGGCCGTGAACCTCGGCAACATCGCCCCGGCCGACCTCATCTCCCTCGAAACCCTGCGCCGCGGCCTGCGCGGCGACACCCTGCTGACCCTGGCTGCCCCGATGGAGGTTCACCATGCGTGACACCCGAGACGCGTTCCACGTCGCCGTACCCACCCACGACCTCGACGCCGCGGTCGAGTTCTACGTCTTCGGCCTCGGCGCCCGGCTGGCCCGCCGCTACGACGACCGCGTCACCTTCGACTTCTTCGGCGACCAGCTGGTCTGCCACCTGGATCCGTCCGCGGTGCCGGCCGAGCCGATCGCCTATCCGCGACACTTCGGCGTGACCTTCGCGCGGGCCGCGGACTTCGACCGCCTCCTGCGGCTCGTCGAGCATCGCAAGCTGCGGGTGCTCTCCGGCCCGGCGCTGCGGTTCGAGGGTACGGCCGAGGAACATCGGACCATCTTCCTCGTCGACCCGTCGCACAACGTGCTCGAGTTCAAGCAGTACGAGGACCCACGCCTCCAGTTTTGATCCGCCGTCTGACCGTGCTGCTGCTCCTGTTGTCCGGCGGCCTGGCCGTGCCGGGCGGCTACGTGATCAGCACGGTGCTGCTGCGGTCGGGTGGGCTGACCCGGTCGTACGTGGTCGTCCGCCCCGCCCACCCGAGCGGCCCGCTGCCGGTGCTGGTCGAGCTGCACGGTTGCTGCACGACGCCGTGGGCCGAGCTGGCCCGCAGCGGCTTCGTCGAGGCGACCGGGGGAGCGGCGGTCCTGGTCTACCCGGCCGGCTACGACGAGCGCTGGAACGCGGGTGCCTGCTGCGGCAACCAGGGCGTCGACGACGTGGCCTTCATAACCGCGGTGATCAGGCGGGTGTCGCCTCGAAGCCCGGTCTACCTGGTCGGCTACAGCAACGGCGGCCGGATGGCCTACCGCCTGGCCTGCGAGCGGCCGGAGCTGTTCGCGGCGGTCGCGGTCTTCGGGGCGGTGAGCGCGTTCCCGTGCCCGAACCCGTCCCCGGTCCCGATCCTGATCGCGGCCGGCACCGACGACCCCGAACTGACCGTCCCGGCCGCCGGCATCCCGCACATGGTCGGCGGGCTCCTGGAACCCTCGGTCACCGGCCAGGCGGAGATCTATGCCGCGGCGAACGGCTGCCGCGGCCTGGCCGGTTGCGGCTCGGTCGTGCTGCGGCTCTATCCGGGCGCCGGCCACGCGTGGCCGCCCGACCTGGCCGCGGTGATCTGGAGCTTCTTCCGCGGCCGCGCCCTCGCGAGTCGTCCACCGGCGTCTCACGTCACTGTTTGCCCTCGCGGTCAACGGATCGGAAAAGGCATCCTGGCCGACCTCCTCGGCTGCCCCCTCCTCAGCGGCGAGCCCGAGCCGCCCCGGCCGTGGCACTCGGGCTCGGACAGCTTCCCCGCCGCCGCGCCCAAGCCGCACGCCGCGATGGTGCCGCGCGCAAGCTGCACGCTGCGATGATGCCGCGTCCAGGCGGCACGCCGCGGTGATCAGTAGCGGCAGCGCAGAACCACCAGCGTGTTTCCCGGCACGTCGACCTGGCCACTCGCCTTGGCCGTCTTCCGGCGGGTCGCCAGCAGCGGGTCGGCCGTGTTGACGACGATCTCCCACGTACGCCCGAAGTCGCGGCCCGGAAGCGTGAAACGCAGCTCTTCGCCCAGGGGGTTGAAGAGCAGCAGGAAGGAGTCGTCGGTGATCTCCTCGCCGAGGGCGTCGCGCTCGGGCAGCCCGTGGCCGTTGAGGTAGACCGTCATGGTCATGCCGCTGCGGGTGTTCCAGTCGGCCTCGGTCATCGCCTCGCCGTCGCGGCGCAGCCAGGCGATGTCCGGGACCTTGGTGTCGCCGACCGGCTCGCCGGTGAAGAAGCGGCGGCGCCGGAAGATCGGGTGGTCGGCCCGCAGGCGGGTCAGCTGCCGGGTGAACGTGGTGAGCACGTCCTGGTGCCGCGCCTCCTCCCAGTCGACCCAGCTCAGCGAGTTGTCCTGGCAGTAGACGTTGTTGTTGCCCTGCTGAGTGCGGCCGAGCTCGTCGCCGTGCGCGATCATCGGCACGCCCTGGCTCAGGAGCAGGGTGGCCAGGAAGTTGCGTTTCTGCCGTTCGCGCAGCTGGACGATCGCCGGGTCCTCGGTCGGGCCTTCGACGCCGGCGTTCCACGATCGGTTGTGGCTTTCGCCGTCGCGGTTGTCCTCGCCGTTCGCCTCGTTGTGCTTGTCGTGGTAGGACACCAGGTCGGCCAGGGTGAAGCCGTCGTGCGCGGTCACGAAGTTGATGCTGGCCACGGGGCGGCGCCCGTCGACCTCGTACAGGTCGCTGCTTCCCGTGAAGCGGGAGGCGAACTCGCCGAGACTGGCCTGTTCGCCGCGCCAGAAATCGCGGACCGAGTCGCGGTATTTGCCGTTCCACTCGGTCCACAGCGGAGGGAAGCCGCCTACCTGGTAGCCGCCGTCGCCGACGTCCCACGGCTCCGCGATCAGCTTGACCTGCGAGACGATCGGGTCCTGGTTGACCAGGTCGAAGAAGGCGGCCAGCCGGTCCACCTCGTGGAATTCGCGGGCCAGCGAGGCGGCGAGGTCGAATCGGAACCCGTCGACGTGCATCTCGGTCACCCAGTAGCGCAGCGAATCCATGATGAGCCGCAGCGATTCGTGGTGCCGGACGTTCAGGCTGTTACCGGTGCCGGTGGTGTCGTAGTAATACTGCTTGTCCTCGTCGACCAGCCGGTAGTAGGCGGGATTGTCGACGCCCCGGAACGACAGCGTCGGGCCCAGGTGGTTGCCCTCGGCGGTGTGGTTGTAGACGACGTCCAGAATCACCTCGATGCCGGCCTGGTGCAGGGCCTTCACCATCGACTTGAATTCCTGCACCTGGCCGCCGTGCCCGCCGAACGAGGCGTATTCGTTGTGCGGCGCGAAGAAGCCGATCGTGTTGTAGCCCCAATAGTTGCGCAGCCCGCGGTCGAGCAGCGTGCTGTCCTGCACGAACTGGTGCACCGGCATGAGCTCGACCGCGGTGATGCCGATCTTCTGGAAGTGCTTGATCATCGCCGGGTGGGCGAGGCCGGAATAGGTGCCGCGCACGTCCTCCGGAATGGCCGGGTTCTGGATCGTCATGCCCTTGACGTGGCATTCGTAAATGACGGTCTGGTGCATCGGGATGCGCAGCGGCCGGTCGTTTCCCCAGTCGAAGAACGGGTTGATGACCACGCTCTTCTGCGCGAACGGCGCCGAATCCGCGTCGTTGCGCGACAGCGGATCGCCGAACCGGTAGGCGAACAGGGCCTCGTTCCAGGCGTTCTCCCCGTCGATCGCCTTCGCATAGGGGTCGAGCAGCAGCTTGTTCGGGTTGCAGCGCAGCCCCCGATGGGGGTCGTAGGGGCCGTACACCCGATAGCCGTAGCGCTGCCCGGGCACCACCCGGGGCAGGTAGCCGTGCCAGACGAACGCCTCCCGCTCCGGCAGATCGATCCTCGTCTCGATGCCGTCGTCGTCGAACAGGCACAACTCCACCCGGTCGGCCACCTCGGAGAACAGCGCGAAGTTCGTCCCGCCGCCGTCGTAGGTCGCGCCGAGTGGATAGGGGTTACCGGGCCAGATCCGCATGCCCGCACCACTTCCCATCGCGACAGCCCCCCAATCACCCGGCGGCCAATCTACCCGCCCGGCTGCTCGGAGTCGGGCGGCCGGTTGCCCCTGGTGTCGTTGATGCCCTTGTTGCTGCTGCCTTGCGCGGGCGTGGTGGAGGTCGGCGGCTGGTCGACGATGAAGTCGCCGGTCTCCGGCCTCCCGGTGATGTACTGGTCGGTGCTGGCGCCGGCGTTCTCGGACTTCGCGTCGCGATCGGTTTCCCTGGTCATGGGCGGCTGGTTACCCGGCCTGCGCCCGGTGATTCAGTAGATCAAGGGAGAGATTCCACGCTCATCGCCGAGTCGGAGAGCCGGCGCGCGCTGGCCGGCCGGTTGATCGCCCTGCTGCTGGACGGCGTCCTGACCTGAGGATTTGAACCTCGGCGGGGCAACAGGCGTAAGGTAGCCACTGTCGCTCCAGACTTCTGCGGCCTCACTCCTTCACCGACGCCGTAACCCCGAAGAGAGCAGACAATGATCATCACAAAGGAAGCTGTCCTGACCGCTCTGCGTGACCGCGGTCAGCACGTCCGGGCCGACTTCGTCGACCGTGAGCTGCCCGAGCGCGTTGATACCATCCGGCACGGCGGGCTGCTCGCCATGCTCCACCTCGATCTGACCGAGTTCACCGACGCCGATCGTCCTTGAGGACTGACCAGGCATAACCGGTCACGAA
>DASWRZ010000044.1:0-2560 GCA_036402935.1 Actinoplanes sp.
CCGGCCACAGCATGGCGACCAGCAGCACGACCACAACGATGCCGGCGATGGTGAGCCACTTGGTGCGGTCGGACAACTCGCTGTTGGCGAGCTTCACGTACGACAGGAAGAGGATCCACACCAGGTTGACCGGGATGAGGATCTTCCAGCCGAGGCGCATGAACTGGTCGTAGCGCATCCGGGGGAGCGTGGCCCGCAGCCAGATGAAGCCGAACAGCAGGATCAGGATCTTGGCGAAGAACCAGATCAGACCGAACCAGCCGGTGTTGGCGCCGTGCCAGAACCAGGTGATCGGCCAGGGCGCCCGCCAGCCGCCGAGGAACAGCGTGGTGGCGAAGGCCGAGACGGTGATCATGTTGATGTACTCGGCGAGGAAGAACATCGCGAACTTGAACGACGAGTATTCGGTGTGGAAGCCACCGACCAGCTCGGACTCGGCCTCGGGGAGGTCGAACGGAGCACGGTTGGTCTCACCGACGGCCGAGATGCAGTAGATGACGAAGCTCGGGAGCAGCAGGACCGCGTACCAGCTCGGTGTCGTCGGGTGGAACCCGAGGATCGAGATGTCGGCCGCGTTGCCCTCGGCCTGCGCCGCGACGATCTGCGAGGTGCTCATGGTGCCCGCGGTCATGAAGACCGCCACGATGGACAGGCCCATCGCGACCTCGTACGAGATCATCTGCGCACTCGACCGCAGCCCGCCGAGCAGCGGGTAGGTGGAACCGGACGCCCAGCCGGCCAGCACCACGCCGTAGACGCTCAGCGAGGAGCAGGCCAGCAGCACCAGCACCGAGACCGGCACGTCGGTCAGCTGCAGCGCCGTGTGGTAGTGCCCGAAGCTGACCACCCCGCCGAACGGGATCACCGAGAACGCGGTGAACGCCGTCGTAGCCGAGATCACCGGCGCGATGAAGTAGATCACCTTGTCGGCGGTCTTCGGGATGATCTCCTCTTTGAACGGCAGTTTCAGGCCGTCGGTGAGGCTCTGCAGCCAGCCGTTGGGGCCGACCTGGTTGGGACCGGGCCGGACTGCCATCCGGGCCACGACCTTGCGCTCATAGTTGATCGTGAAAAGCGTCAGCAGCAGCAGGATCACGAACACCGCGAACAACTTGATGAGCGTGACCCACCAGTAGTCGTTCTCGAATGTCTGCAGCGTGGGGTCGAGCGCCCCCGCCACGATCATCTGGTGATTCATGCGTTCGCCCCCTTCATCGGGGTTTCACCTTGCAGTGCGGCGGAGCCGCCCCCGGATGGCACAGCGAGGATCGGGCCCGGCCGGCCGGCCGAGAGCCGGACGACCGCACCCGAGGTGACGCCGAGGCTGCGACGCAGAGTCGCGCCCGGCGAGTTGGTGGGAAGCCACACCACCTGCGGGGGCAGGTCGGTGATCGCGGCCGGCAGCGTGATGCCGCCGCGGTCGGTGCTGACCGTGACCGCGTCGCCGTCGGCGACACCCAGCGACTCGGCGAGGTCCTTGCCGATGCGTACGAGCGCCGGCCGGGCCGTGCCGGCCAGGACCGCGTCGCCGTCGAGCAGCGTGCCCTCGTCGATCAGGTGGTGCCAGCTGCTGAGGACGGCCTCGTGGGCGCCCGGCTTGGGCAGCGCACCGGCGGCGACGCTCGGTGTCGACACGCGGCCCGAGTTGCTGGCCGGCATCGCGCCCAGCTCGCGACGGATCGTCATCACGTCGCCGGTGCCCAGGGCGACGTCCATCAGGGCGGCGATCGCCTCGAGGACGCGCCCGTCGGTGATCGCCGAGGTCGGCAGCACGGTGTCGAAGGACCGCAGCCGGCCCTCCCAGTCCATGAAGGTGCCGGACTTCTCGGCCGCCGGGGCGATCGGGAGCACGACGTCGGCCCGCCGGGTGACCGCGCTCGTGCGCATCTCCAGGCTGAGAACGAAACCGACGTTGTCCAGGGCCTGCTCGGTCCGGCGCGGGTCGGCCAGGTCGGCCGGGTCGACGCCGGCGACCAGCAGGCCGCCGAGCGTACGGTCGGCCGCCGCCCGGATGATCGCGTCGGTGTCGCGGCCCGCGGCGCTGGGCAGCGCACCCGCCGGGACGTCCCAGGAGAGCGAGATCTCGGCCCGCGCCGCCGGGTCGGAGACCGGACGGCCGCCGGGGAGCAGATTGGGCACGCAGCCCGCGTCGACCGCGCCGCGGTCACCGGCCCGCCGAGGCACCCACGCGAGGCGGGCACCGGTGCGGGCGGCCAGCGCGGCGGCGGCGGAGAGACCGCCGGGCACCTCGGCCAGACGCTCGCCGACGATCAGCAGCGAGCCGGGGGCGCTGAGCGCGCCGGCCACTGTCGGGTCGTCGGCCAGCAGCCGGGCCTCGTCGCCGGGTACGGCCGGGACCAGGGTCGCGCCGACCTTCTCGAAGCCCCGGGAGAGGTACGGCGAAATTGCCGTGACCTGAAGCTTCTTGCGGTTGTGGCCCTTGCGCAGGCGCAAGAAGAGGATGGGGCACTCCTCCTCCGGCTCGAGCCCGACCACGACCGCGGAGGGCGCGTTCTCGACGTCGTCGTAGGTGACGTCGGAGACGCCGGCCACGTTGGAC
>DASWRZ010000045.1:0-13436 GCA_036402935.1 Actinoplanes sp.
CAGGTCGGCGTTCCGCCACTGACCTCCACCGATTACGTCAACACCATCCTGCCCGAGCAGGAGCCGTGGTTCCCGGGCGACGAGTTCGTCGAGCGCCGCATCCGCGCCTACATCCGGTGGAACGCCGCGATGCTGGTGCACCGCGCGCAGCGGCCGCAGATCGGCGTCGGCGGCCACATCTCGACGTACGCGTCGAGCGCCAGCCTCTACGAGGTCGGCATGAACCACTTCTTCCGCGGCAAGGACCACCCCGGCGGCGGCGACCAGATCTTCTTCCAGGGCCACGCCTCCCCCGGCATGTACGCCCGGGCCTACCTCGAGGGCCGGCTGAGCGCCGACCAGCTCGACGGTTTCCGGCAGGAGCTGTCGCACCCGGGTGGCGGCCTGCCGTCATACCCGCACCCGCGCCTCATGCCGAACTTCTGGGAGTTCCCGACCGTCAGCATGGGTCTCGGCCCGATGAACGCGATCTACCAGGCGCGGTTCAACCGCTACCTGCAGAACCGCGGCATCAAGGACACGTCCCAACAGCACGTGTGGGCGTTCCTGGGCGACGGCGAGATGGACGAGGTGGAGTCGCTCGGCGCGATCGGCATCGCCGCGCGCGAGGAACTCGACAACCTCACGTTCGTGGTCAACTGCAACCTGCAGCGTCTGGACGGCCCGGTCCGGGGCAACGGCAAGATCATCCAGCAGCTCGAGTCGTTCTTCCGCGGCGCCGGGTGGAACGTGATCAAGGTGATCTGGGGCCGCGAGTGGGACCCGCTGCTCGCCGCCGACCACGACGGCGCCCTGGTCAACCTCATGAACGTCACGCCGGACGGTGACTACCAGACCTACAAGGGCGAGTCCGGGGCGTACGTCCGGGAGAACTTCTTCGGCCGTGACCCGCGCACCCGCAAGCTGGTCGAGGGCATGACCGACGACGAGGTCTGGAACCTCAAGCGCGGCGGCCACGACTACCGCAAGCTGTACGCGGCCTACAAGGCGGCCACCGAGCACACCGGCCAGCCGACCGTGATCCTCGCCAAGACGATCAAGGGCTGGACGCTCGGCTCGCACTTCGAGGCGCGCAACGCGACGCACCAGATGAAAAAGCTGACCCTGGACGACCTCAAGGGCTTCCGCGACCGCCTCTACCTGGACATCAGCGACAAGCAGCTGGAGGAAAACCCGTACCTTCCGCCCTATTACCACCCGGGCGAGAAGTCGGACGAGATCAGCTACCTGCAGGAGCGCCGGCGTGAGCTGGGCGGCTACCTGCCGTCCCGCAACACGAAGACGATCCCGCTGAACATCCCCGACTCGAAGGCGTTCGCCGACGTCAAGCGGGGCTCGGGCAAGCAGAAGATCGCCACCACGATGGCGTTCGTCCGCCTGCTCAAGGACATCATGAAGGACAAGGAGTTCGGCGCACGCTGGGTGCCGATCATCCCGGACGAGGCCCGTACGTTCGGGATGGACTCCCTGTTTCCGACCCGCAAGATCTACAACCCGCACGGCCAGACCTACACCTCGGTCGACCGGGAGCTCTTCCTGTCGTACAAGGAGGCGGTCAACGGCCAGATCCTGCACGAGGGGATCAACGAGGCCGGGTCGACGGCGAGCTTCATCGCGGCCGGCACGTCGTACGCGACGCACGGCGTACCGATGATCCCGCTGTACATCTTCTACTCGATGTTCGGCTTCCAGCGCACCGCGGACGAGTTCTGGGCGGCCTCCGACCAGATGACCCGCGGCTTCCTGCTCGGCGCCACCGCCGGCCGCACCACGCTCAACGGTGAGGGCCTGCAGCACGAGGACGGGCACTCGCTGCTCATCGCGGCGACCAACCCGGCCGTGGTGGCGTACGACCCGGCGTTCGCGTTCGAGATCGCGCACATCATGGAGAACGGCCTCCACCGGATGTACGGGGAGAAGCCGGAGAACATCTACTACTACCTCACCGTCTACAACGAGCCGATCCTGCAGCCCGTCGAGCCGGAAAACGTGGACGTGGACGGCCTGCTCAAGGGCATCTACCTCTACTCGCCGGCGCCCGAGACGAGCGGCCCCAAGGCGCAGGTTCTGGCGTCCGGCACCGGCATGCAATGGGCGCTCAAGGCCCAGCAGCTGCTGGCCCAGGACTGGGGCGTCTCCGCCAACGTCTGGTCGGTGACCAGCTGGACCGAGCTGCGCCGTGACGCGGTCGAGGCCGAGGAGCACAACCTGCTCAACCCGGGCGACCAGCCGAGGAAGCCCTACATCCAGCAGAAGCTGGAGCCCACCAAGGGCCCCGTGGTCGCGGTCAGCGACTTCATGCGGGCCGTGCCCGACCTGATCGCCCGCTGGGTACCCAACGAGTTCACGTCGCTGGGCACCGACGGCTTCGGCATGAGCGACACCCGGCACGCGCTGCGGCGGCACTTCCACGTCGACGCCGAGTCGATCGCGGTTGCCACGCTGCGCCAGCTGGCGGCCAAGGGCAAGGTGCCGGTGCACGTGCCGGCCGAGGCCGCCAAGAAGTACGCGATCGACGACGTGACGGCCGCCCCGGTCGGCGAGACCGGCGGCGACAGCTGAGCCGGCTGGCTCCGCTTCGCTCCGCGAAGCGGAGCCGGCCGGCGCCATGGCTCAACCGCTGGGTGGCCCCGCTCGTCATGCCGGCTGGGTCCCCGCTGGTCATGCCGGCTGGGTCCCCGCTGGTCATGCCGGCTGGTAGGTCACGACCTCGACGCCGGTGGTGGTGCGCCAGTTGTCGGTCAGGTTGAGGGCGATCTTGGTGCCGGCGGCCCAGAGCTTGCGGCCCTCGCCCTGCACGACCGGGTAGATCATGATGCGGTACTCGTCGATCAGGTTGTGCCGGGTCAGGTGGTTGACCAGGTCGGCGCTGCCGTGGATGAACAGAGCCTCCGGCCCTTTCCTGAGGTCGGCCACCGCGTCCTCCAGCGACCCGGCCAGGAACGTCGCGTTCCACTCCGGGTCGGTGAGAGTGGTGGTGGCGACGTGCTTGGGCATCGAGTTCATCCGCTCGCCGAACCAGCCGGTCTCGGCCTCCATCTGCGGCCAGGAGGCCTTGAAGCCCTCGTACGTCTTGCGGCCGAGCAGCAACGCGTCGGCCTCCCGCAGGTTGCCGGCCTGCCAGTCGCTGAGCTCCTCGTTGAAGTAGGGACCGGACCAGCCCGGCTCCTCGAAGACACCGTCGAGGGTCGTGTATTCAATCGCGACGATCTTGCCCATCCCGCTCACCTCTACATTTGACGATCTGGTTAATTAACTGGTTGGTAAAATACGTCCCGACAGACAGACCTGTCAAGCGCACCATGGCCACGCGGCGGCACCTTCCGTAAGCTGCGAGTAACGAGGCCTTCCGGAGCGGGGCATCGATCCATTAACCTCCGAAGAAATTTCGCGTCAGGGAGGCTGGATGGCCGTCGCGCACGGGGTTCCGGCACTTGCCGAACCCGTCGTCCCGGTGCGCCGGCGGTGGATCGGGCTGCTCTTCGCCGCTAACCTCGGCCTCTGGATGGCGTTCTTCACGCCGGTCCAGATCGTGCTGCCGGAGCAGGTCGAGGCCCTGGTCACGCACGACAAGGAACTCTGGCTCAGCCTGGTCACCGGGGTCGGCGCCGTGGTCGCGGTGATCGTCAACCCGCTGGCCGGCGCGCTCTCCGACCGCGCGCGGCCCCGGTTTCGCGGGAGGGCCTACGGCCGCCGGCATCTGTTCACCCTGAGCGGCATCGCGGCCTCCGCGATCGCTCTGCTCGGCCTGTCCGAGGCGAACAGCCTGCTCGCGGTCACACTGTGGTGGGCGCTCGCCCAGGTCGGGCTCAACGTCATGCTGGCCACGCTGACCGCGGCCGTCCCCGACCGGGTGCCGGTCAGCCAGCGAGGCCTGGTCTCCGGCTGGATCGGGATGCCGCAGGCGCTCGGCCTGGTCATGGGCGCCATCCTGGTGACCGCGGTCGTCACCACGGTCGCACCCGGCTATCTGCTGCTGACCATCGGCCTGCTCGTGCTGGCCATTCCGTTCGCACTGTTCACCCCGGACGACGCGCTCGGGCCGGCGCCCGCCGCCAAGGTCCGGTGGAAGCTCGATCTGAAGGGCAACCCCGATTTCGCCTGGGCCTGGGGCACCCGGTTCCTGGTCCAGATGGGCAACGCACTCGGCACGCTCTACCTGCTCTATTTCCTGAGCGACGACGTGCACTACGCCGACCCCGACACCGGCCTGCTCTACATGATCCTGATCTATACGGTCGGCATGATCCTGACCGCGATGATCGGCGGCTACCTCTCCGACCGCATCGGCCGCCGCAAGATCTTCGTGATCTGGTCGGGCATCCTGATCGCGATCGCCGCGAGCCTGCTCGCGATCTGGCCCACCTGGACCGTCTCGCTGGTCGCGGCGCTGCTGTTCGGAGCCGGTTACGGGGTCTATCTGGCGGTCGACACCGCGCTGATCACGCAGGTGCTGCCGGCCGCCGCCGACCGGGCCAAGGACCTCGGCGTCATCAACATCGCCACCGCGCTGCCCCAGGTGCTCGGGCCGGCGCTGGCCGCTCCGATCGTGACCTACCTGGGCGGTTATCCGTCGCTGTTCGGCCTGACCGCGGCGGTCACGGTGGCCGGGGCGGTGGCGGTCGTGAGAATCCGCTCGGTGCGGTAGGGCCTGTCCTGCCCTAGTAGTCTTACCGGGTGACCGTACGCGTACGCTTCGCCCCTTCTCCGACCGGCATGTTCCACGTCGGCAGTGCCCGCTCGGCCCTGCAGAACTGGATCTACGCCTACCAGCACGACGGCGTGTTCGTGCTCCGCATCGAGGACACCGACGCCGCCCGTAACCGTCCGGAGTGGACCGAGGGCATCATCTCGGCCCTCGACTGGATCGGCATCGAACGCGGGTCGTACGAGGGGCCCTACTTCCAGTCGTCGTACGTGCAGGACCACACCGCGGCCGCCACCCGGCTGTACGGCGAGGGCCGGGCCTACTACTGCGACTGCACGCGCGAGGACGTGATCGCCCGCACCGGCAACCAGTACACCGGCTACGACGGTTTCTGCCGCGACCGGGGCCTGGGCCCGGGCGAGGGCCGCGCGCTGCGCTTCCGCACCCCCGATGAGGGCGAGACTATCGTCGACGACCTGGTCCGCGGCAAGCCCACGTTCGAAAACAAGCTGATCGAGGACTTCGTCATCGCCCGCAGCGACGGCTCCCCGCTGTTCCTGCTGGCCAACGTCGTCGACGACATGACCATGGGCATCACGCACGTGATCCGGGCCGAGGAGCACCTGCCCAACACGCCCAAGCAGCAGCTGCTGTGGGAGGCGCTGGGCGCGACCCCGCCGGTCTGGGCGCACGTGCCGGTCATCGTCAACGAGAAGCGGCAGAAGCTGTCCAAGCGCCGCGACAAGGTGGCGCTGGAGGGCTACCGCGACGAGGGCTACCTGGCCGCCGCGATGAAGAACTACCTGATGCTGCTCGGCTGGGCCCCGTCCGGCGACCGCGAGATCGTCCCGTGGCAGGTCATCCTCGACGAATATCACCTCGAGGAGGTCAACCACGCGCCGGCCTTCTTCGACGTGAAGAAGCTGCGGGCGTTCAACGGCGACTACATCCGGGCCCTCGCGCCGGAGGAGTTCGCCGCGGTCTGCGCGCCGTGGCTGTCCGGCACCGAGACGATCCCGGCTCCGCCGTGGCGCCCGGAGGCGTTCGACGTCGAGACCTTCACCGCGGTCGCCCCGCTGGCCCAGACCCGCATCGCGGTGCTGGCCGAGATCGTCGACTACGTCGACTTCTTCTTCCTCGACGAGCCGGTGCGCGACGAGGCGTCCTGGGCCAAGGCGATGAAGGGCGACGCGGCCGAGATCCTCGATGCCACCGCCGACGCGTTCGAGGCGCTCGACGACTGGTCGGCCGAGCCGCTCAAGGCCACGCTGGAGCAGGTCGGGCTCGCGCGCGAGCTCAAGCTGGGCAAGACCCAGGCGCCGGTCCGGGTCGCGGTCACCGGCCGCTCGGTGGGGCTTCCGCTCTTCGAGTCCCTGGAGGTCCTCGGACGCGAGCGCACGCTGCGGCGCCTGCGGGCGGCGCGGGCCGCGCTCTGAGGCACCACCTCTTCGGGTACGCGTACGCGCCCTCGGACGGCTGACATCGTCCGGGGGCGAACCGGTTTTTTCTCCGATACCGCATAAGCCGGTCGGGGCGCCATCGTTGCCCTTCATTCCGGTAACGAAATCGGTGAAGCGGGTGACCGCGGCTCCTGTTCGGTTGCGTGCTGTGGGTACTATTCGCCCGCTGATCAACGGCCGCCGTCGTCTCGGTCATCCCCAGATGGCTCCAATTCGTCCCGGCTCGAGATGCGCCCGGACAGGGGTCCGGGAGAGGCTGAAGGCGTCGGCCGTTCGCGCTCCACCGGCGCGGGCGACCAGCGGTGCACGAAGCCATGTCCACCACGGGGCGGGGAGGCCGGACTATGGTTCGAAAGGCGATCAGGCGGCTCGTCGCGGCGGCCGGTCTGGCAGCCGCGGGCGTCGCGCTGACGATCGGTGCCGGTGCTCCGGCGAGTGCCGCGCCCAAGACGCCGGCGCCGAGCGGGCTGCAGGTCGTGGGCGGCGATCTGCCCGACGGCAAGGTCGTCGTGCAGCAGGCCACCCAGCCCCGCCTGTTCCAGACGCTCTACGACGAGGTCAGCTGGCTGGCCACGGCCAAGCCGCAGACCAGCGCGCCGGCCGCGAGCAAGCTCGGCCCCAAATACACGGTCACCGTTCTGGTCAAGAACGCGCCGTCCCAGGTCTACGACCTCTACCCGACGGCCGCCGGCGGACCGCGGGCCCACCGCGCGGCCAAGCAGCCGAGCAAGAAGGTCGCCGACGGCTGGTTCTACGGTCGTCTGACGATGTCGGAGTCGCTGCGGGCGGCCGGCGCCCCGCTGAAGGCCAAGCCCGACACCATCAACGGCGGCATCGGTGGCGGCGTGGGCACCGACATCTCGCCGTCGAGCGACAACATCGACCCGGTCGCCGGCGTGAACAGCTTCCTCGACCAGATCCGCCGGCTCTTCCTGCTCAACGGCGCGGTCCTGGTGGTCGTCCTGTTCGGGCTGGCCGGCGTCGCGTTCCTGATCCGCCGCCGGGTCTGACCCGGGTTTCGACGGTCAGGGTCTAGCCGGCTTCCGGCACCGGCACCTTGAAGACCGGGCAGGCGTTGGAGGCCCGGCCGTCGCAGCTCTCTCCCGCGCCGAAACCGGCGAGCAGCCGCGGATCGGTCGCCAACTGCTCGACCTGACTCCCGCTGAGCGAGGGCGTGGCGTCGTCCGGGTCGGTGGCGTCCCGCTCGCCGGTCGCCATCAGAGCGACCGTCCGGCCGTCCGAGGTGCGGCGGGCGACCGCCTCGTTGACCTGCCAGTCCGGGTCGGTGCCCTCGCCGTAGCTCAGATAGTCGACGCCGCCGTCGGCCCGGTCCGCGCGGGCGCAGCCGTCCTTGCCGTTGCGGCGCGGGAAGCAGAGCCCGCCCGGCCGGGCGAAGACCGCCACCTGCACCGTCCCGCGCGGCTGCCCGTTCGCGGCCAGCACCGAATATTGCCGCCAGCCGAAGCCGCGCTCCGGCGGCCGGGGCACGATCCGCAGGTGAGCGGCGTCGACCAGGGGCGCGACCAGGGCGAGCACCGGATCGGCGATCGCGGACGGCACCGACACCGCCACCGGCGTGACCGCATGGCCGCCCGGCACGACCCGCTGGGCCGTCCGGGCCGGCAACAGCGTGGTGGTCAGCAGATAGCCGGCGAGCACGACGATCGCGGCGATCGCCACTGCCGCGATCAGCAGCAGCCGGGTCCGGCGGCGACGCAGCGCCTCGGCCCGCCGGAAGACCTCGTCGACCTCGTCGGCCGGCGCCGGCTCGCCCTCCAGCACGTGCCCCAGCAACTCACCCAGCGGCGCTGTCATCGGGCCACCACCCGCTCCGGACCAGCCGGAAACCCCAGCAGCGCCGTCATCCGGCCACCACCCGCTCCGGACCATCGGGAAACCCCTGCGGGCCGGTCATCGGGCCGCCGCCCGCTCCGGACCAGCCGGAAACCCCTGCGGGCCGGTCATCCGGCCGCCGCCACTTCGGCTCGGGTCAGGAGGCGTTCGAGGGCGGCCAGGCCGGCCTGCTCGTAGGCCTCGATGCGGTCGTCGTCCAGGTCGAGCATCGCGCCGGTGGCGTCGGTGTCGAAGCCGTCCCAGTAGCGCAGCACCAGCACCGCCCGGCAGCGCGGGGTGAGCTTGTGCAGGGCGTCGAGCAGGAGGATCGACTCGGCCTCGACGCCTTCGGCGCCGGCCGACGCCACGAAGACATGCTCCCGGCGACGGTTACGGCGGCGGCATGCCTCCATCAGTTCGGCGTACGCGTAGACGTCCGGATCGGCCACGACGCCCCGACGGGTGTCGGCGACCACCCGGGCCAGGCAGGCGAGGGTGAGCTCGGTCGCCAGGTCCCAGTCGCCGCACATCAGGAACGCCGAGCGGCGCAGGTGCGGCAAGCGGCCGGCCACGAACTCGTGCAGGCCATCGTCGTTGCCGGACATACGCCCTTTATAGATCGGCAAATGGCATGACCGGTGCAGAACGGGATCATCCGACCCGAACAGTGACCTCCACGAGGCGTACGAGATCGTGCAGGTCCTCTTCGAACTCGGCCGCACCCCGCTCGCGGCCGCCGTGCCCCGGCTCGGTGGCCGGCAGGCCGCCGGTGACCTCGCCGGTGGTGTAACCGAGCAGGAACGCGCAGATCAGCCGGGCCAGCCGCGGGATCCGGGCCGGGGGCACCTCGGCGTCGTGCAGCACACCGCGCAGGGCGGCGACGAGCCAGGACGCCGACGCCCCGGCCGCTTCCCGGTTGAGGAGCAGCGGGAAGGCGGCCGGATGCGCGTACGCCAAAGACCGCACCGCTCGTCCCAGCGCGACCAATCGCCGTCGCCAGTCGATGTCGGCGAGATCCTCGCCGACCGACGAGCCGAGTTCCAGCGTGAGCAGGTCGACCAGGCCGTCGAGCAGCGCGTCCTTGCCGCCGACGTACGGGTAGAGCGCCATCGACGTGAGCCCGACCCGCTCGGCGACCGCCCGCATCGACATGGCGGCCAGGCCGCGCTCGTCGACCAGCGCGAGGGCCTGGTCGAGGATCAGCCGTCTCTTGTCGTCCACCACATCAAGGTGGGCAGACGCCCTTGTCGTTCGCGGTGGGGCGCGCCGGGCACCTCACCCGACCGGGTTACCTCCGGCGATGCGGAGCCGGCAAACTCAGCCAAGAAGCTCAGCACCAACGGCCCGGGGGCCGGCCGCGCCCGGCGGCACGACGGCGCGGGCGTACGGCGCCGTGCAGATGCGCACCGGCCCAGCCACGCAGCTCGGTCCGGCAGCCGACGCGGCTCGGCCCCGGCACCACGGGCTCGTCCTCGGCCGGAGGCGGCGCCGTCGTGTCGTCGAGTGCGGGATCGTTTTCGGCGGGCAGCGGCCCGTCCTCCCGTTCCACCATCTCGCCTCCCTCACCCTGCTGCTCGCGTTGTCTCATGTGCGCTTTGATCGGCAGGCGAACGCCGAGGATTACCTCTGGCGGACGGCTGGTCCGTTGTCGCTAGCACGACACCATGCCAGGTCACCCACCGAAATCGCGGCAGGGGCGCACCGCTACTCCGGACAAATATCCCAAATCGTGCGGTTCTTCCCGGGAAACGCGGACGTGAAAAGCTGAGTATGTGGCTGAGGCTCGACGCGGCGTGGGACAACCCCCTCTCGCCGTGACCCTGCGCCGGATCGACCGGCACACCGGGGCGCTGGCCAGCACCGCCGTGGCCCGGATGGAGGAGACCCTCCCCTGGTTCCGGGCGTTGCCGGCCGACCAGCGCTCGTGGGTCATGCTCGTCGCCCAGGCCGGCGTGCGCTCGCTGGTCGAGTGGCTGCGCTCGGGCGGCACGATCGCCGAGACCACCCAGGAGATCTCCGACGAGGTCTTCGCGGCCGCGCCGCGGGCGCTGGCCCGGTCGATCACGCTCACCCAGGCCGTACAACTGATCAAGGTCACGATCGACGTGGCCGAGTCGCAGGTCTCGTCCCTCGCCGCGCCGGGCGAGGAGGAGGCGCTGCTCCAGGCCATCCTCAAGTTCTCGCGGGAGATCGCGTTCTCGGCGGCCCGGGTCTACGCGCGGGCGGCCGAGTCGCGCGGCGCCTGGGACGCGCGGCTCCAGGCGATGCTGGTCGACGCCCTGCTGCGCGGCGACTCGTCGGACGTGCTCGCGAGCCGGGCGGCCGCGCTGGGCTGGGCCGACGCGCCGCCGGTGGCGGTCGTGGTCGGCCGCTCGCCGGGCGGCGACATCACGGCCGTGCTGCACGGGGTCTACCGGGCCGCCCGGCGGGCCCGGTTCGAGGTGATCGGCGGGGTGCACGGCGACCGGCTGGTCGTGGTGATGGGCGGGGCAACCGACCCGGTGGCCAGCGCGAGCGCCCTGGCGGTCAGCTTCGGCGAGGGTCCGATCGTGGTCGGGCACGCCGTGCCCTCGCTCGACCAGGCGACCGAGTCGGCCCGAGCGGCGCTGGCCGGGTTCCGCGCGGCACCGGCCTGGCCCGGTGCGCCCTCGCCGGTGACCGCCGAGGCCCTGCTGCCCGAGCGGGCCCTGGCCGGCGACATGGAGGCGCGGCGGACGCTGCGGCACGACGCGTACGCGGCACTGGCCAAGGCCGGCGGCGGGTTACTGGAGACGCTGGACGCGTTTTTTGCGACCGGTGGGGTATTGGAGAGTGCGGCCCGCGAGCTGTACGTGCACCCGAACACGGTCCGCTATCGCCTCAAGCGGGTGGCCGAGGTGACCGGGCTCTCGCCGCTGGACGGCCGGGACGCCTTTGCGCTGCGATTGGCGCTCACGATCGGGCGCCTGGACCCTGCGAGCTAAATCACCTGCGCTTACACATGATCATCACGCGGGTCGAGCGGTTATAAACTCGCTCGAATCGGTGGAAGTCGACGAGCCGTTTGTAGGAACCCCACAACAGTCGTCGTAGGGTTTCGTCGTCGGCGGCTACCGCTACAACCGCCCGGATCCGGAAGAGTCTCTAGACGTGCTCGCCGTACTTTCCCCCGGCCAGGGTTCCCAGAAGCCCGGCTTCCTCACCCCGTGGCTCGACCTCGACGGCTCCGCGGCCCGCCTGCGGTGGTGGTCCGCTCTCACCGGCGTCGATCTGCTTCACCTCGGCACCCGGGCCGACGCCGACGAGATCAAGGACACCGCCCGCACCCAGCCGCTGCTGGTCGCCGCCGCGCTGCTGGCCGGCGGGCACCTGCCGCTCGACCAGGTCGGCCTGGTCGCCGGCCACAGCGTCGGCGAGCTGGGCGCGGCCGCGCTGGCCGGAGTGCTCTCCCCCGAGGCCGCCGTCGCGCTGGCCGGCATCCGCGGCCGCGAGATGGCCGCCGCCTGCGCGCTCGAGCCGACCGGCATGAGCGCGGTGCTCGGCGGCGACCCCGACGAGGTACTGGTCGCCATCGACAAGCTCGGCCTCTATCCGGCCAACCGCAACGCGGCCGGCCAGGTCGTCGCGGCCGGCGCACTCGACGCGCTGGCCGGGCTCGAGGCGGAACCGCCGGCCAAGGCCCGCGTGCGGGCGCTGCAGGTCGCGGGCGCGTTCCACACGCCCTACATGGCACCCGCCGAGACCGCGCTCGACGCGCTGGCCGGCGGCGTGACCGTGAGCGACCCCGCCCGCATCCTGCTGTCCAACCTCGACGGCACCGCGGTGACGGACGGGCACGAGATGCTCCGGCGCCTGGTGCGGCAGGTGACCGCGCCGGTCCGCTGGGACCTGTGCATGGCGGCGCTCAAGGACCTGGGCGTCACCGGCATCATCGAGCTGCCGCCGGCCGGCACCCTGGCCGGTCTGGTCAAGCGCGAACTCAAGGGCGACGACGCCCCCGAGATCGTCACCCTCAACACCCCCGACGACCTGCCCGCGGCCCGCGACCTGATCGCCCGGCAGAGTGCCGTCAGATCCAGCGCCGCCTCTGAGATCGCGACCGAAGGAGCAGCACGATGACCGCGGGTTCCCGCATCGTCGCGATGGGCCATTACCAGCCCTCGCGCATCGTCACCAACGACGACCTGGCCGCCACGATCGACACCAACGACGCGTGGATCAAGGACCGGGTCGGCATCGCGGAGCGCCGCATCGCCGACGCCGAGTCGGTCGCCGACATGGCGACCTACGCGGCCGAGAAGGCACTGGCCGCCTCCGGTCTCAGCGCGGCCGACATCGACCTGGTCACGGTGGCCACGTGCTCGTCGATCGACCGCTGCCCCAACGTGGCGACCCGGGTGGCGGCCCGGCTGGGCATCACCGCACCGGCGGCGTACGACCTGAACACGGCGTGCTCCGGCTTCTCGTACGCGCTGGGCACCGCCGACCACGCGATCCGCGCCGGGGCGACCCGCAACGCGCTGGTGATCGGCGCCGAGAAGCTCTCCGACGTGACCGACTGGACCGACCGCACCACCGCCGTACTCTTCGGTGACGGCGCGGGCGCCGCGGTCGTGACCGGCGTGCCCGACGGCGAGCAGCCCGGCATCGGCCCGGTGCTCTGGGGCTCGGCGCCCGACAAGGGTGACGTGCTCAAGATCGAGGGCATCCAGCCGTACATCAAGCAGGACGGCCAGATCGTCTTCCGCTGGGCGACCACCGCGCTCGCCCCGTTCGCGATCGAGACCTGCCACAAGGCCGGCATCGAGCCGTCCGAGCTGGCGGCGTTCGTGCCGCACCAGGCCAACACCCGCATCATCGACGGCATCGTGAAGCGCCTCGGACTCGGCCCGAACGTGGTCGTGGCCAAGGATCTGATCGAGTCGGGCAACACCTCGGCGGCTAGTGTGCCGCTCGCGCTGTCCAAGCTCGTCGAGCGGCGGGAGGTGCCGTCCGGCGCCCCCGTGCTGCTCTTCGGGTTCGGCGGCGGTCTCACCTACGCCGGCCAGGTCGTCCGCTGTCCGTGACACGGCGGACTCGCCGGATCAGCAGTTCCCACCATTGAGAGGAAACACCGAGAAATGGCAACTCGCGAAGAGATCACCTCGGGCCTGGCCGAGATCCTTGAGGAGGTCGCCGGGGTCAACCCGGACGACGTCGCGGAGAGCAAGTCGTTCACCGACGACCTGGACGTCGACTCGCTGTCCATGGTCGAGGTCGTGGTGGCCGCCGAGGAGAAGTTCGGCGTCAAGATCCCCGACAACGAGGTCCAGAACCTGAAGACCGTCGGTGACGCGGTCGGCTACATCGAGGCGAATCACTGACATGAGCAATGTAGACGTCGTCGTCACCGGGCTCGGCGCGACCACCCCGTTGGGCGGGGACGTCGCGTCCACCTGGGACGCCATGCTCAACGGCCGCTCCGGGGTGAGGCTCCTCACCCAGGAGTGGGCCCAGCAGATGCCGGCCCGCATCGC
>DASWRZ010000046.1:0-16908 GCA_036402935.1 Actinoplanes sp.
GCTCTGCACGCCCGGAGAGCACTCGCACCGCGGTCTCCGGTCGCCGTGCTGGATCGGCTGCTGCAGGCGTTGTGACCGCCCCGAAGAAGGGGGTCTGCCCCAAGACTCGCCCCAAAATGCCCCCGGGAAGCGACCAGGCCCGGTCTCCCTTGCGGGGGACCGGGCCTGACCTGCACCTTCTCGGTCGGGGTGGCCGGATTTGAACCGACGGCCTCTTCGTCCCGAACGAAGCGCGCTACCAAGCTGCGCCACACCCCGAGCTGCTCCGAAATACTATCCGACGCCCGGGCCCCAGCGAAACCGGTATCCCCCCACCCACAAAACCGCAGGTCAGCGCGGTATCAACGTCAGCACCGACGCCTCCGGCCGGCAGCTGAACCGGATCGGGGCGGTCGGGTGGGTGCCCAGGCCGGCTGAGACGTGCAGCCAGGACTCGGAGCCCGGCCACCTGTGCAGGCCCTTCGCCATCGACGTGGGCAGGTCGCAGTTGGTGGTCAGCGCCCCGTAGCCCGGCACACACACCTGCCCACCGTGGGTGTGGCCGGCCAGCAGGAGCTCGAAGCCGTCGGCCGACATCGCGTCCAGCACGCGGGAGGCGGGCGAGTGGGTAACCCCGATGTGCAGGTCTACCCCGGCCGAGGCCGGCCCGGACACCGACCGGTAGTCGTCCCGCTCGACATGCGGGTCGTCGACCCCCACCAGTTCCAGGGAGCGGCCGCCCGCTTTCAGCACCGTCCGGGCGTTGTTGAGGTCGGCCCAGCCGGCGTTGACGAACGCGGCCCGCAACTCTTCGAACGGCAGGTCGACGCCCTGGACGTACTCGTCGTCGATCGGCAGCACGTAGCGCAGTGGGTTGCGCCAGACCGGGCCCTTGTAGTCGTTGGAGCCGAAGACGAACGCCCCGGGCACCGACGAGAGGAACGGGTCGAGGGCCTGCAGCACGCCGGGGACCGCGGACGGGGAGGCCATGTTGTCGCCGGTCACGATGACCAGGTCGGGGTCGGCGCCCAGCAGCCCTGCCACCCAGGCCTGCTTGCGCCGTTGGTCGGGCATCATGTGCAGGTCCGAGATGTGCAGGATGCGCAGCGGTTCGGCATCCGGCTCGAGGACCGGCACGTCGAAGCGTCGCAGGGTGAAGAGGTTGCGTTCGATCAGCGACGCATAGGCGAGGGCGGCGCCGCCGGCCGCCGCGATGCCGGCGGCCAGCGTGATAAGGGAGCGCTTACGCATGTCGGCAAGAGTAGTTTCTCCAGCCATGGGAACGCTGAAAGACCGCCTGAACGATGACCTGCGCACCGCGATGAAGGGCCGCGACGAGCTGACCACCTCGACGCTCCGGATGGCGCTGTCCGCCGTGCGTAACGCCGAGGTCGCCGGCGTGGAGGCGCGCCAGCTCTCCGACGACGAGGTCCTCGCCGTGCTGACCAAGGAGTCGAAGAAGCGCCGCGAGGCGTCGACCGCGTTCGCCGACGCGGGCCGGGTCGAGCAGGCGGCCCGGGAGAAGGCGGAGGGCGAGGTCATCGACCAGTACCTGCCGCGGCAACTCCCCGACGAGGAGCTCACGGCGCTGGTCACGGCGGCGCTGGCGGAAGGCGGCTTCACCGCCCGGTCTCAGATGGGTCCGGCGATGAAGGCGGCCCAGGCCGCTGTCGCGGGCCGGGCCGAAGGCGGAAGGGTTGCGGCTGAGGTGCGGCGCCAGCTTTCCTGATGTACGCACATCGGCTCCCCCAGACGCACCGGACCCCGTTCCGTCCATAAACCTGTCTGGGCCGCCCCCGCCTCGACTGACGACCCCACAACCCCGGGAGTGTTCATGAACTGCCCACACTGTGGTTCGACCGCCGTGCAGCCGAGCGGCACCTGCTCCAGCTGTGGCCGTTCCGTCAGCGCGCCGAGCGACCCCACGGCCCTGCACTACCCGCCCCCGGTCGACCCGTTCGCCACCTCGGCCCCCTTGACCGGCACCGACCCGCTGGCCCCCTACGCCCCACCCGCCGACCCCTACCCGGCCCCCAACGACCCGGCCGCCAACGACCCGGCCCCTAACCACCAGGCCCCCAACCATCCCGCCGCCAACCACCCCACCTCAGGCCAGCCCGGCACCCAACCGCCCCCCGGCCCGCCATCCCCCTACGGCACCCAGCCAACGCCAACCCAGCCGTACCCCGGCCAGCCAACGCCAACCCAGCCCTACCCCGGCCAGCCCTACCCCGGCCAGCCGACGCCAACCCAGCCCTACCCCGGCCAGCCCGCCCAGCAGTATCCGGGTCAGCCCTATCCACCTCAGGCCTACGGTCAGCAGCCCTACCCCGAGCAATCGACCGCCCAGGGCTTCAGCATCACCGCATATGTCCTGGCCGCGATTGCCGTCTTCTTCGTGCCGATCGTCTTCGGCCTGGCCGCCATCATCTTCGCCGCAGTCGCCCGCCGCCGCGGCGAGCGAAATGCCCAGCTGGCCATGAGACTGGCCGTAGCCGGCATGCTCCTCGGCTTTTTCCTCGGTCGCTTCGTCAACCTGCTCTGATCCCAAGCAGGTCGTGTGGAAACACCAGGCTGACGCCCGCGCGCCCGGCAAAACGGCCCACACGAGCAGAAACGAAAAGGGGTACGGCGATCTACGCCGTACCCCGGAAGGTTTTTGGTTTTAGAGCGCAAGCTGCGGTCGAACCGGAACCGCCGCGACCGCCGGCCCGGCGCAGCGCGGCGGCAGCTGCTGGGGCACCGAGTAGGGGCCGCTCATCGATTCCACCGCCGGTGCGATGGCGGCGCGGTCGTTGAGCTGGATGAGCCGGGCGGCCCGGGCGAGGGAGCCGGTTTCGCCGTCGCGGAAGCCCTCGCGGTAGCCCTTCTCGTAGCGTTCGCCACGGCCGAGCGCGCGGCCGAGTGCGAAGCAGGTGGAGCCGGCGAGGGCGAGGAGGAAGAACAGTGCGAAGGGTGTCACGGAACGTTCCTTCCGAGGAAAAGCCACTAATTAGGCGAAAAGTACCCCAAAAGGATCTCGCATGTCGGGGAGCGACGATCAAGTACGCAAACGGGTGACGACGGCCGTGGAATCGAGCTTTGCGGGTATGTCGGAGGGGTCGGCCGGGCGGCAGAGGTGATAACCCTCGCCGTAGCCACAACCGAGCTTGCGCAGCGACTCGAGCTGGATTGTGTTCTCGATGCCCTCGGCCACCGTGCGCCCTCGGCCACCGTGCGCCCTCGGCCACCGTGCGCCCTCGGCCACCGTGCGCAGCCCGAGGATCTGGGCCAACTCGACGATCGTGCGGACCAGCGCCAGGTCCTCCCCGGTCGGCTCGGCCCGCGCGATGAAGGCCCGGTCGATCTTCAGCTCGTCGAACCGCAGTTCACGCAGGCAGACGAGCGACGAACAGCCGGTGCCGAAATCGTCGATCGACAACTGCACCGCGGGTGCACCAGCTGATGCCCGGAGACGTTGACGTTGAGCCCGAGGTCGGGGACGGTCCGCCGCCACTGCGCCACCTGGGGTCACGCTGGTCTCGCGCACCCACTGCCCGATGTCGACGATCAGCCCGAACTCCTCGGCGATTCCGATGAAGTCGACCGGCGAGACGAAGCCGCGGGCCGGGCTGGGCCAGCGGATCAGCGCCTCGACCCCGGCCGGCGTCCCGTCGGCCAGCCGGATCAGCTGGTACTGCAGGCGGAACCCGCCCTCGCGCAGCGCCCGCTGGAGATCGCCGCGCAGGCTCAGGTGGTCGAGCAGGCGGCCTTCGCCGGTGGCCACGGCATTGACCGCGGCGAAGTACTCGGTGAGCAGATGGGTTGACCAGCTGAGCATGGGCTATGCCAGGGCGAGGGTGACCAGCGTGAGGTGGTGCATGCCGCTGGCGCCGCGCACGCGGGCGATCTCGCCGGTCGTGTAGAAACCGGCGAACGGCGCGTCCCGCAGGCCCTTCCGGAGAACCGCCAGTTCCTCGTCGAGGCCGCCCTCGATCAGCCCGGCCCGGCGCCCGGCGCAGTCGAAGGCCAGCGCACCCAGCGGAGCCAGTCCGTCGAGATGGGAGAGCGCGTCGGCGCACGACTGGGCGGCACCGTTGATCAGGTCGTGCCGGTCCGCCTTCATGATCCAGACGAGCGCGCCCTGGGTCATCTCGGCCGTGCCCCACACCGAACGTTCGTCCTCGTCGCCGGCGTGGATCACCCGGATGTCCTCGCCGTTTCGGCGGGAGAGCCCGAGCGGCTGCAACTGGCCGCGGTGCTTGAAGAACTCCTCGGCCGTGCCCTCGAAGTTGTTGCGGTGCAGCAGCACGTCGAGGGCGGGCTTGTCGTCGAGCTTGAAGATGTGCGGGCCCTGGCTCTTGCTGACGATCATCGGCTCGCCGACCTTGTGCCAGCCGTGCGCGATCCCAATGCCGATCGGGGCGTCCGAGCCGAGCGCGAGACCGACCACCGAGCCGGTCAGGATCCGGTCGTCCAGGAACTGGAAGTCACCCTCGAACCGGTTGTCGTCGCCGCCGAAACCGCCGACGAGCGGGATGGTCGCGCCGATCTCGGTGTACGCGCCGCGGACGATCTCGTGCGGGACCGACGCCAGGCCCTCGACCAGCATGATGAGGACCTTGTAGTCGTCCTTCATGCCTCGCACCGTCTCGGCGATCAGCGCGCCGGTCGCTCGCTGCCCGTGCTCCTTGATCTTGGCCGCTCGGGTACGCACGTTGAACCCGTCCCCGCCGAGCGCGGCGATCGCCACGCCGCCCACGGTGGCCGCGTCGCTGCTCAACTCGCCGTGGGTGGTGCTGCCGACGATCGCGGCATCCGGGCCGGCCTCGGCGCGCACGCCGGCCAGGAGCGCGGGCAGGTCGTGGGAGATCGAGCAGAAAACGAAGACGGCCTTCGGCGTACGGCCACCGATCGCCTCGGCCGCGGCCTGGGCGCCCGCCGTCCGAGAATGGGACACGCCGCTGTGCCCGACGCCGAACCACCGGTGCGGGTTGGTCTGCATGATCTTCTGATCGGCACGGCTTGTCGGTTGCTGAGTGGTTGCGTGTGGGGTGCTGTCCGGCGCCCCGAACCGGCCTGCGAGGCTTGCTGGCGTGACTGACTCTGACCTTGCGCGGCAGGTCCGCGCCGTGAGCCGGCTGACCGGCGAGTTCGTCCTGCGCTCGGGACGCATCGCGAACGAATACTTCGACAAGTATCAGTTCGAGGCCGACCCGGAGCTGCTCGACCGGCTCGCCGCCGAGATGGCCGTGCTCGTGCCCGAGGGCACCGAGGTGCTGGCCGGCCTGGAGATGGGCGGCATCGCGGTGGTGACCGCGGTGGCCCGGCACGCCAAGCTGCCGACCGCGTTCATCCGCAAGCAGGCCAAGCAGTACGGCACCGCCCGCCTCGCCGAGGGCGCCGAGGTCGCCGGCCGCCGGGTCCTGGTCGTCGAGGACGTGGTCACCTCCGGCGGCCAGGTCGTCATCTCGACCAACGAGCTGCGGAAGCTGGGGGCGCACGTCGATCACGCGCTCTGCGTGATCGACCGGGAGGAGGGCGGCGCGCAGGCGCTGGCCGCCGACGGCATCAAGCTGCGGGCCCTGCTGACCCGGGCCGACCTAGAGGCCGGTGCTTGAGCGCACCCACTCGAGATAGGCGGGGTTGCCGCCCATGATCGGAAGGGCCAGCACGCAGGGCACGTCGTAAGGGTGCTCGGCGTTGGCTCGCTCGACGATGCGGTCGACCAGGGCCGCGCGGTGTGCAGGGCGACTCGGGCCTCCGGGTCGTCCTGCACCGCGCCGTCCCACCGATAGATCGATCGGATCGCCGAAATCTGCTGCCCGCAGGCGGCCAGCCGGTCCTCGACCAGCCGGCGGGTGAAATCGGCCAGCCAGGACGGGTCGGCCGCGGTGATCACGACCTCGCAGACGTCGTCGGTCATCGCTTGCTGATCTCGGCGGCGAGCAACTCGGCGATCTGCACCGTGTTGAGCGCGGCTCCCTTGCGCATGTTGTCGCCGGTGACGAAGAGGTCGAGAGCCCGCGGGTCGTCCATCGCCCGGCGGATGCGGCCGACCCAGGACGGGTCGGTGCCGACCGCGTCGATCGGCATCGGGAACTCGCCCGCCTCCGGGTCGTCGACCAGGATCACGCCGGGCGCGTTGCGCAGCACCTGGCGGGCGCCGTCGGCGTCGACCTCGGAGCCGAAGACCGCGTGCACGGCGATCGAGTGGCCGGTCACGACCGGCACGCGTACGCAGGTGGCCGACACCTTGAGAGCCGGAATGCCGAGAATCTTGCGCGACTCGTTGCGCAGCTTGAGCTCCTCGGACGACCAGCCCAGGGCCTCCTGCGCTCCCGACCAGGGCACCACGTTGAGCGCGAGCGGCGCCGGGAACGGGCCCAGATCGTCGCCGACCGCCTGCCGCACGTTGCCCGGCCGGGAGCCGAGCAGCCGGTCGCCGGCCACCTTGCTGAGCTGGTCGTGCAGCGTGTCGACGCCGACCTGACCGGCTCCGGAGGCGGCCTGGTAGGAGGCGAGCACGAGCTCGCGCAGGCCGTACTCGTTGTGGAGCGGGGCGATCGCCATGATCATGGCCATCACCGTGCAGTTGGCGTTGGCCACGATCTGCCGCGGGCGCTGGCGCAGCGCCTCCCGGTTGACCTCGGGGACGACCAGCGGCACGTCGGGTTCCATGCGGAACGCGGCCGAGTTGTCGACCACGATCGCGCCGCGATCGGCGGCGATCGGCGCCCACGCCAGCGAGACCTCGTCGGGCACGTCGAACATCGCCACGTCGACGCCGTCGAACGCCTCCGGCGTCAACTCGAGGACCGTCATCTGCTCGCCGCGGCACGCCAGCTGCTTGCCGGCCGACCGAGCGGACGCGATCAGCCGGATCTCACCCCAGACGTTGCGCCGGGACGTCAGCAATTCGAGCATGACTGTCCCGACGGAGCCGGTGGCTCCGACGACGGCGAGCGTGGGCTGCGCCATCGTGGCCGCTTAGCGCCCGGTGCCCGCGTAGACGACCGCTGCTTCGCCGCCGCCCAGCTCGAACTGTTCGTGGACGGCGCGCACCGCGGTTTCGAGGTCGGTGTCGCGGCAGACCACCGACACCCGGATCTCCGAGGTCGAGATCATCTCGATGTTGACCCCGGCCTCGCCGATGACCGCGAAGAACGTGGCCGCGACGCCCGGGTGCGACCGCATGCCGGCGCCGATCAGCGACACCTTGCCGATGTGGTCGTCGAAGAGCAGGCTCTTGAACTTGATCTCTTCCTTGATCTTGTCAAGAGCCGCCATCGCGGTCGGGCCGTCGGCCTTGGGCAGCGTGAACGAGATGTCGGTGCGGCCGGTGCCCTCGGTCGACACGTTCTGCACGATCATGTCGATGTTGATCTCGGCCTGGGCCACCGTGTTGAAGATGCGGCCCGCGGCGCCCGGCTCGTCCGGCACCCCGACGACCGTGATCTTGGCCTCGCTCGGGTCGTGGGCGACCCCGGTGATCAACGCTTGCTCCACGTCAGGGTCCTCCATCGAGCCGGTGACGAGCGTGCCTTCTTTGTTCGAATACGAAGAGCGTACGTGGATCGGCACCTTGAAGCGGCGCGCGTATTCCACGCATCGCAACATCAGCACCTTCGCCCCGCCGGCCGCAAGCTCGAGCATCTCCTCGTAGGTGATGCGCTGGATGTGCCGGGCGTCGGAGACGATCCGCGGGTCGGCGGTGAAGACGCCGTCCACGTCGGTGTAGATCTCGCACACATCGGCGTGCAGCGCGGCCGCGAGGGCCACCGCGGTGGTGTCCGAGCCGCCGCGGCCGAGGGTCGTGATGTCCTTGGTGTCCTGCGAGACGCCCTGGAAGCCGGCCACGATCGCGATCGCGCCCTCGTCGAGCGCGGTGCGCAGGCGGCCGGGCGTCACGTCGATGATGCGCGCCTTGCCGTGCGTCGAGGTGGTCAGCACGCCGGCCTGCGAGCCGGTGTAGGACCGGGCCTCGTAACCCAGGTTGTGGATAGCCATCGCCAGCAGCGCCATCGAGATGCGCTCGCCCGCCGTGAGCAGCATGTCGAGCTCGCGGCCGGGCGGTAACGGACTGACCTGGTTGGCCAGATCGACCAGCTCGTCGGTGGTATCACCCATGGCCGACACGACGACCACGACGTCGTCTCCGGCTTTGCGGGCCGCCACGATGCGCTCCGCCACCCGCTTGATCCGCTCCGCGGTCGCGACGGACGAGCCGCCGTACTTCTGCACCACCAGGGCCACAGGAACCAATTCCTTCAGGTCAGGTCAGTCGGAACCACATTAGCCGCGCCGGTCGCACGGCCCGACAGGCGATCCCAGATTCCGGCGTGTGCACCGCAACACGCCGGGCCTCGGAGGCGAGAATGTCTCGGTGCGCCCACCTTCGATGTCCCGACGCGGTTTGTCCGTGTCGGCGGCCGCCCTGCTGATCCTGGGTCTGGCGGCGTGCGGCCACGACGATCCGGCCCCCGCGCCGACGACGCCGCCGCCCTCGCCGGCCGACGACGCCCCGGACGCCCGCGCCGACCTGGCCGGGCTGGCGACCCTGGCCCAGGACCACGCGTACGCCGCGCTCTACGCGCTCGACGACGGCGGCGGCGCGGCTCGCAACGTGGTCGCCACGGTCGCGGCCGACGGCACCTGGCGGGTCGACGTCTCGGGCGGCGCGCTCGGCGGCGCGGCCGACGTCACGATCGTCTCGACCAAGGCCGGCGTCTATCAGTGCACGGTGAGCTCGCCGCAGCAGCCGATCACGCCGACCTGCGTACGCGTGGCCAACCCGGGCAAGAAGGTGCCGGCCGAGTACGACCCCGAGGTCGAGCGCCTGTTCCGGCCCGCGCTGACCGTCTTCACCGACCGGCAGGCCCCGCTCTCGGTCGGCGCGGTGCAGCCGCTGGCCGGGGCCAAGGGCAGCTGTTTCTCGGTCGACACGATCGCGGCCGCGCTGAGCGCCCCGGTCGATGTCGGCATCTACTGCTACGCCGCCGACGGCCTGCTCACCGCGGCCCGGGTCGACTTCGGCACGCTCACCCTGGTCAGCACCGGCGCCGGCCCGGCCACCGTGACGCTGCCCGGGCCCGAGGTGCAGGGTCAGCCGATGGGCACCGAGAGTCCCTCGCCGCCGCCGGTACCGACCGGCGGGCCGTCCCTGCCGCAGCAACCGAGCATCCCTCCGGCGCAGTAGGGCTCTTCCCACGATCCGGGCGTAGAGTTAGCCACGTCCAACTTGATCACGTAGGGTGATTCCGATATGTGGCACGGACTCCTTCTTCGCTGCCGCGACGAGGCCCCATTCCAGGCCGGCACCTCGTCGCGGAGTTGACGCGCGCCGCCTGACCAGGTCCTGGTTTCCAGGAAAAAGGCCTTCAGGAGCAACGCAAGATGTCCACCACTGACAATCCTTTCGCGACCCAGCGCCCCAGCGCCATGCCGTTCGAGCGCTACCAGCCCTACCAGCAGCAGTTCTCGATCCCGCTGCCCGATCGCCAATGGCCCGCCCAGGTCGTCGAGAAAGCCCCGCGCTGGTGCGCGGTCGACCTGCGCGACGGCAACCAGGCGCTGATCGATCCGATGTCTCCCGAGCGCAAGCGCCGCATGTTCATGCTGCTGGTGCAGATGGGCTACAAGGAGATCGAGGTCGGCTTCCCGGCCGCGTCGCAGACCGACTTCGACTTCATCCGCCAGCTGATCGAGCAGAACCTGATCCCCGACGACGTCACCATCCAGGTGCTGACCCAGTGCCGGGAGCACCTGATCGACCGCACCTTCGAGTCGCTGCGCGGAGCCAAGCGGGCCATCGTCCACATCTACAACTCGACGTCGGTGCTGCAGCGCCGGGTGGTCTTCGGCCTGGACAAGGACGGAATCACCGACATCGCGACCAGTGCGGCCCGGCTGTGCAAGAAATACCAGGAGATCCACACCCCGGACACCGACATCTTCTACGAATACTCGCCCGAGTCCTACACCGGCACCGAGCTGGAGTACGCGCTGGAGATCTGCTCGGCGGTGATCGAGGTGATCGACCCGACTCCGGACCGGCCGCTGATCATCAACCTGCCGGCCACGGTCGAGATGGCCACCCCGAACGTCTACGCCGACTCCATCGAGTGGATGCACCGCCACCTGCCCCGGCGCGAGTCGGTGGTCCTGAGCCTGCACCCGCACAACGACCGCGGCACCGCGGTGGCCGCCGCCGAGCTGGGCCTGCTGGCCGGCGCCGACCGCATCGAGGGCTGCCTGTTCGGCAACGGTGAGCGCACCGGCAACGTCGACCTGGTCACGCTGGGGCTCAACCTGTTCTCCCAGGGCATCGACCCGATGATCGACTTCTCGGACATCGACGAGGTCAAGCGCACCGTCGAGTACTGCAACCAGCTGCCGGTGCACGAGCGCCACCCGTACGTCGGCGACCTGGTCTACACGGCGTTCTCCGGCTCCCATCAGGACGCGATCAAGAAGGGCTTCGCGTTCCTGCAGGCCGACGCGGACGCGGCCGGGGTCGAGATCGACAAGTTCACCTGGGGCGTGCCCTACCTGCCGATCGACCCCAAGGACCTCGGTCGCAGCTACGAGGCGGTCATCCGGGTCAACTCGCAGTCCGGCAAGGGCGGCGTGGCGTACATCATGAAGGAGGAGCACAAGCTCGACCTGCCGCGGCGGCTGCAGATCGAGTTCTCCGGCGTGGTGCAGCAGCACACCGACGAGGAGGGCGGCGAGGTCAGCCCGCAGGAGATGTGGGACATCTTCGCGGCCGAATACCTGATCGACCACCAGATCGGCGCCGCCTTCAAGATGGAGCGATACAGCACCGCGACGGTCGACGGCAAGGTCGAGATCGACGTCGAGGTGATCCATCGCGGGGCGCGGCGGCCGCTGGTCGGCGTCGGCAACGGCCCGATCGACGCGTTCGTGCAGGCGGTGCTGCCGCTGGGCATCCAGGCGCGGGTCCTCGACTACGCCGAGCACGCGCTCACTTCGGGCGGTGACGCGCAGGCCGCGGCCTACGTCGAGGTCGAGGTCGGCGACCGTACGGTGTGGGGCGTCGGCATCGACGCCAACATCGTCAGCGCATCGATCAAGGCCGTGAACAGCGCGATCAACCGCGCGCGGTAAAACGTCCGCCTTGCGTGCCGCCGGGATCACCCCGGCGGCACGCGGGATGATCCTCCCGCGGATGACGAGTCGGGCAGAACGGACGTTGCACCCCTAGGCTGGCGTACGTGGCAACGCGTACTCCTCAAAGGACATTGGCCCTTCTGACCGCCGCAACCCTGATGCTGGCCGGCTGCAAAGTGCAGGCGGAACCGAGCGGCTCCACCACGGTCGACCCCCACGTGACCGCGACCGGCAACGCCAGGACCGCCTCGCAGGAGCTCGACAAGATCGAAGTGACCAAGGCCGCCTCGATGAAGGGCTACAGCCGCGAGAAGTTCCCCCACTGGCGCAGCACCGGCAAGAACTGCGACGTGCGCGACTCGGTACTCAAACGCGACGGCACCAAGGTCAAGCTCTCCGGCTGCAACGTGGTCGCCGGCACCTGGAAGAGCCTCTACGACGACAAGACTCTGACCTCGCCGACCCAGGTCGACATCGATCACGTGGTTCCGCTGGCCAACGCGTGGCGATCGGGCGCCGCGTCGTGGACCACCGACAAGCGCGAGGATTTCGCCAACGACCTCGACGACCCGCAGCTGGTAGCGGTGTCGGCCGGCTCCAACCGGTCCAAGGGCGACCAGGATCCGTCGACCTGGAAACCGCCGGCGACCGACAACTGGTGCCATTATGCGGAAAGCTGGATCGCGGTGAAGACCCACTGGAAGCTCACGGTCACCACCGCGGAGAAGTCCGCGCTGGCCGACATGTTGGAGAAGTGCTGATGGACTCGAAGACGAGCGACCTGGTCCCCGGGCCGGGCGGGGTGATGACCGACGAGGTCGGCGTGATCACCGGAGAGCTCACACTGCGCAGCGAACTCGACGGCGACAAGCTCACCCTTCGCGTGCAATACAAGGACGCCGACGAATGGTACGTGGTGACCGGCGGCAAGGCGACTCTCAAGGACCCGGCCGACCTCGACGCGGTTCACCAGGTCGTCGTCGGCATCCTCAACCGGCCCGAGGGCTGAACGCCCGAATCAACACCACGAGAAAGGCCGCCCGCGACTTTCGCGAGCGGCCTCTTCCCGTACGCCATAAGCCGTCACCGCCCACGGCGGCGACCTCATCTTCCGTACGCCACAAGCCGCCGCCTCACGACGGCGACCCGCTTCCCGGCGACCCGTTTCCCGTACCGCTCAAGCCGGCGTCGCCGCAGGCCGGCGCCCGACGACGGTCTCCTCCTCGACCACCGGGAAGTGGCAGGCGGTCAAGTGGCTCGCCGGGTCGTCGAGCCGGGTGACCAGCGGCGGTTCCTCGGTGGCGCAGATGTCCTGTGCCTTCCAGCACCGGGTGCGGAACCGGCAGCCGGAGGGCGGGTTGATCGGGCTCGGCACGTCGCCGGTGAGCAGCACCCGGTCGCGCTGGGCCTTGTCGCGCCGCGCCGGGTCGGGCACCGGCACGGCCGACATGAGGGCGACCGTGTAGGGGTGCCGCGGGTTCTTGTAGAGGTCTTTGCGCTCGGCGATCTCGACGATCTTGCCGAGGTACATGACCGCGACCCGGTTGGAGATGTGCCGCACGACCGACAGGTCATGGGCGATGAAGACATAGGTCAGGTCGAACTCGCGCTGCAGGTCGTCGAGCAGATTGACGACCTGGGCCTGGATCGACACGTCGAGCGCGGAGACCGGCTCGTCGGCCACGATCAGCTTGGGCCGCAGGGCCAGCGCCCGGGCGATGCCGATGCGCTGCCGCTGACCGCCGGAGAACTCGTGGGGGTACCGGTTGTAGTGCTCGGGGTTGAGGCCGACCAGCTTCAGGAGATCCTGCACCGCGCTCTTGAGGCCCTGCGGGGTCGGCATGTTCTGGATCTGCAGCGGCGCCGAGATGATCGAGCCGACCGTGTGCCGTGGGTTGAGCGACGAGTACGGGTCCTGGAAAATCATCTGCACGTCGCGCCTCAGCGGGCGCATCTGGCCGACCGACTTGTGGCTGACGTCCTGCCCCTCAAAGATGATCTTGCCAGCGGTCGGCTCGAGAATGCGGGTGAACAGCCGGCCCGCGGTCGACTTGCCGCAGCCCGACTCGCCGACGAGCCCCAGCGTCTCGCCCGCTTGCACCTGCAGATCGATGCCGTCGACCGCGCGGACCGCGCCGACCTGCCGCTTGAACAGGCCCTTGGTGATCGGGAAGTGCTTCTCCAGTCCGGAGACCTCGAGCAGGTTCTCGCTCATTTCTACTTCACTCCGCTCAGAGGATCGGCAGGATTTCCTGCTGGAAGATCTTGGTGCGCTCCTCCGGCGGGAGGTGACACGCGACCGAGTGGGTCCCGCCACGCAGCAGCGGCACCTCGGTGTACGAACGCTCGCCGTTGCGGCCCGCGAACGGGCAGCGTGGGTGGAACGCGCACCCGGACGGCAGGTTGATCAGGCTCGGCGGGGTGCCCTTGACCGGGGTCAGCCGCTCGCGGACGTCGCGGTCGAGGCGCGGCATCGAACCCAGCAGACCCCAGGTGTAGGGGTGCTGCGGGTTCTGGAAGACGTCGAGCGCCGGGCCCTTCTCGATGACCTTGCCGCCGTACATGACCAGGACGTCGTCGGCCAGCTCGGCCACCACACCCAGGTCGTGGGTGATCATGATGACCCCGGAGCCGAACTCCTCCTGCAGGTCACGGATCAGGTCGAGGATCTGGGCCTGGACGGTCACGTCGAGTGCGGTCGTCGGCTCGTCGGCGATCAGCAGGGCCGGGTCGTTGATCAGCGCCATCGCGATCATCGCGCGCTGCCGCATGCCGCCCGAGAACTGGTGGGCGTAGTCGCTGAACCGGCGCGACGGCTGCGGGATGCCGACCCGGTCGAGCATGTCGATCGCCCGCTCGCGCGCGACCTTCTTGTTCACGCCCGGGTGGTGGACCCGGTACGCCTCGACGATCTGCGCCCCGACCGTGAAGTAGGGGTGCATCGCGCTCAGCGGGTCCTGGAAGATCATGGCCATCTTGCCGCCACGGAGCTTACGAACCTGCTCGTCGGTGGCGGTGACCAGCTCGTCGTCGTCGAGCCAGATCTCGCCGCTCACCTTGGCGTTGCTGCGGGTGCGATGCAGACCGAGGACGGCCAGCGAAGTCACGCTCTTACCGGAGCCGGACTCGCCGACGATGCCGAGCGTCTTGCCCTTCTCCAGGGAGAAGCTCGATTCGGTGACCGCCTGGACAATGCCGTCGTCGGTCTCGAAGCGGACCGTGAGGTCCTTGATGTCGAGGAACGGCCGGGCGTTCGTGGTGCCGATGGACAACTGACTCTCCCTCAGCCCAGCCGCACACGCGGGTCGATGAGGCCGTAGACGAGGTCCACGACCAGGTTGGCGAAGACGATGAAGAACGCGGCGATCAACGTTACGCCCAGGATCACGGGCAGGTCGTTGCCCTTGATCGCGGAGAGCGCCTGCCAGCCGAGGCCGCGCAGGTTGAACACGTTCTCGGTGAGGATCGCCCCACCCAGCAGTGCACCGAGGTCAAGACCGAAGATCGTGACGATCGGGGTCAGGCCGGAACGCAGCGCATGCTTTCCGATGACGACGCGCTCGGGAAGACCCTTCGCCCGTGCCGTACGCACGTAGTCCTCGCCGAGTGTCTCCAGCATGTTGGCTCGTGTCAGTCGCGCATAGGTCGCGGCGAAGAGGAACGCCAGCGTGATCCACGGCAACAACAGCTGTACGAACCATTCGCCGGGGTTCTGATTGATGGGCACGTAATTGCCCTCGGGTAGCCAGCCCAGCCAGTAGACGAAAACGGCCGAGCTGAGCAGGCCGGTGAAGTAGACCGGTAAGGAAACGCCGGCAAGTGCGCCGGTCATCACCGCCCGGTCGAGGATGGTGCCTCTTCGGAGCGCGGAAATGACGCCGGTCAGCACGCCCATGATCAGCCACAGGATCGCCGCCCCGAGCGCCAGCGAGAACGTGACCGGCAGGTCGTTCAGCAGTAGGGGTGTCACCGCCTGCTCGGTCTTGAAGGAGTAGCCCAGGCACGGAGCCGGGCAGTGGGTGACGTCCGGCCCGTTGTCGTAGTCCCGGCCGACGACCAGACCCTTCAGGAACTTGCCGTACTGGACCGGGATCGGGTCGTTCAGGCCCATCTTGACCCGGATGCCCTGGATCGCGGCCGGGTCGGAGGTCTTGCCGATGTAGAGGAGTGCCGGGTCGCTTCCGGTCAGCTTCGGGACCATGAAGAAGACGGCGAAGGTCACTGCCGTAACCACGAGCAGCGTGATAACCGCGTTGATCAGGCGCCGGATGATGTAAGTCAGCACGATTATCGGCCGAAGGACGGGCGGGCATCGATCCGGTCCGGAACGATGCCCGCCCACCCGTGGGCGGCCTTCACCAACCCTTCGAAATGCTCGTTGCTATAGGGGTGCGGCAGGTGTTACTTGCCGTCACTGACGCCGAGGGCCTGGAAGTCGATCTGGCCGAACGCGTCGTGGTAGTAGACGTTCGTCAGCCGCGGGTTGCGGTAGTTGAGCGCCTTGGCGGACACGACCGGAAGGTAGTACGCGCCTTCCATGATCTTGTGGTTGATCTGGCTGTAGGCGTCGTTGGCCTGCGCCGGGTCGGTCGAGCCCTGCGCCTGGTCGAACAATCCGTCGATCGACGGGTCCTTGATCTCGGGCAGGTTGTAGTTGCCGTTCGCCGGGATGAAGCGGCTGTCCGACAGCGGCTGCATGAAGCCGGAGCCCGTCGGGTAGTCGGCGCCCCACGCGGCCATGATGAGGCCGTACTTCTTGGCGGCCACGTTGGACGGCGAACCGGTGATCGAGGCCTGCTGCGCGCCGTCGTACTGCGCGATCGTGGCGTTGATGTTGACCGCCTTGAGCGACGCCTGCAGCGCCTCAGCGGCCTTGACCTCGGTGTCGCGGTTGTTGCGAGCCGCGATCGTCACGTTGAAGCCGTTCGGCTGACCACACGCGGCCAGTTCCTGCTTCGCCTTGTCCGGCTGCGGCTTGCCCTGCAGACGACCGAACGGGTCGTAGTTGGCATCCGAGCCACCGATCGTGGCGGGCAGCATGTTGGTGCCGATGTCGCCACCGGCCACCGGGCCGCCGAACGCGGTCTGCATGCTGGTCGGGTCGGCCGCGTAGATGACCGCCTTGCGGCAGTCGATGTTGTCCAGCGGCTTGACCGACTGAGCGATGCCGACGTAGCGCAGGAAGCCGTTGACCGGGTCGTCGGCGTTGGCCTTCAGCGTCGGGTCCTGGAGGATCTTGGCCCGAGCCGCGGTCTGCACACCGACCTGGCCGGCGTCGAGGTCAGCCGTGCCCGCGATGAGCCGGCTGTCGAGGTCGTCCTGGTTGGTGGTGACCGTCAGGTTGATCGCGTCCGGCAGCGCCTTACGGATCGGGTCGGTCGACTGGTCCCAGTTCGGGTTACGAACGAAGGCCACGCTCTTACCGGGGACGATGCCGCCCGGCTTGAACATGTAGGGGCCGGACGACGCCGGGGCCAGAGCGTACTTCGCACCGGTGTCGCGCTTCTGCGGAACCGGGCCCGAACCGGGCATCGCGAGGAGGTACATGAAGTCGGACGACGGCTTCGCCAGGTGGAAGATGATCGTCGAGTCGTCCGGCGTCTCGACCGTCTTCAGGCCCAGGTGGTTCGGGTCCTTGTCGGTGTACGGGCCGGGGTAGTTCTGACCCTGGTCGAGCAGACCCGGCAGGTAGACCGGACCACCGGAGATGACCTTGGTGGCCCAGACGCGCTCGATGCCGTACTTGATGTCCTTCGACGTGATCGCGCTGCCGTCGTCGAACTTGATGCCGCTGCGCAGCTTGAAGGTGTAGGTCTT
>DASWRZ010000047.1:0-50354 GCA_036402935.1 Actinoplanes sp.
CGCCGCTGCCGGCCCAGACCACCGCCGGCTCGGTCTCCGGCTCGGCCGCGCCCGGGTACTCCGACGGATCCACCCCGGCCGGCACCTGCACCAGCCGGTCGGCCTGGGCACCGTGCTCGAGCGCCCAGCCGTGGTGGTAGGAGCTGAGCGGGGCGATCAGGCCGGCCTCGGCGTACCCGGTGCGGGCGACCGCGGCCCGGAACCGGCGCAGCACCGTGCGCACCGCCGGGGAGAGCCGTTCCTCGGCCGGCCTCTGCCGGGCGACCGGCGCCCGCGCCTCGGTGAGCAGCAGCGGCGTGCCCGAGCGCCAGCGCCCGCCGAGCGCGCTGAGCAGCGGGGTCGTCCCGCCCACGCAGTGCACCAGGTCACTGTCCGGCACCTCGACCGTGAGCGCGCTCAGCGCGTGTTTGAGCAGCGTCGCGGTCGTGCGCGCGTCGCGCGTGCTCAGCCGGGGGAGCGGCAGCTGGTCTGCTCCGACGACCGCCTTTCCGGTCCGCCACGCCTGCTGCAACGCGTCGGCGAGGGGTAGGCCGGCCACGACCGCCGGGCGCTCCACGGCCGGCTCGGCGATCTGCCGCAACCCCTCGGCGAAGAGCTGATCGCAGTGTTCGGCCTCGCCGAGCATGCCCCGGCAGAGCAGTCCGGTGGCCCGCTGCGCGGCGTCGGCGTCGGCGCCGCGCCGGCGTTCGGCGCGGCGCACCTCCCGGCCGATGGCGACGGCGTGGGCGGAGCCGACGTTGAGCGGCAGCGGGTACGCGGGTGCGGACGGCGGTTCGCGGTCCGTGACGGTGAGCAACTCGAAGCGGAACCGGCGCAGCCCCTCGACGAGGGTCCGGCACCATCCGCTGAGCGCATCCCGCCGGTACGGGTACCCGCCGCCGGTGAGCAGGCAGATGCGCTCTCGCGACGGGGTCGATTTCACGATGGCTGCAACGACACAGCGCGGCCACAGCGTCAGACCGTGTCGCTTAAGCGACAGAATTTAGCGGTCTTTGCCCGATTTGTCGTCCGGAATGTCCGAAAGATTCGGTTTCTCATTCCTCAGAGTGGGGTCGGCGGGCGAGGAGCAGTGCGGGCGCCTGTGCCGGGCGCGGGAGCGGACAGATCCTCGCGGGCACCGAGGGGGTTGCGGCGCGGGCGATCCGCGCGAATCCGTCCGGGGCGCTGCCTCCCCGCCCGCCGAGGGCCGAGGAGATCGACCAAGGTCACGGTAGGCGCGGGGCGGCCAGCGGGGCAAACCGGCTAAGCGAAACATAAGCCCTGGTAAAAACCCGCTTGCGTGGCATGATTCACTGACTTCCTGGCCAGGACGGCGGCGCTCACGGCTTGACGGAGCGTGGATATCGGCGGACTATGGAGCTGTCGCCAGTCGCGCCCACTCATGCCCGGTTACAGCCGTGGTGTGAGAGATCTGCACCTTTAAGCACCGTTATGAGGGTGCATGATTCTGTGCTCATGCGTGCCCGTGAGCCCAGATGTGTGGGTGTGCCGAGCGCGCGTCGGCCGGTTTCCCGGCATTGACGCATGACAAAAAGACGCGGCACCAAAAAGAAGCATTGCTTCCAAGGAGTCACCATGGCGAAGGCCCTCTACGGCCACGTAGGTGCGGCGCCCGACCGGCGCCTGCTCGACGAGGTCACCCGACTGCGGTCCAGGGTGTCGGCTCTGGAGTTCGAGATCACCCGCCTGCGGGCGGAGAATGATCGTCTGGCGGCGGCTGCCGCCGAGGCGGACGACATTCTGCGGCTGACCGAGCCGGCGCTGACCTGAGCTGACCGACTAACACCCGATCGCCGCAACCCGGCGATTCCCGTCCCTCCCCTCGAATCGCAGAACACCGCGAAATCGCGCGCCTCCACACCGTGGCGGCGCGCATCTTTTTGTCCGTTTTCGGGCGTGGCATGCCAGATGAGCGCGGCGTGTACGGCAGGTGACCAGGGCTGCGGGTAGCCTGCACCGAAGTACGCGTACCGCCGACCCCCGGAGATCCGTGCACCTCAAAAGCCTGACGGTGAAGGGCTTCAAGTCCTTCGCCTCCGCTACGACGCTGCGGCTGGAGCCGGGCATCACCTGTGTGGTGGGCCCCAACGGCTCCGGCAAGTCCAACGTCGTCGACGCCATCGCCTGGGTCCTCGGCGAGCAGGGCGCCAAGGCGCTGCGCGGCGGCAAGATGGAGGACGTCATCTTCGCCGGCACGGCCGGCCGGGCGCCGCTGGGCCGCGCCGAGGTGACCCTCACGATCGACAACAACGACGGCGCCCTGCCGATCGAGTACACCGAGGTGTCGATCACCCGCCGGATGTTCCGCGACGGCGCGAGCGAATACGAGATCAACGGCAACACCTGCCGCCTGCTCGACATCCAGGACCTGCTGAGCGACTCCGGCATCGGCCGCGAGATGCACATCATCGTCGGCCAGGGCCGGCTCGACGCGATGCTGCACGCCAAGCCGGAGGACCGCCGCGCCTTCGTGGAAGAGGCGGCCGGTGTCCTCAAGCACCGCAAACGCAAGGAAAAGGCGGTCCGCAAGCTCGACGCGATGCAGGTCAACCTCAACCGGCTGAACGACCTGACCGCCGAGCTGCGCCGCCAGCTCAAGCCGCTCGGCAAGCAGGCCGAAGTGGCCCGGCGCGCGGCCGGCATCCAGGCCGACCTGCGCGACGCCCGGCTCCGGCTGCTCGCCGACGACCTGCACACGCTGCGTACCACTCTCGACAAGGAGATCGCCGACGAGTCGGCGATGCGCGACCGCCGCGAGCAGGTCGAGGAGGAGAACCGCGAGATCCAGCGCTGGCTGGCCGACCTCGAGGCGGCCCACGCCCAGGACGCGCCGCTGCTGCAGGCGGCCCAGGACACCTGGTACAAGCTGTCCGCGTTGCAGGAGCGGTTCCGGTCGACCGAGCAACTGGCCACCGAGCGGCTGCGTCACCTGGCCGCCACGACCGACGAGGAGCGGCCGGGCCGCGACCCCGACCAGCTGGTCGCCGAGTCAGAGCGGATCCGGGAGCAGGAGGACGAGCTCCGCGAGGCGCTGACCGACGACCAGATGCGTCTGGCCGAGGCCGTGGAGAGCCGGCAGGAACTCGAACGCCAGCTCGCGGCGGCCGAGGGCGCACTGCGTACGGCCGCGAAAGCGATCGCCGACCGGCGTGAGGGCCTCGCCAAGCTGACCGGCAACGTGAACGCGGCCCGGGCGCGCACCGAAGGTGCCGCCGAGGAGATCGAGCGGCTCGCCGCCGCGCACACCGACGCCATGATGCGGGCCGAGGCCGCCCAGGCCGAGGTCGACGCGGTCGCCGCGGAGTCGACCGAGGCCGACCGCGACAATGTGGAGCTCGACGCCCGGCACGCCGAGGCGCAGGCCGAGCACGACCGGGCCGCTGCGGTCGTGCGTGAGCTGTCGGACGCCGAGCGGGCGGCCGAGAAGGACGCGGCGAGCTGGAAGGCGCGCGAGGAAGCCCTCGCGATGGGCCTGCGCCGCAAGGACGGCGCGGGCGCGCTGCTGGCCAAGGCCGGACAGGTGCCGGGCCTGCTCGGCAGCCTCGCCTCGATGCTGAGCGTCCAGGCCGGTCACGAGACGGCCCTGGCGGCCGCGCTGGGCACCCTGGCCGACTCGGTCGCCCTCACCGGGGTCGACGAGGCGATCGAGGCGATGCGCACGCTGAAGATCGCCGACGCCGGGCGGGCCGACCTGGTCGTGGCCGGCTCCGCGGGGCCGGGCATGCAGGGTCCCCTGGACGCGTTGCGCCCGGCCCTGCCCGAGGGCGCCGTCTGGGCGCCCGACGTGATCACCTGTCCCGACAACATCCGCCCGGCGCTCAACCGGGCGTTGCGCGACGTGGTGCTGGTGCCCGACCTCGCGGCGGCCGCCCGGCTGGTCGCCGACAACGCCGAGCTGCGCGCGGTCACGCCGGACGGCGACGTGCTCGGCGCCTATGCGGCGGCCGGCGGTTCGGGCAAGGCGACCAGCTACATCGAGGTGCAGGCGGCGGTCGACGAGGCCAAGGCCCAGCGGTCCGCGGCCGAGCAGTCGATCGGCGAGATCAAGGCTCAGCTGGTCGAGGCGCGGGCCGAGGTGGCCGTCCGCAAGGAGGCGGTCAACGTCGCCGCCCAGGCCAAACGGGCCGCCGAGGGCGAGCGCAACGCGGCCGCCCGCCGGCTGGCCGAGCTGGGCGCGGCCGCGCGCTCGGCCAAGGGCGAGACCGACCGGCTCGGGGCGGCCCGGCAGAAGGCCGAGTCGGCCCGCGAGGCCGACCTCATGCGGGTGGCCGAGCTCGAGGAGCGGCTGCGGCTGGCCGAGGACACCCCGCTCGACGAGGAACCCTCCACCGAGGAGCGCGACACGCTCGCCGCCCTCGTGCCGCAGGCCCGGCAGAACGAGATGGAGGTCCGGCTCGCGGTGCGTACGGCCGAGGAGCGGGTCGCCTCGATCGCCGGACGCGCCGACTCGCTGTTGCGACAGGCCAACGCCGAGCGTCAGGCCCGTGAGCGGGCCACCGCCCGGCGGGCCGCCCGGGCCCGGGGCGCCGAGATCGCCCGCGCGGTCGCGCTGGGTGCCCGCGGGGCGCTGGGTCGCGTCGCGGTCTCGCTGAGCGCGGCGGTGCAGGCCCGTGACGAGCTGGCCCAGGCGCGTACGGCGCGGGAGGCCGAGCTGCAAGAGGTCCGCGCGAACGCCAAGCGGCTGTCGTCCGAGTTCGAGCGGCTGACCAACGAGGTGCACCGCGACGAGGTCGCCCGGGCCGAGCAGCGCATGCGCATCGAGCAGTTGGAGGCCAAAGCGGCCGAGGACTTCTCGCTCGACGTCGACACGCTGATCAACGAATACGGGCCCGAGCAGCTGGTGCCGCCGAGCGCCGCCGAGACGGCCCAGGCGGAAAAGGACGGCAAGTCCGTCTCGGACCCGGCGCCGTTCCACCGGCCGACCCAGGAGAAGCGGGCCAACAAGGCCGAGCGCGACCTGCAGCTCCTGGGCAAGGTCAACCCGCTGGCGCTGGAGGAGTTCGCGGCGCTCGAGGAGCGTTTCAAGTTCCTCTCCGACCAGCTGGAAGACCTCAAGGCGACCCGCAAAGACCTGCTGACCGTGGTCAAGGACGTCGACGACCGCATCCTCGAGGTCTTCACGTCGGCCTTCGAGGACACGGCCCGGGAGTTCCAGGCCGTCTTCCAGGTGCTGTTCCCGGGCGGCGAGGGCCGGCTGGTGCTGACCGACCCGGAAGACATGCTGACCACCGGCGTCGAGGTCGAGGCCCGGCCGCCGGGTAAGAAGATCAAGCGGTTGTCGCTGCTCTCCGGCGGCGAGCGCTCGCTGACCGCGGTGGCCATGCTCTGCGCGATCTTCCGGGCGCGCCCGTCGCCCTTCTACATCATGGACGAGGTCGAGGCCGCCCTCGACGACGTCAACCTGGGCCGGTTGATTACCCTCTTCGAACAGTTGCGGGAGAAGAGCCAGCTGCTCATCATCACGCACCAGAAGCGCACGATGGAGGTCGCCGACGCCCTCTACGGCGTGACCATGCGCTCCGGCGTCACCCAGGTGATCAGCCAGCGCCTGAAGACCTCGGAGGACTGACGTGGCGCAGCGCGACCCGGCCCGGGCCCTGCTGATCGACTTCGACGGGGTGCTGCGGCGCTGGGATCCGGCGCCGATGATCGCGGTCGAGCTGAAGTACGGCCTGAAGCCGGCCGCGCTGCTCGAGACGGCGATGGAGTGGGACGTCTACCGCCCGGCGATGGCCGGCGAGCTGACCCACGAGGAGTGGATGCGGGTGGTGGCGGGCCGGCTCCCGCTCGATGCCGCTGACGCGGCCTCGGCGGTCGCCGAGTGGCAGGCCTACCGCGGCGAGGTCGATCCGGACGCGCTTGCTTTCGTACGCGAGGTGCGCGCGGCCGGCCGCAAGGTGGGGCTGGCGACCAACGCCACCGACCTGCTCCCCGCCGATCTGGAGCTGCTCGGGCTGACCGGTGAGCTCGATGTCGTGATCAATTCCTGGGATCTGAAGGTCCACAAGCCGGCGCCGGAGTACTTCCAGCAGGCCTGCCAGTTGATCGGTGAGCAGCCGAAGCACGTCCTGTTCGTCGACGACGACGACCGCGCGGTCCGGGGCGCCCGGGCGGCCGGATTGGCGGCCTACCGGTGGACCGGCCCGCACCACCTGCCCTATCTGCGGAAGGCTCTCGGAATGCCCTGATCCTCTTCACGGCTCCTGTTCGGTGCCGCCTGTCCGGGCCGCCCGACCGGGAGGCCGCTCAGTCGAGTGACGGCGGATGCCAGTCGGCCAAGCGGGCCATCGAGCGCAGCGTGAGCCGGGGCGGGATGAGGCGGACGAGCGTGTTGCGGGCGGTCACCGCGACCGGGTTGGCGAGCTGCTGGCCGAAGCGGCCGACCGTGCGCGAGGCCTTCGCCAGGCGCTGGCTGCGGGGGCGACGCCGGAGGTCGTACGCCCTGAGGCCGTCCGCCCGGTGTGCGACCGCGGCGAGCACGACGGCGTCCTCGAGGGCCTGATTGGCGCCCTGCCCGAGGTGGGGTGTCATCGCGTGGGCGGCGTCGCCGAGCAGGGCGACGCGGCCCTTGACGTACGTCGTGAGTGGCTCGTCCAGGCACGCGAGGTCGTCGTGGAGGATCGTCTCGGTCGCATCGATCAGGTCGGGGATCGGATCGTGCCATCGGCCGAAGCGGGCGAGCACCCGGGCCCGCTCGTCGCCCGGCGGGTCTCCCGGAGCGGCGTTGAGGGCGCCGAACCAATAGACGCGCCCGTCGGCCAGGGGCACCATGCCGAACTCGGCGCCCCGGCCCCAGCTGATCGCGACGATGAGGTCGCGCTTCCAGACCGGCGTGACCCCGCGCCACGCCGCCACCCCGATGTGCACCGGGGCGGCGGCCTCCGGCCACAGTGCCCGGCGCACGGTGCTGCGGATGCCGTCCGCGCCGATCACCAGGTCGGCGCTCAGTGTGGCCTCACGGTCCTTGTCCTGCCGCCGGTAGGTGACGTCGCCGCTCGCGGTGACGCCGACGACCTCAGCGCCGGTGACGACGGTGCCCGACGGCAGCGCGTCCAGCAGGATCGCGTGCAGGGCGGCGCGGTGGATGCCGAGCGAGGGGGTGCCGAGCACGTGCTCGAGGTCGCCGGACTCGATGCGGGTCAGCCAGCGGCCGTCCGACCGGCGGGTGCCGCCCGTCACCTCGGCCTGGCCGCCCGCCCGCACCGCCGCGCCGACCGCCAGGGCGTCCAGGCATCGCAGGCCGTTGGCCTGGAGCACCAGACCGGCGCCGACCGGGCGGACGGCGGCGACGCGCTCCAGCACGGTCACCTCCCAGCCGGTGCGGCGCAGGCCGATGGCCGCGCCCAGTCCGCCGATGCCGGCGCCGACCACCACCGCGGTTCGTGTCATCACGCCGCCCTTCTACAGCTGTAGAAAGCCATACTACAGCTGTAGAAGGGGGTGGTGACCGCCCGATGCCGAACGATCGGTTCGCGGCACTGACCGACGCCGCCATCGACGTGCTGGCCGAGCTCGGCATGCGGGGCCTCACGCACCGCGCCGTCGACGCCCGGTCCGGCCTGCCGCAGGGCACGACGTCGGCCTATTTCCGCACCCGGAAGGCGCTCATCGAGGCGGTGGTGCGCCGGCTCGCCGACCTCGACCGGGCCGACCTGGCCGCCGGCCATCTCCCGATCGCCGCGGACTCCTCGCCGGTCGCCGCGGACTCCTTGTCGATCGCCTTGGACGACGTCGACGCGGCCGCCGCCGGCATCGCCGCCGTCCTCGATCGGTGGATGAGCACGGCACGCAACCGCACGCTGGCCCGATATGCCTGCCTGCTCGAGGCCACCCACCACCCGGAGCTGCGCACGATCCTCGGGCACGGCGACCCGTTCCGCGCCCAGGCCGTGGCGATGCTCGCCGCCGCCGGCGCGCGTCACCCCGAGCGGGCCGGGGTCCATCTCGTGGCCTGCATCGACGGGCTGCTCTTCGACCGGCTGGCCGGCAGCGGCTCCCGCGACGCGCCGCTCGCCGGGACAGCCGAGAACCGGGCCGACCTGACAACCGCGATCGCGACGCTCCTGCGCGCCTTCAGCCGTTAGCCGCCCGCCCGGCCCCGGCCGGGCGGTCAGTCGCCGGTGGCGCCGTCGATGCGTTCGCGGAGGAGGTCGGCGTGGCCGTTGTGGCGGGCGTACTCCTCGATCATGTGGATGTAGACCCAGCGCAGGTCGCGGGTGACGCGGTGGTGGAACTCCTGCTCCAGCGGCAGGCCGGCGACCGCGGCGTCGGCCAGCTTCAGCTCGGCCAGGAAGCGGGCGTAGTCGGCCTCGGCGTCGGCGTCGGCCACGTTCTCGAAGTCGGCGTCGGGCTGCTGCTCGGTGAAGTAGACCGCCTCGGCTGTCTCGTCGGCCACGCGGTCGCGGAACCAGGAGCGCTCGACCTCGGTCATGTGCCGCACCAGGCCGAGCAGGGTCAGGTTGGAGGGCGGCACGCTCGCGGTCTTGAGCTGCTCGGCGGTGAGACCGGCGCATTTGCTCAGCAGAGTCTGCCGGTGCCAGTCGAGCCAGCTCTGCAGTGCGGCCCGCTCGGAGCCGGTCTTCAGTTCGTCCACACGTTGCGCCGGTGGCGCGGTCCAGGTAGTCATCGATCGTCATCCTGCCGCCCGGGCGCGGCCTGCGCAGCCCCGTCGGTAGGCAGCGCAGCCCCGTCAGTAGCCGCCGCAGCCCCGTCAGTAGCCAGCGCAGCCCCATCGGTAGCCGGCGCAGCCCCGTCAGTAGCAGGCGCCGCCCCATCGGTAGCCGGGTCCGTCAGCGCGACCGTGGCGACCTCGAACAGGTGGCCGTCCTTGGCGGTGCCCTCCACGCGTACGGTGGCGGCGCGCCCGGCCAGCCGGAGCGTGCTGACCGCGTTGCCGAAGTAGGGGCCGGCCACCCGCCGCCACGTCCAGGCCGGCTTGGGCACGCCGGCCGACCGGGCGAGGCCGCGCAGGGTCCGGGCGGCCGCTCGTGACCAGCTGAAACGCATCAGCGGGCGCATGAAGGCGGGCACCTGGTTGTGCACCGGCGAGCAGGTCAGCTGATGGACCGGCGTGGTCACCGGGGTGCCGAACTCGACCCGGGCGACGTACGAGTGGTGGACGTCGCCCGAGAGCACGCTGATCGAGGCGGGCGCCGCGTACGCCGGCCCGGCACCCACCCGGCGGCCCGCGGAGCCCTCGCCGAGGCGGCGGAAGAGCTCGCCCATCGCCTCGAACGAGCGGCCGAACGCGGCCCAGTGTTCCAGGTCGAACGCCCGCCGCAGCTTCTCGGCCCGGTCCGCCACCCGCGGCCGGGGCGAGTCGGCCGTGCGCTCGTTCCACGCCTCGAGGTGGTGGATGGCCGGCGGCATCAGCCAGGGCAGCGACGAGCCGACGACCAGGTGGTCGTAGTCGCCGTGGGCCTGGTCGAGGAACCAGTTCCACTCGGTGGCGGGCAGCATCTCGCGTCGGCCGGGCGTGACCACCCGGTTGCAGCGGTTGTCGAGCATCACCAGGCGGGTGCGGCCCAGGTCGAGGGCGTAACTCCACTGATAGCCGCGGCCGCCGTCGTCCACCGCGCGGCCGAAGTCGTGCAGCAGGTCGGTGGCGTCGTCGCCGGCCAGCACCTTCTGATAGAGCGGGTCGGCGGCCAGCTCGTCCGGCCCGAGGTTGCCCAGATGCTGGTAGACCCAGTAGGAGGCGAGGCCGGCCGCGATGCGTTCGGCCCACCAGGCGGTGGCGGCCATGTCGTCGCGCCAGGACTCCGAGGTGTTCCAGTCGTCGATGATCTCGTGGTCGTCGAAGATCATCGCACTGGGAACGGTCGAGAGCAGCCAGCGGATCTCCGGGTCACGCCACGATTCCAGGTAGAGCTTGGTGTATTCGTCGAAGCTCACCACCTGGTCGTCCGGGCCCGGGTGGCCGTCGCGGCGGCGCCGGCGCAGGAACTTCTTGACCTTCTCCGAGGTCTCGTCGGCGTAGACCTGGTCGCCGAGCAGGACGATCAGGTCGGGGCGCCGGTCGGGGTCGTCGGGCGCGGCCATCAGGCGGCGGGAGTAGGCGTCGAGGGCGTCCGGCGGCAGGCTCCGGCCGGTCGCCCTCGGTGTCGCTTCGCGACACGATCCGAAGATCAGCCGGACGTTTCCCTCGCGGTGGTCGGTGGTCCGGATCACCGAGGGCGGGTACGGGGACTCCGGGAGCGGCCAGACCGGTCGGTCTTCCAGCAGCACCGTGTACGGCGTGGTGGCGTTCTCGGGCAGTCCCTCGACGACCACGAGCGCGTAGTGATGCCCGTACGCCGTAAACGTCGGCGCGGAGCCGGAGGCGCCGCTCCCGGCCTCGACCCGCACCGTGGCCGGCGCCGTCGTCTCGACCCAGACAGTGGCCCGGGTGCCGGTCACGCGCCGCAGCACGGGGCCGATGAGCAGGTGTGTGGTCACTGTTCGGCCATCGGGGAGAGAGCCTCCGTGCTGTTCGTGAGGGGCCTACATCCTCCGTCACATGTGCCGGATGTCGCCACTGGAGCGGGCGACGCCACGGACACGCGAGGTATCTGTCAGGATTTCGGCTATGGACTACGTGGTCGCCGCAGTGATTCTGCTCGTCGTGCTGGTGGTCGGCGCCGTCGGCCTGATGGTGCCCCGCATGCGCCGCCGGCAGCTTCCGCCCCCTCCGGCGGGCGGCACGACGGTCATCGAGCGGCCGCCGGTTTCGACTGAGGCTCCGGGCGTCGAGGCTCCGGGCGTCGAGGCTCCGGGCGTCGAGGTTCCGGTCGAGGAGCTCCCGCCGCTGGTCGAGACGCCGATCATCGAGGAGCCGGGGCAGAGGTTCGAGACCCCGGAGCCGACCGCCGGGCGTCTCGTACGGCTGCGGGCCCGTCTCTCCCGCTCGCAGAGCGTGCTCGGCCGCGGACTCCTCAGTGTGCTGTCGCGCGATCACCTCACCGACGACGACTGGGAGGAGATCGAGGACAGCCTGATCAGCGCCGACGTCGGGGTGGAGGCCACCCAGGTGCTCGTCGAGCGGCTGCGGGAACGGGTGCGGGTGCTCGGCACACGCAGCGTGACCGAGGTGCGCCAGCAGCTGGCCGAGGAGCTGACCGAGGCTCTCGAGCCCGGCCTGGACCGCTCGCTGCGCACCGCCCCGCACCACGGGCGCCCGGCGGTCGTGCTGGTCGTCGGCGTCAACGGGGCCGGCAAGACCACCACCTGCGGCAAGATCGGCCGGGTTCTGATCGCCGACGGGCGGACCGTGCTGTTCGGCGCCGCCGACACGTTCCGGGCCGCCGCGGCCGAGCAGCTGGCCACCTGGGGCGAGCGGGTCGGCGCCGAGACCGTGCGCGGGCCCGAGGGCGGCGACCCGGCCAGCGTGGCGTTCGACGCGGTCAAGCGGGGCATCGACACCGGCATCGACACCGTGCTGGTCGACACCGCCGGCCGCCTGCAGAACAAGGTCGGCCTGATGGACGAGCTGGGCAAGGTCAAGCGGGTCGTCGAGAAGCACGGCCCGATCGACGAGACCCTGCTGATCCTCGACGCGACAACCGGGCAGAACGGTCTGCAGCAGGCCCGGGTGTTCACCGAAGCGGTGGATGTCACGGGTGTCGTGCTGACCAAGCTCGACGGCACCGCGAAGGGCGGCATCGTCATCGCCGTGCAGCGTCAGCTGGGCATTCCCGTCAAGCTGGTGGGTCTGGGCGAGGGCCCCGACGACCTGGCGCCGTTCGAGCCGGCCGCCTTCGTCGAGGCACTCCTTGGCAGCGACGCGTAACCTCGGTTGGACCAATGTTCGAGTCGGGGAGGCCGTGGGTGACGCAGGAGCCGGTGCGGGAGATCCCGCTGCACGGCGGCAACGTCAGCACGGTCTCGCGGATCGGCGACACCGTCCGGCGTAACGCCGGTCCGTGGACGCCGGCCGTGCACGCGCTGCTCAACCACCTGCAGCGGGTCGGGTTCACCGGCTCGCCGAGTGCGCTGGGCATGGACGAGAAGGGCCGCGAGGTGCTGTCCTACCTCGACGGCGAGTGCGGCGAATACCCGCTGGCCCCGCACTGGGTGACCGAAGAGGCCCTGGTCACGGTCGCCACCATGTTGCGGATGTTCCACGACGCGCAGTACGGCTTCGTGCCGCCGCCGGGTGCGGTCTGGCGCTCGTTCGGGCCGCCGCCGGCCGACTCCGAGGTGATCTGTCACCACGACGCGGCCCCGCACAACGTGGTCTGGCGGCCCGACGGCACGCTCGCCCTGATCGACTTCGACCTGGCCTCGCCCGGTGCGCGCATCTACGACGTGGCCTACGCGGCGTGGACCTGGGTGCCGCTGTTCAGTGACCGCGATTCGTACACGCTGGGCTGGAAGCGGCCCAACCGGCCGCGGCGGCTGCGGCTGTTCGCCGATGCGTACGGGTTGATCCCGCGCGACCGGCACCGGCTGGTCCGCACGATCCGCAAGCGGATCGTCGACCACGTCGAGGGCATCCGGCGGATGGCGGCGGCCGGCGACCCGGCGTTCGTCCGCATCGTGCACAAGGGTCACCTGCGGCGCCCGATGCGTGATCTGAGGCTGCTCGATTACGAGCGCCACACCCTTGAATACGCCCTCCGTTGATCGGCCGTTGACAATCCGCTGGTAGTCACCTGTACGAATTCTGATGGCCATTGTCCCAGTTCGGAGCGTTTCGCCGAGTAGGCTGTGAGGGTTTCTTCACACGTACGAAACAAGCCGTCACGCGCCGGAAATCGCGCGAAGACCGTGCGTGAAACCTCTGACCGGAAGGCTTCCGCCACGAACCGGCCGACAGGCGATGCCGCCTCCTAGGTCGTGTGGTGAGGACACCTAACTTCCGAGAGGAGGCAGCGTGGATATCGACACTGGCAATACCGCCTGGTTGCTCCTGTCGTCTGCGCTCGTTTTGCTCATGACCCCCGGTCTGGCGCTGTTCTACGGTGGCCTCAACCGGTCCAAGGGCACTCTGAACATGATGATGATGAGCTTCAGCTGTATCGGGCTCATCTCGATTCTCTGGGCTCTCTACGGCTTCTCCGTCGCTTTCGGCACCAACAGCAGCACCGGGCTCAACAAGATCCTGGGCAGCTTCAGCCAGTACGTCGGCACCGGCACCAGCTGGCAGTCCGAACTCTGGCTCAAGACCGGCATCCCGACGATGGTCGTGATGGCGTTCCAGATGATGTTCGCCATCATCACGGTCGCGCTGATCAGCGGCTCGCTCTCGGACCGCTTCAAGTTCGGCGGCTGGGTGCTCTTCGCGGTCGGCTGGTTCACCCTCGTCTACGTCCCGGTCGCGCACTGGGTCTGGGGCGGCGGCTGGATCGGCGCCAACCTTGGCGCTCTCGACTTCGCCGGTGGTACCGCCGTGCACGTCAACGCCGGTTCGGCCGCGCTAGCGGTGTGCATCGTGCTCGGCAAACGGGTCGGCTGGCCACGGGAGAACATGCGGCCGCACAACGTGCCGTTCGTCGCTCTCGGCGCCGGTCTGCTGTGGTTCGGCTGGTTCGGCTTCAACGCCGGTTCCGAACTGACCGTCGACTTCGTGACCTCGACCGCCTTCGTCAACACCCAGCTCGCCACCGCCGCCGCGCTCGTCGGCTGGTGCCTGGTGGAGTGGATCCGGGACAAGAAGCCGACCCTGGTCGGCGCCTCCTCCGGTGCGGTGGCCGGCCTGGTCGCCATCACGCCGGCCTGTGGCTACATCCCGCCGCTCGCCGCGATCCTGCTCGGCATCGTCGCCGGTGTGCTCTGCGCCCTGGCGGTCGGCCTGAAGTACCGGTTCGGCTACGACGACTCGCTCGACGTGGTCGGCGTCCACTTCGTCGGTGGATGGATCGGCTCGCTCTGGATCGGCCTGTTCGCCAGCTCCGGCGTGAACTCGATCGTCACCCACAAGTCGCTCTTCTACGGCGGCAGCTTCGACCAGCTCTGGCGGCAGTTCGTCGGCACGGGCGCGGTGACCGTCTTCTCGTTCGCCATCGCGTACATCCTGGCCCGGATCCTCAAGGCCGTGAAGCTCGCCCGGGTCACCGAGGATGCCGAGGTGAGCGGCATCGACATCGCCGACCACGGTGAGACTCCGTACGACTTCACTCCGGCCGGCGGTGGCGGCAGCGCCTTCGCGATGGCCGGCTTGGGCTCTGCCCCCGCGGTGGACGCGGACGGCAAGGCCGACACGAGCCAGAAGGTCGCCGGTTAATCTCCCTTATGACTTCTCCGATGGAGGGACTGAGCATGAAGCTGGTGACCGCGGTCATCAAGCCGTACCAGCTCGACGCGGTGAAGGAGGCCCTGCATGCGCTGGGGGTGACCGGACTGACCGTGAGCGAGGTGCAAGGCTACGGCCGGCAGAAGGGGCACACCGAGGTGTACCGGGGTGCCGAGTACACGGTGGAGTTCCTACCGAAGATCAAGGTCGAGGTCGTCACCGACGAGATCGACGTCGAAAAGATCGTGGACGCCGTCGTGACGGCGGCGCGGACCGGCAAGATCGGCGACGGCAAGGTCTGGGTGACCTCGGTCGACGAGGTTGTCCGGGTCCGCACCGGCGAGCGCGGCCTCGACGCGCTCTGATCTCCTAGATGCTCGATAATTTACGTGCGGACATCGGCGCCGCCGCCCGGGCCAACCGGGCGGCGGCGCTCGACGCATGGCTGGCCGGGCTCTTCCCGAGCCACCTGCAGGGCGTCAGCCTGCTGGCGGTGGGCGGGCTCGGCCGGCGCGACTGTGCCCCCTACAGCGACGTCGACCTGGTGCTGCTGCACGTCGGGACGGCCGGGATCGACCGCATCGCGTCCGCGATGTGGTACCCGATCTGGGACGCCAAGATCGGCCTCGACCACTCGGTGCGCACGCTGCCCGAGGCGCTCTCGGTCGCCCACGACGACGTCAAGGTCGCCCTCGGATTGCTCGACGCGCGGCACGTGGCCGGCGACCCGGCACTCTCCGGTGAGCTGATCTCGGTCGCGGCCGACCAGTGGAGGCGCACCGCCGTACGCCTGATGCCGCAGCTCAAGGAGCTGACCCTGTCCCGGTGGGCGAGCCACGGCGAGCTCGCCTTCCTGCTCGAGGGCGACCTCAAGGAGGCCGCCGGCGGTCTGCGCGACGTGACCATCCTGCGGGGCATCGGCCGGGCCGGCATCGCCGACACCTTGCGCCCGGCGGTACGCGCCGCCAACCTCCGCCTCCTCGACACCCGCGACGCTCTGCACCTCGCGGTCGGCCGCCGGGTCGACCGTCTGGTCGCCCAGGAACGGGACGCGGTCGCCGAGCTGCTCGAACTTGACGACGGTGACGCGCTGCTGCGCCGGGTCGCCGGTGACGCCCGGACGGTCGCGCACGCGCTCGACGACGCCTGGCGAGCCGTCGACCGGCTGCGGAGCGGTCGTCGCCGAGGTGCTTCGCCGGCTCAGAACAAGAGGCGCCCGGTCGCCCGCGACGTGGTCGAGCAGGACGGCGAGCTGGTGCTCGCGCGCACCGCCATCGGCCCGGTGCCCGACCCCAGCCTGTCGCTGCGAGTGGCCGCCGCGGCCGCCACCACCGGCCTGCCGATCGCGCGGGCCACCAGCGAGTGGCTGGCCGCGTTCTCGCCGCCGCTGCCCAACCCGTGGCCGCCGGCCGCCCGGGCCGCCCTGGTCTCGCTGCTCGGCTCCGGCCCCGGCCTGCTGCCGACCTGGGAGACCTGCGACCGGTACGGCCTGATCGACGCCTGGCTGCCGGAGTGGGCCCGCATGCGCAGCCTGCCCCAGCACCACCCGGTGCACCGCTTCACCCTCGACCGCCACCTGGTGCAGGCGGCGTACGAGGCGACGGCGTACGCCCGCGAGGTGGACCGCCCCGACCTGCTGCTGATCGGTGCCTTCCTGCACGACGTCGGCAAGGGTCTTCAGGGCGACCACAGCACGGTCGGCGCCCCGATCGCGGCCGAGATCGCGCGCCGGATCGGACTGCCCCCGGCCGACGTGGCCACGGTCGAGAAGCTCGTGCGGCTGCACCTGCTGCTGCCCGAGGTGGCGACCCGGCGCGACCTCAGCGACCCGGTGACCATCTCGACGGTGGCCGGGGCGGTCGGCGACACCACCACCCTCGACCTGCTGCACGCGCTCGCCCGGGCCGACTCGCGGGCCACCGGGCCGGGCGCCTGGTCGGACTGGAAGGGCCGGCTGATGGCCGAGCTGGTGAACCGGGTGCACACGCTGCTCGACACCGGCCAGCCGCCGTCGCCCCCCGACCCCGACCCGGAGCTGCTCACCGGCGACCTGCCGGCGGTGCACCTGGACGGCGACCGGATCGCCGTGGCGGCGGCCGACCGGCGTGGCCTGCTCGGGGCGATCGCGGCCTGCCTGGCCATGCACCGGCTGGACGTGGTCGGGGCGAACACGTCCACGGTCGACGGCCGGGCGATCGTCGAGTTCTACACGCAGCCGCGCTACGGGTCGGCGTACGAGCCGGTGGCGCTGGCAGCCGACCTGCGCCGCGTGGCGGCCGGGGACGTCTCGGTCACCCAGCGGGTGCGGGCCCGAGCGATGAGCGCCCGCGGCGGCACCGCCTCGCCCCGGGTGGTCTGGCAGCGGGACGTCGCCACCGACGCGGCCGTGCTCGAACTGCGCGCGGCCGACTCGGCGGGTCTGCTCTATCGGGTCGCGACCGCGCTCGACGAGGCCGGGGCCGAGGTGCGGGCGGCTCGCATCTCCACCCTCGGCGGCGACGTGGTCGACGCGTTCTACCTGATCGGAGCGTGGGCCGACGCGTCCGAGCGGGAACGGGTCGGCGCGGCGGTGCTGGCCGCTGTTTAGCCGAGCGTCACTGAAGGACGGCCGCGGGCGTTATGCCGGGCATGTCCGATCGGTTGCTCGACGACCATATTCGGGCGATCGGCTCCGGCCTGCGGCTGGCACTGACCGCCACCGCCTCCCGCAATCGATCGCTGGACGCTCGCCGGCTGCTCGCGCGGGGCGCGCTGGGCGACGCCGGCACGCTGGACGAGCTGCTGGCCGCCGCGCGGACCGGCGACCGGCGGTGGCTGCGCCGCATCCGCCGCCGCACCGACTCGGGGCTGCTCGCCGCGGTCGCCCAGACGATCGCGCTGCAGGACCAGCTGGCGGAGGACCGGGAGGACGCGCTCGCGCTCTACGAGCTGATCCGGCGGGCGCTCGGCGCTCGCGCGCTCACCCCGGCCAACCAGGCCCTGCACGCCCAGCTGACGTTCGCCTACCGCGGGCCCGAGGCGGCCCGGCGGCTGCTGCGGGACTATCGGGCGATCCGTGACCAGACCCGCGGCGGGCTCGAGATCGACCTGCTCAACCCGTTCGCGGGCGACCGGGCGGCCGGCCCGTGGCTGAACGCCTTCCGGCAGCTGGTGCCCGGCCTTTCGCTGAGCGACGAACCGCGGCACGTGCCGTTCGACCGGCTGTCCGCGCCGGCCGCCGACCGCGTCGAGACGCCGCACCGGGTCTCGGTGGTGATCACCGCCTATCGGCCCGACCAGGGTCTGCTCACGGCGGTGTCGTCGATCCTGGCTCAGAGCTGGGCCAACGTGGAGATCGTCGTCGTCGACGACGCGTCGCCGCCCGCGTACGACGGGGTGCTGGCCCGCGCGATCGCGCTCGGCGAACGGATCCGCCTGGTCAAGCTGACCGAGAACAGCGGCACCTACGCCGCCCGCAACGCCGGCCTCGACGCGGCCGGTGGCGAGTTCGTGGCCTTCCAGGACTCCGACGACTGGTCGCACCCGCGGCGGATCGAGCTCCAGGTCGAACCTCTGCTCGCCGACCGGCGGCTGGTCGCCACCACCTCGGACGGTCTCGCCGTCACCGATCAGCTGCTGCTCACCCGGCCCGGGGTGCGCAGCGGGCGGTTCAACCCGTCCTCGCTGCTGTTCCGGCGCTCGGTGGTGATGAACCGGATCGGCTACTTCGACCGGGTACGCAAGGCCGCCGACTCCGAATACATCGGGCGCGTGCAGGCCACTTTCGGGCCGCGAGCCGTACGCCACCTGGAGTCCGCGTATCCGCTCGCGCTGATCCGGTTGTCGGCCGGGTCGCTGTCCCGATCCGAGATCAAGCCGCACTGGATGCACCCCGGGCGGACCGCGTACAGCTCGGCCTATCTGCGCTGGCACCAGCTGATCGGTGCGGGCGCGGTCTCGCCCTACCGGCCCGCCGACGGCAGCGGACGGCCGTTCGCCGCGCCCGGCCACCTGCTCGGCGCCGACCCGTCGGTGGAGCGCGAGTTCGACGTGGTCGTGGCCGCGGATTGGCGGTTCATGGAAAGTACCCAGCGGACCGCGGCCGACGAGCTGCGCGCGATGGCCGCGGCCGGGCTCCGGGTGGCAGTGCTGCAGCTGCAGTCGTACCGGGCGGTCCACCTCAAGCGGATCCCGATGGCCGCGCCGGTGCAGGACATGGTCAACGACGGCACGATCGCGCAGGTCGCGGCCGGTGACCGGGTGCGGGCGGGCGTCGCGCTGGTGCGGCAGGCGGCGGTGCTGCAGTTCGCGGGGGGCGTGCAGAGCGGCATCACGGCCGGCCGGGTGATCGTGGTGGCCGATCGCGCCCCGGCCCGGGCGGACGGCACCGATCGGCGCTACGAGCCCGCGACCTGTTCCGCCGCCGCGCGCCGGCTTTTCGGGTCGGACCCCGAGTGGGTCACTCAGGACGCGGGCGTGCGGGCTTGCACGCGTACGCCGAACTGGCCGGGCGAAATCGCCGAGCGTGCCCGGATTGCCGAGCTTGACTGGCCCACCGCGCTGATCCCGCCGGGATGGGTCGAGGAACGCACGGGCGCTTCGCGCGGCCCGGTATTGGCCGGCATCGACCTGTGCGACGCCGCGAACTGGCCGCCGGACGCCGCCGAAACGCTGGCCGTGTGCCGCCGGCTGCCCGAGGCCGACATCCGGGTGCGGCTGCCCGACCGGCCCCGCGACATGCTCGACGTTCCGTTGTCCCGCGGGTGGCTCGGCTATGAGGCGTCGGATCTCGGGCCGCGGCAGTTCCTGCATCAGCTCGACTTCTATCTGCACTTCCCGCCCTCGTCGGCGCCCGAGCACTACTCGCGGCCGGCTCTGGAAGCGGCGGCGATGGGGTGCGTGGTGGTGACGGCGGAGCGTTTCGCGGGCTTCTACGGTGATGCGGCGGTCTACTGCACGCCGGCCGAGGTACCGCATCTGATCGCGCGGTACCGGGCCGACCCGGTGCTCTTCGCCGAACAGAGCCGCCGCGCCCGGGCCGTGGTCGCGCGGGCGCATGACCCGGCCGCGGTGCTCGATCGGATTCCCGTAACGGCCGCTGCCGGGCTCGCGTTACCGATGGTGTGATCGGCACCCTCGTACGGCCCGCCCGTCCGGCATCCTCACCCGGGCCGATCGCCCCGTCGGTCCGGCACCGGCCCGACATCCAAGGGCTACGGGCCGTCGCGGTGCTGCTGGTGGTGCTTTCGCATGCCGGGGTGCCGGGACTGGCCGGTGGCTACGTCGGGGTCGACGTCTTCTTCGTGATCTCCGGTTTCCTGATCACCGGGCTGCTGTTGCGGGAGCGGTTGTCGTCGGGGCGTTTGTCGCTCGCGCGGTTCTATGCGCGGCGGGCCGTCCGGTTGTTGCCGGCCTCGGCGTTGGTCGCTCTCGTCACGTTGGCGGCGGCGTGGCGCTGGTTGCCGCCGGCCCGGATCGCCGGCGTGGCCGGTGACGCGCTGTCGGCCGCCGGCTATGCGGTCAACGTGCGGCTGGCCGCGGTGGCCACCGACTACTTCGCCAACCCGGCTCCGTCGCCGTTTCAGCATTTCTGGTCGTTGGCGGTCGAGGAGCAGTTCTATCTCGGCTGGCCGTTGCTGATCGTCGTCGTGCTGTGGTCCGGGCGGCTGCGGGTGCTCGCCGGCGTTCTGGCGGCGCTGGTTGCCGGGTCGTTGGTTTACAGCGTCTTCGAGCTCGGCGTGGACGCGCCCGCCGCCTATTTCGGGTTGCCGAGCCGGGCCTGGGAGCTCGGGGTGGGTGCGTTGGTCGCCCTGTGGACAACGGCGGAAAAGTGTCGGACCGGGGTGGTTGAGTCGGCCCCGCCCAGGACGGGGTGGGGGAGGTTCGTGGCGCGCCGCAACGGTCAATTGATCAAGGCGGCGATCGGATGGGCCGGGCTTGCGGCGATCATCGCGTCGGCCCTCACGCTGACCGACGGCTCGGCCTTCCCCGGGCTCGCGGCGCTGCCCCCGGTGCTCGGCGCGGCGCTCGTCATCGCCGCCGGAGGACCCGGAAAACTGCTCGGCCTGCGCCCGCTGACGCGGATCGGCGACTACTCCTACAGCCTCTACCTCTGGCACTGGCCTCTGCTGATCCTCGGACCGGCGGCGCTCGGCCACGATCTCGGACTCGGCGAGCGGCTCGGGCTCTGTGCCGCCGCGCTCGCCCTCGCCGCGCTCACCTATCACCTCGTGGAGAACCCGGTGCGGCACCGGCGAGCGCTCACCGCGCGGCCGGTCCGCGGGCTCGGCCTCGGCCTCGGGCTCTCCGCGGCCACCGCGAGCGTTGCCGCACTGGCGCTGGCTTTTCCGCCCGCCGTGCCGACCGGCGGCATCGCACCGGACACCCGGGCGGCGCTGCGCACCGCCCCCAACCCGGCGGCCGAGCTGAGTCATCTCATCGATACGGCCGAGGGCGTACGCCGGGTGCCGGACAACCTCGTGCCCGCGCTGACCGCCGCACCCCGGCAGGAACTCGCGCCGCAGGCCGACGGCTGCCACCAGACCCTGGAGAACGCCGTGCAACGGCCGGCCTGCACCTACGGCCCGGCCGCGGCGACCAGGACCGTCGTGGTGGTCGGCGATTCGCATGCGCTGCAATGGTTCCCGGCCTTCGAGGACCTGGCCGCGCGCAACGACTGGCGGCTGGTCTCGCTGACGCGTAGCTCGTGCCTGCCCGCCGCCCTGACGATCCGCAATGCCCGGCTGAAGCGGCGCTACACCGAGTGCGAGGACTGGCGTGCGTGGGCGCTCGGCCGCATCGACGCGCTCCGGCCCGACATGGTGGTGGTCGCCACCGACACGAACTATCCGGGAATGCTGCTCGGGCACCCGGCCGACCCGGACCGGCTGTGGTCGAACGCCTGGGCGCAACTGTTCACCCGCCTGAAGGCGGCGACGCGGCACGTGGTGCTGCTCGCCGATACCCCGACGCTGAGCACCGATCCGCTCGACTGCCTGGGCGGCAACGGCCGGGACATCACGGCCTGCACCGAGCCGGCCGCGACCGTGCTGCGCGACCCGGCGTGGCGGGCCGAGGTGCAGGACGCGGCCCGCCGGGCCGGGGTGCCGGTGGTCGACCCGGTGCCGTGGCTGTGCGGCCGGGACTGCCCGCTGGTCGTCGGCAACCTGCTCGTGTACCGCGACACGAATCACCTGACCGGCGCGTACGCGGAAATGCTCAGCCCCCTGCTGGGCGCAAGCCTTCCGCACCTGCCGTAACGACGCCGGTGACCTTCGCGTTAGCGAAGTTGTGACGCCATCTGAGATCAACATGAGGCGGGCGCTGCGGTACGCGAAGCGGCTGTCCGGCCTGTCCGTGCGGCAGCTCGCGGGTCTGCTGGGCGGTGTGGTGATCTGCGCCGGCGTCGCGGTGGCCGCGGTGACCGGGCAGGCGGCCGTCGCCACCTGCCTGCTCGCGCTGCTGTCGGCGGGCGCGGTGGCCGGGGTGGTCCATCTGTCCCACCGGATCGGCGGGGTGCAGCGGGCGACCCGGGATTCGGTACGCGACCTGCGGCTCGTGGTCGAGCAGGTGCAACGCCGCGTGCTCGCCTCGGTCGAACGCGAGCGGCTCGCCGCCGGCGACCGCCACCTCGAGCTGACCGAGACGCTGGCCCGCGCCGAACGGCTCACCGGCCGGGGCGCCGAACTGCTGCTGCGGGAGCAGAGCCGGGAGATCGAGGCGCTGGTCCAGCTGTTCCAGCGGGTGGCCCCGCGAGCGCCGATGCCCCAGGGGGCGGCCCTGCAGCCGACCGACCTACTGGGACTGGTGCACGTGGCGGCCACGCGGCAGCCCGGTCTGACGGTCGCGCTCGGCAGCGGGCCGTCGACGATCTGGCTCGGATATGCGCTCGAGGGCGGCGATCGGCGGCTGATCGTGGTCGACCACGACGAGGCGCGGGCCGAGGCGACGCGGGCGATGCTGGCCGCGCACGGTCTGACCGCGGTCGAGGTGCGGCACGCTTCGCTGGCCGAGCTGCGGGTGGACGGGAAGCCGGTCGACTGGTACGACGTGGACGCCCTCGACGGTCTGCAGGACATCGATCTGCTCGTGGTGGACGGCACGATCGCTCCGGGGCCGGATGCTCTGGCGCCCGCGCTGCACGTGCTCGGCCGCCGGCTGGCTCCCGGCGCGGCGGTCGTCGTCGACGAGGCGCCCGCACCCTCGGTGGCGCCGCGGCAGGGCGGCGGCTTCCCGCTGACCGCCCAGCAGCGCCTCGCCGGCCGCTGGACCACCTTCAGCTATCCAGCCGCTCAGACGGTCGGCCCCCGTCGCTGACACTCCCCGCTGTCCACGGACAGCGCCCAGAGTCGGCGATTGCCGCCGGTGTTATGGCAGGTGATTTTCTGACGCCCGCGGGGTTTGCGGGTGGCAGAAAATCATCTCCCATGGCACCGGGTCCCAGACAATCGCCCGCGGAGCGAAGCGGAGCCAAATAATATGGCCCCGCCGCGGGGGACGGCGGGGCCATTCGTCGCGGGGTTGCAGGGGAGGCTTTCCCGCGACAATCGGACCGGCGGGGGCTGGTCCGAACTCTCTGTGCGTTGCGCCCCGATAGATCGGCCGGTGCCCCGCCGCCATGACGAAAGAGCAGGGAGCACGACGGTCATCCTCGGGTTGCCAAACGGGCGACCCGGGCGGCGTACAACTCGTGGCCGTGGTGGCTGTGCACGAAGCGCGGCCCCCGGGCGCTCTGCTCGCGCAACGCCTTCCGGTCGCCGTGCAGCGACCGCACGGTGTGGGCCACCTCGTCCGGCTCGCAGTAGACCGCGGCCTCGCCGAACGTCGCCGCGTACCGGTAGGGCAACACCAGCACGCAGCCGGCGGCCAGGGCGGTCAGCAGGTCCGGGTCGGGGTCGGCGGGCGCGTCCGCGTCGGGCAGGTGCAGGTAGAAGTCGACCTGGTAGAGGAACGAGCGCAGGCTGACCTCGGCCGGTCCGTAGACCAGCCAGCTGCGGGGCGGCCCGAATCTCCCGAAGGCCCCGGGCGCCGATCCGGCGCCGTCCAGGAGCCGTACGTCGAGACGACCGCTGTCGGGCAGTTCCTCCCGCAGCCGCCGCCACTCGGCCCGGCCGCCCCGGCAGTGGCGTCCGATCACCGGCCGGTCGGCGCGCGGGCCGCGCCGGTCGAGCCGCCACTGGGCGGCGTCCACGGTTCCGGGCAGGTCGACGCCGGTGATCTGGTCGCCGTCCAGGGCCGAGGCGAGGCGGAGGCGCCCGTCGGGACCGGCCGGAGCCCAGAGCGGCCGGCGGCCGAACAGGCGGCGCGCGGCGGCCGCGGCCGAGCGGGACGCCGTCGACGACTCGATCACCACGCGCTGGGCGCGTACGCCCCCGGCCAGGTCGGGCGCGTGCTGCAGGACGCGCGAGGAGCGCACCACGACGAGCCGGGCGCGTACGTCGTCGGTCAGCTCGACCTGGGTGAGCTCGCCCGCGTTGATCAGGTCCTGGACGGCCGGATCGAGGTTGCGCGGCCCCTCGCGCAGGTTGGTCAGGGCGTCCAGCTGCATCAGGGCGGCCCGCTGGCCGCGCGCGGTCAGCGCCCGCAACTGCCCGGTCCCCGCGGCCCCCGCGCCCCCGGCGGTCGTCCAGTCGCCGGCCAGGACCACGTCGTACGCCCGGGCGCCGGTCTCGCCGCGAAGCCGGCGCGGCGCCGCGAAAGCGCGGGGCTGCAGGGGCCGGGCCTCGCCTTCCCGGATCCGGGTGTGCCAGGCCTGGAAGGCCGAAAGGTAGGACCGCCGGGCCGGGTGCATCCAGCCGGCCCGGTAGTCGGCGCTGGAGAGCGAGCCCGCGGACAGCCGGATCAGGGCGAGCGGCGCGCCCCCGAGGTGCCGGGTCGCGGGGCGTCCGAGGACCGCGCGGGCCCGCTCGACGTATTCGGCGTCGGCGCCCTTGCGCACGGGGTCGAGGTAGCCGACCTTCGTCAGCGCCGCCACCCGCCGGATCATCAGCGAGGAGAGGTTGTACGACCGGGTCGCCGGGATGCCGGGCCGGGTCACGAGCAGGTCGGGGGTGACCCGCATGCCGACCGACGTGGTCGAGAAGACGGCCTCGTCGGCCAGCAGCGGGGCGACCTGGCGTTCCAGGCGCAGCGGGTGCGACCAGTCGTCGGAGTCCTGGAAGGTGACGAACTCGCCGGTCGCCGCGTCGAGGCCGGCGTTGCGGGCCACGTAGGTACCGCCGTTGGAGACCATCCGGATCACCTTGACCCGGGGGTCGAGCGCGGCGGCGACCCGCAGTACGGCGTCGAACTCGGCCGGCGAGCCGTCGTCGACGACCAGGATCTCGTGGTTGGTCCAGGTCTGGGCGACCAGCGAGCGGACCGCGGTGAGCAGCGACGCGTCGGGCCGCCAGGTGGTGACGATGGTGGTGATCCGGCTGCGGTGCCCGATGCGCTGGGCGCCGCCGGTGGTCAGCCGGTCGATTGCTTCGCCGGGGCCGTCCTGCACGCGTACGCCCGGAGCCGGAAGCAGTCTCGCGAAGCCCGCGCCCCACCCGGGATTGTCCTCGGCGTAGCCGGCGTGCGGGTTGCGCAGGTCGAGTTCGAGCGCGGCGCGGATCGGCTCGGCGATGTCCGCGTACTCGGCCAGCAGCGTCGCCGCGAGCGCGCGGTCCCCGGCCGCGAACGCCAGCTGGGCATGCAGTCCCTGGTGCGAGGGAGCGATCGTGGCATTGCGCCGCAGGCGGGCCAGGATCGCCAGCGCGTCGGCCTGGTCCTCGGCCCGCAGGTCCTGCAGCGCGATGACCCGGGCCAGTTCCCCGGACGTCCACGGGTCGGCGTCGGCGCCGGACACGATGTCGCCCGGTGAGGGCGCTCCGGCCGCGCGGGCCAGCGGTCCCCGGGCCGCGATCGACCGGGCCTGCAGGGCCGCCACGGCGAGAGGGTGCGGCGCTGTCGGTTCGCTCATGGACGTGGTCGGCCTCTCGCTCGCTCGTTCGCTCGTTCGCTTCGTGCGTTGCCCTTCGGAGGGTTCAACGAGGCAAGGACTCGGGTGAATTGTCCGTATCGCCCCGTTGGTTCCTCTCGTTTGACCGACCATGACCTCCTACGACGTCGCCATCCTGTCCGACCTGCGGTACCCGGGCGGCAACTCGGCGAGCATCGTCGCGGAGGTCCGCGCCCAGGCCGCGGCCGGTCTGACCACGGTCCTGATCCATGTGCCGTCCCCGCACCTGAAGCACGCCCGCCCGTTCCAGGCCGAGATCGTCGCCTGCCTGCGCGACGGGCTGGCCGACCTGGCCCACGACGACGGGGAAGAGATCACCGCGGCGGTCCTGCTGATCCGCCAGCCACGCATCTTCACCGAGGACCTGACCCGGGTGCCGTCGATCCGCGCCGGGCACACGATCGTCGTGCTCAACCAGCCGCCCGGCGACGAGACCGACGACGAGCGGTACTACGTGTTCTCCGCGGTCCGCGAACGGGTCGAGCGCTACTTCGGCGCCGGCGTGGTCTGGGCGCCGATCAGCCCGCAGGTGCGGGAGAACGTGCTGCGGGTGGCACCGCGGACCACGCTTCCGGACACCGACTGGCACGAGATCATCGACCTCGCCGACTGGGCGGTCGAACGCCGGCGCACGCCCGGCTCGCCGCCGGTCATCGGCCGCCACGGGCGGCCCGACCCGGTGAAATGGCCGCGGGACCCGGGTGAGCTGCTGCAGGCTTACCCGGACACCACGGAACTCAAGGTCCGCTTTCTCGGCGGCGGCGAGATCGGCGTACGCCGTCTGGGCCGCCGCCCGTCATCCTGGGACGTGGTCGAGTTCGGGGCCGAGACCCCGCAGGAGTTCCTCGGCTCGCTCGACTTCTTCGTCTACTTCCACGACCCGGACTGGGTCGAGGCGTTCGGGCGCACCATCCTCGAGGCGATGGCGAGCGGGGTTCCGGTCATCGTGGCGCCGCATTTCCGGGCCCTGTTCGGGGAGGCGGCGCTCTACACCGACCCGGCGGGCGTCCGGGACATGGTCCGTCGCCTGCACGCGGACCGGCCGGCGTACGAGGCGCTGGTCGCTCGCGCCCGTTCCTTCGTGGCTTCCCGTTACGGCAGCGCCTCGCACGTGGCTCGACTCGCCTCGCTGGGGGTGGTCGCTTCGCGGCGCCCGGCGGTGAAAGCCGCGCTTGGTGTTACCCGGCCGGCTCGGCGCGTGCTGTTCGTCGGCGACGACGTGGACCGGTTCCGGGCGATCGCCGCCCATCTGCCGTCCGAGTGGGAACCGGTTGTGGTGGCCGGATCCGGCCACCTGCCCGAGGCGCACGAGGCCGGTCTGCTGACCGAATACCTGCCCTCGTCGGACGACCTCGGCGTCTCGGCGGTCCGGTGGAGCGCCTTCGTCCGCGACCGGCTGCGCCATCTGGTCGGGCTCTACGGCCCGCGGGCGGTGCTCGTCGGCGGCCTGCCGCACGACGGCATCATGGCCGCGCTCGACGACTGCCCGGCCGTCCGCCGGCTGTGGCTGCGCCCGGCGATGTGGAAGCGGGGCACCGGATCCGGGTGGGCGGCCCGCGGGCCGTCGTTCCACGGCATCCTCGAGCCGGGCGAGTTCGCGGCCGGTGGCGACGAGGGCTGGACCACGACGAGCCGGGCCGGGGTGTCGACCGTCGCGCCGATCACCAACCTGCCTTCGCGCCCGCCGCGCCGATCCCGCGACGCCCACACGATCCTGTGCCGGGGCGACGTTTCGGCTTCGCTGCCCGGATTCCGCCCGACCCGCGACCTCAGCGACGCCACGCTGGCGGTCGCGCGGGCCGACTACGCCTCGTTCCACGAGCTGATCGGGGCCCGGGTGCCGACGGTCTTCGTCCCGTCGCCCTCAGCGCGCGACGACGAGCTGGCGCGGGCCCGATTCGCCGACGCGGCCGGGGTTTCGCTGTGTGCCACCGACGACGAGGAACTGGCGGCCGCACTGGGCCGCCTGGCCGAGCCCTCGGTGCGCTCGGCACTGCGCCGGCGCTGCACCGAGCTGGCCTTCGGCAACGGCGCCGCCGATGCGGCCCGGTGGCTGATCGGCCACTGCCGCGGACGAACCGAGAAGGAGGCGGACCTTGCCGGACACCGATGACCTCGCTATCGCTCGACGGCAGGTGGCCACGCTCACCGGCCGGTTGCGCTGCGTCGAGGACGAACGCGACGCGGCGGTCCGGGACCGGGACCGTACGCTGGAGCTGGTGCGCAAGCTGCGCCGCAGCCGGTCCTACCGGATCGGCCGGATCCTGACCGACCTGGCCCGCGACCCGGTCCGCACCGGGCCGGCGCTGGTCGGCCGGGCCGCCCGCCGAGTGCGGAGGCCTTCCGAGGTCGCGGCGCCGAAGTCCGGCCGGGCCGTGCCGCCGACCCCGGCCCGGGTCTACGTCGCGGTCGGCCTGTCCCGGACCGCGTCGCATGCTCTGATCCGCGCTCTGCGCCAGCGGATCGTGGTCGACGGCGATCACCTCCCGGTCGTGGTGACCGACCAGAGGGCGCTGAAGGGCCTCCAGGTACCCGGTGTGGTGCTGGAGTACCTGCCGGATCCGGACACCTGGTCGCGGCACGATCCGGGCGAGGACTGGGAGTCGCTGCTGGCCGGGCGGATCGCCCAGCTCTCCCGTGACCACGGTGCGAACGGTGCCGTCGTGGTCGATCCGCGCGATCCACCGACGCTGGCCCGGTTGCTGTAGACCGTCACCGGGTGTGGTCGGTGTCGTTGGGCTGCAACGTGGCCGCCCCGATCGTTGATGTTCCGTTTCCGATCCGCACCGAGCCCATTCTCGTCGCCCGGCCGCAGGTCGGGGCGGTATGGCGGCGTGCGGTGGTGCGGGCCGTGCTGGTGCCGCTCGCCGTGCTGTCGCCCATCGTCGCGCTGGCGCCGACCGCTGACCACCGGTTCAACATCTACTGGCACGGCGGGCTGTTCCGGGACGACCCGCTGCGGATCGTGCCGGACACCGTCGACTCCCTGCCCGGCTATCTGCGGGCGGGCAACTTCCGGCCGCTGGGGCGGATGGTCGAGAAACTGCTCGATCTGGCGGCCTACCTGCTCGGCGACGTCTTCGGGATTCCGGCCAACGTGGCGTTCCGGCTGGTCGAGATGGTCTGTGCGGTGCTGCTCAGCCTGGCCGTGCTGCTGCTGGCCGAGAGTGTGCTGTCGACCGGGGCGGTCTTCCGGCGGCCACCGTCCACAGTGGCCGCCGTGGTGCCGTTCGCGGTCGGGGCCGGGTTCGTGGCGGCCGGGCGGGCGAGTCCGGTGGTGCTGTTCGGCGGGCTCTACTTCACCTCGTCCGCGCTCGTGTTCGTCGTGGCCGCCCTGATCAGCCGAGTACGGCCGGACCATCGGACAAGGTGGCGCTGGATCGTTCCGCTGCTGCTCGCCGGGGCCGCGCTGGCGAGCTTCAACGAGATCGCCTACTTCGCGTTGCCACTGGCCACCGTCGCGGCGGCCGGGCGGGGGCGGTACGTGCTCGGCGTACCGTGGCGCCGCCTCGCCAAAGGCGCGTCCGCGAAGCTCCTCGCCCTGCTCTGGCTGGGGTTCCTGCCGGTCTTCGTGGCCGTCCGGGTGGTGATCGCCCGGGACTGTGCCGCCGGTGCCTGCTACCGCGGCTCGGACGTGCACGTGAGCGGCGCGATCGCGACCGCTCTGCCCGAGCGGATGGTCGCCTGGCTCCCGCCGCTGATGTGGCAGACCGCGGTGCACGGCGGAAGCCGTCGCCCCTGGTTCACCGGCGTGGTTCTGCTGCTCGCCCTGGTCGTCCTCGCGGCGCTGGCCCGGCACGCGATGCGTGACCTGCCCCGGCTGTCCCCGGTGGACCGGCGGGCGGCGGGCGCGCTGACCGCGATCGCCCTCGCCCTGCTCGTTCTGGGCGCGGCGCTCGGGGCGCTCAACGCCGACGTGCAGCAGATCGTCGCCGCTCACCGCTGGGGCCAGGGCTGGCGGGACACCGCGTCGACCGCCCCGGCGGGCGCCCTGCTGATCGCGGCCGCCGCCCACCTGATGTCACCGAAGCGGTGGCTGCTGACCGGGCTGATCGGCGTGCTCGCCGTCGGCGGCACCCTGTCGGCGGCGGCCAACAAACGCTTCCGCGACACCGTGATGAACACGCCCGCGGCCCGGCTCGACGACCGGCTCGCCCAGGCGATGGCCGACTTCGATCCGACCCCGGCCGGGCAGGCCCGCCGATGCGAGCTGCGGGACGAGTTCTTCACCATGTTCAGGACGACGCCGTTCTCGCTCCGGCGCTTCGACCAGGCATTCGACACGGCGGCCGAGCAGCGGGCCGGTCAGCCGTTCTGCCCTTCGGAGAGCTGATTGCCCTGCTGAAGGATCCGGATGGCGTTGCCGAACGGGTCCCGCAGGCCCATGTCGGTGCCGTAGAAGTGGTCGGTGGGCTCCTGCGTGAAGTCGGTGAAGCCCTGTTTCCGCAGCGACTCGTAGAGTCCGCGCACATCGTCGGCGATGAGGACCAGGCCGTTCAGGGCGCCCTTCGCGACGAGTTCGCGGATCTGTGCGGCGGTCGCCTCGTCGTGCAGTGGCGGGCCGGGCGTCTCCAGCTGAATCTCGGTTTCCGCGCCCGGCACGCGGACGGTCAACCAGCGGTACGACCCCTGGTGTACGTCGTTGCCCTTCTCGAGCCCGAGCTTGTCGACATAGAAGTCCAGCGCCTCGTCCTTGTCGAGGACGTAGATCGAGGCGACGTTCAGTTTCGTGATCATTACTTCAGGCTAAGGGAGCCGCCCGATGGTGGCTTATCCGAAACTGCGCCATCTGCACGCAGCCGGGAACGACGACCGGCCCGTGACCGGCGCGGTAGGCCGACGGCGACTCCCCGACGATCTCCCGGAACGTCCGGCTGAAGGTGCCGAGACTGGAGAAACCGACCGCGAAGCACACCTCGGTGACGCTGCGGCCGGTCTCCCGCAGCAGGAACATCGAGCGCTCCACCCGCCGCCGCTGCAGGTAGCGGTGCGGCGTCTCCCCGAAGACGTCGCGGAAGCAGCGGCTGAAGTGGGCCGGCGAGATGTGGGCCACCGCCGCGATGGCCGGGACGTCGAGCGGCTCGGCGTAGGCGCGGTCGATCGCGTCGCGGGCCCGCAACAGGCGCCGGTTCAGATCCTCGGCCTTTCGGCTCACATGGCAATGCTAAGGACGGCGTACGCGTAACCCGCCGTCCACCTCGCCGTTGACGAGTTGTGTCGGACCGATCGTGGAGGTTGCTGATGGGGCGCCTGCGCACCCTCACCCGTCGTCAGCTCGTGCTGGTCGGCGGTGCCGCCCTGCTCTGCGCCGCCGTCGCCGGCACCGCACTGACCGGGCACTTCGGCGCGGCGCTGACCGTGCTCGGAGTGTTCTTCGCCGGTCTGCTGGCCGGTCTGCTGCTGATCGCCCGCCGGCTGACCGGCCTGGCCACGGCGCATCGCAAGGCCCAGCAGGACGTACGTACGATCCTCGACCAGACGCAGCGGCGCGTGCTCGGCGCGGTCGAGGAGTTGCTGCTGAACGCCGGTGACCGGCATCGCGAGCTGACCGACCGGCTGGCCGCCCAGCAGAAGTCGGCCGCGTACGGCACCGACCATCTGCTGCGCGCGCAGACCCGGGAGATCGAGGGGCTGCTCCAGCTGTTCCAAGGTTTCACCGCGCGGGCGCCGATGCCGTCCTCGGGGGGTTTCGCGCTCAACCCGACCGACCTGCTCGACCTGCTGCACCTGGTGCGTACGCGCAAGCCCCAACTCGTGCTCGAGCTGGGCAGCGGGACGTCGACGGTGTGGATGGCGTACGTGCTGCAGCAGACCGGCGGCAGGCTGGTGTCGCTCGACCACGAGGCCGGATACGCGCAGAAGACCCGCGACGCTCTGGAGCAGCACGGCCTCACCGCCGTGGCCGAGGTGCGCGACGCCCCGCTGCGCCCGGTCGTCCTCGACGGCCGCACCTTTCCGTGGTACGACGTCGAGGCCTGCGCCGACCTCAACGACGTCGAACTGCTCGTCATCGACGGGCCGCCGGAGAAGACCGGGCCCGACGCGCGCTACCCGGCCATGCGGGTCCTCGAGAACCGGCTGGCCGACCGGGCGACGATCCTGTTCGACGACGCGAACCGCGCCGACGAGCAGGCCGCCCTGCGCAAGTGGGTGGAGACGATCGCGGGCCTCACCCTCTTACCGGAGGGTGCGGCCCGCGGACGACATGCGGTCTTGTCCTACCAGCGGCTCAGTAGCCGAAATCCTGCGTGTAGTACGGCGTCCCGTTAGCGGCGAACACCGCGCCGACGCCGACCGTGGTCGCGTTGCAGTTGAGCAGGTTGGCCCGGTGCGGCGGGCTCGCCAGCCACCCCTTCACGACGTCCAGGCCGGTGCGGTAGCCGTACGCGATGTTCTCGGCCAGCGGGCGCGGGTAGTGCGCGGTCTTGTCGCGGTGGACGAAGTCCGAGCCGCCGCGGCCGACGTGGCTGAACGCGCCGGTCTGCGCCATGTACGCCGAGTGCGCGGTGCTGGCCGAGGCGAGCCGGGCGTCGTTGCGCAGCGCCTTGCAGCCGTGCAGCGCGCGCTGCTTGTTGGTCAGGTAGACGATGTCGCCGGCGATCTTCGCCGGGGAGTCCGCGGCCTGCGCCGGGGATGCGACCAGGACCAGGCCGAGCAGGGTGGCGGGGATCGTGGCGATCAGGGCCAGACGCTTGATGATCGAGGTACGCATATGTTTCCGGAGCCTTTCCGCGGTGGTCGGCCCGGCTGCTTCCGCCGGGTTCACCGACATAGTTCGGCGGCGGGTAAGGCGCGTTGATGCCTCGGCGGGTGCCTTGGAGGGGCCCTTCGGTTGCGGCCGGGTTGGCTACCGGCCCCCGGGTGCGGAGCCGTTGCGAAGCGAGTGCGGGTCTCGTTGTTCCTCCCGACGGACCTGCCCACGAACGAGGAGCTCAGCAGCGTGTACGACGTGGCGATCCTGTCCGACTTCCGCTATCCCGGCGGCACCTCGGCGAGCATCGCCGCCGAGGTGCACGCGCAGGCCGAGGCGGCGCTCACCACGGTTCTGGTGCATGTGCCGTCGCCGCATCAGCCGCGGGCGCTGCCGTTCAGCCCGCGCATCAGCGACCTGATCCGCGACGGGGTGGCGACGCTGGCCCGCGAGGACGAGCCGGTCAGCGCCCGCCTGCTGGTGATCCGGCAGCCCCGCATCTTCACCGAGGACCTGCTGACGCCGCCCCGGGTGCGCGCCGCCCGTACGGTCATGGTGATCAACCAACCACCGGGGGACGCCGAGAACCCGTACCGCTACTACGACTTCGCGGCCGTTCGTGAGCGGGTGCACCGCTACTTCGGCGACGACGTGGTGTGGGCCCCGATCAGCGACCAGGTGCGCGACCAGGTGCTCGAGGTCGCCCCGGACGCCCGCCTGGCGGCCGAGGACTGGCACGAGATCATCGACGTGGCGCACTGGTGGCGCGACCGGGACCCGTTCGTCGGCGACGTACCGGTGATCGGCCGGCACGGCCGCGCCGACCCGGTGAAGTGGCCGCGCGACCCCGAGCAGATCCTGGCCGCCTATCCGGAGACGGACGACCTGCGGGTGCGGGTGCTCGGCGGCGGCGAGATCGCGGTCAAGCGCCTGGGCCGGTCGCCTTCGAACTGGGACGTCGTCCGCTTCGGCGCCGAGCAGCCGGACGAGTTCCTGCGCACCCTCGATTTCTTCGTCTACTTCCACGACCCGGAGTGGCTGGAGGCGTTCGGCCGCACGATCCTCGAGGCGATGGCCAGCGGGGTGCCGGTGATCCTGGGCGAGCACTTCCGCCCGAGCTTCGAGGACGCGGCCCTCTACTGCGCGCCCGCCGAGGCGCCGGGCCTGGTCCGGGAGCTCTACGCCGACCGCGACCGCTATCAGGAGATTGTGCGGAAGGCCCGCGAGTTCGCCGAGCGCCGCTACGGCCACCAGTCCCACCTGACCCGGTTGACCGCCCTCGGCATCGGCTCCAAGATCGCGGTGCCCGCCCCCCGCCGGGAACCGGGCCCGGTACGACCGAAACGCCGCGTCCTCATGCTCAGCGACAACGGCGCCGGCATGGGCCACCTCTCGCGGCTGATGGCGATCGCCCGCCGGCTTCCCGGCGACTTCGAGGCGGTCGTCGCCACCCAGTCGTACGCCGCCCCGGTCGCGATCCGCGAGGGATTCCTCACCGAGTACATCCCGTCCCGCAAGGTGCTCGACGCCGCCCGCCCGCGCTGGACGCGGCTGCTGCGCGAACGCCTGGCCCACCTCATCGAGTTGCACCGGCCCGAGATCGTGGCGGTCGACAGCGTGCCTCACGACGGCATCGTCGCCGCGGTCGAGGACCACCCGGGCATCACCTGGGTCTGGGTGCGCCGGGCGATGTGGCAGCGCGGCGTCGGCGACGAGTGGATCGCGGCCGGCAAGATCTTCGACTACGTGCTGGAACCGGGGGAGTTCGCCGAGGCGGCCGACGAGGGCCCGACCGTGGCCGAGCGGGCGACCGCGCACCGGGTCGGGCCGATCACCTTCCTCGACCGGGCGGAGCTGCTCGACCGGGCGACCGCGCGCCAGGAACTCGGGCTCGACGATCGGCCGGCGGCCCTGCTGCAGCTCGGTGCCGGCAACATCGACGACATCTCGTCGCCCGCCGTACGCGCCGGCACCCACCTGGTCGACCACGGCTTTCAGCTGGTGATGGCCGAGTCGGCGATCGCGACCGAGCCGATGCTGCCGCTGCCCGGGGCCACGGTGGTCAAGCTCTATCCGGTCAGCCGCTATCTGCGGGCGTTCGACCTGACGGTCAGCGCGGCCGGCTACAACTCGTACCACGAACAGATCGGCTTCGCGGTGCCGACGGTGTTCCTGCCCAACCGCCGGACCAAATTGGACGATCAGGTCGGCCGGGCCCGCTTCGCGGCGGCGACCGGGGCCGCGCTGATGGTCGAGGACCCGTCGTCGGACGAGCTGGAACGCGTACTCGATCAGGCGGTCAGCCCGGTCGTACGGGAAAAGCTGATCCTGCGCTGCCGGGCACTGGCGTTCGAGAACGGCGGTGGCGAAGCCGCCGCCTGGCTGAGCGGGCTGACCGCCCAGCCACAACCCGAACTGCGACAAGAGGGCCGAGTGAGGACGGGTGCCTGAGATGCACAAGCAGAAGACACCTCCCGAGGTCGACTGGAACCGGCACGCACTGGAACGCGCCCGCTGGGAACTCGCCGCGATGGCCGGCCGCCTGCGCACCCTCGAAGGCCGGCTGGCCGAGGCGGAGCAGAACGCCGAGGAGGCCGGCAAGGAGCGCGACCGCGAGCGGCGCCGCGCCGACCGGCTGCTCGGCAGCGAGTCCTACCGGCTCGGCTTCGGCCTGGTCTCGCTGGTCAAGGACCCGGTGCACACGGTGCCCCGGCTGGCCCGGGCGGTGCTGCGCCGCCTGCGCGAGGGCCACAAGGCCACTCCGCCGGTCAAGACCAAGGCGCCCGTCGCGGCCCAGCGGCCGCCGGTCCACCTGTACGTGCTGATCGGCCTCGACGAGGAGGGCCTGCGCGACTTCGTGCTGACGCTGCGGCAGCGCCTGCTGGTCAGCCCGGATCATCGGCCGGTCGTGGTCACCGACAGCCCGTCCTTCAGCCTGCTGCGCGACCTGGGCGTCCTGCTGGAGTATCTGCCGGATCGCGAGACGTGGGACCGGCACCGGCCGCACGAACCCTGGAACGACGTGCTGACCCGGCGTCTGGCCCAGCTCTACCGCGACCACGACACGGCCCGCACCATCATCGTCGACCGCACCCAGCCGCCGACCCTGGCCGACCTCCTGCGATAGAGCGGCTGCCCCTGCGTTCGGGAGGGGAGCCTAGTTCGCGAGGGCGGCGGCCAGGAGCGGCGCCAGCGCCTTCGAGTACGTCGTGGTCATGTGATTCGAGTCGCGATACACCAGCGTGTCGCCCACCACGGCGGGGCAGGCGTCGCCGCAGAACCAGGTGATCGGGTCGATGATCCTGGCCGGCCCGCTCACGCCGTACGCCAGGAACACCTGTCGTTGCACCAGGCCGCGCAGCGCGGAATGAAGGCTGCGGCGGCAGTTGGTCGCGTGCTTCTGATTCTCGGGCTTGGCGAGGCACTCGGGCACCGACTGGCTCATGTAGGGCGTGTCGGCGATCGCGGCCACCTTCGCGCCGGTCGCGGTGAGCTCGCCGAACGTGCGGTCCCAGGCCGTTTTCCACTGCTTGCCCTCGTCGGCCTCGGGGTAGGCCGGCCGATAGTTGAAGCTCGACCCGATGACGACGAGGGCCGGTCTGATGGCCGTGATCCGGGCGATCGCCGAACGGTGGAAGGCCTCGCATTCGGTGTAGGGCCGCTTCAACGTGTCGTGCCAGAGCGGGAGATCGGCGGCCGAGCACGAGCTCTTGCTCATCGACACGAGCCGCCAGTGCCTCTGCTGGGCGATGAGATCGAGCGCGGGGAACCATTGCGCGGCATGGGAATCGCCGAACAGCACGACCGTCGTGGTCGAGTTCGGGTCGCCGAAGACGCAGCCGTTCGGGGCCGCGGTGACCGGGACGTCGACGTGGCAGCCGTTGTCCCAGACCGAGGCCCGGTCGTGGGCGGCCCGGGTGAGCTTGGGTTGCAGGTTGGCGGGGAGCACGTCCAGGCCGCGGCTCTGCTCGATCAGCCCGGCCAGCGCGGCGCCGGGATCGGCCGCCGCGGCGAGCGTCGCGCGGAGGTCGGGCTGTTTCGCACCGACCGGAATCGCGTGCGGGAGCACGACCAGAGCGCAGGCGACGACGGCGGCGGTCGCGGAGAGACCGGCGCCCAGGCCGAGAGCTCGCCGCGGACGGTCGCGAAGGTGGCGGATCGGCCGTTCCACGAAGCGATGGGTGAGGGCGGCCAGGCCCAGCGCCACCGCGGCCACGGCCAGGCGTTGCCAGGTGTTGTGGGTCGGGACGATGACGAGGATCGGCCAGTGCCAGAGGTACCAGCTGTAGGAGAGGCGGCCGACGGTCTGCAGGGGTGCGAGGGTGAGGAGGCGGCCGACGCCGGCGCCGTCGGCCGCCAGGAGAAGTGCCGCTCCGGCGACCGGTATCGCCGCGTGCCAGCCGGGGTAGGCGGTGTTGTCGTCGAACCGTGCCGCGGCCAAGATGATCATGGCTAAGCCGGTCAGGCCCGCCACAGACCACCCCCACCCCGTCCTGGGTGGGGCCGAGTACACCACCGGGGTACGACGTTTTTTCGCCGTCATCCACAAAGCGAGCAGCGCCCCCACCCCGAGCTCCCAAACCCGCGTGTGCGGCCCGAAATACGCCCACGGCGCCGACCGGGCGGTCTCGCTGACGCTGAGCGCGAACGACCCCGCCACCACAATGCCCAGAATCAGCGCCAGAAGCCTCTTCCGGCGCCCCACGACCAGGATCAGCAAGGGCCAGAACAGGTAGAACTGCTCTTCGACCGCCAACGACCAGAAGTGCTGAAACGGCGAAGGCGACTGATCGGCACTCAGGTAATCCGTGCCGGTGAAGGCGAAGCGCAGATTCGCGACATAGCCGGTCGCGGCCAGAGCATCCTTCGCGAAGGATCCCAGGCGCACCACCGGCAACAGCAACCGCGCCGCCACCAACGTCACGACCAGCACCAGAACGGCGGCCGGCAACAACCGCACCGCCCGCCGCCCGTAGAACCGCGGAATCGACAGCCGCCCGGTCGACTCCACCTCACCCACGAGAAGCGAGGTGATCAGGAAGCCGGAGATCACGAAGAAGACGTCGACGCCGACATAGCCGCCGGGTACGAACCGCAGGCCGACGTGCCCGAGCACGACCAGCAGCACGGCGACCGCCCGCAGCCCCTCGATGTCGGCGCGGAAGCCACCCGTCCCCCGGTCCGGGTGGCCGCTGGGGAGGGTTCGCTGGCTCGGCAGACCGGCGGCCGGGGCTCGCTCGGCGGTGACGAAGTTGCGCACGGTAGCCCAACGTCCGCGGCCGCGCTTGGACGCGTGCTCTCGCAACTTCGTCCGCTGCGCGGTCGTTGGTCCATCGTGACCGTCGAGACCGCTCCGCCGCCGTCGCGGGCCCGCCCGGCCCGGCCTTCGTCGGTGCGGGCGGCCGCCGGCCGTCCTTGGCCGGCAGCGGTCCGGCGCTGCGTGCTGGTGCCGCTGATCGTGCTGATTCCGCTGGTCGCGCTCACCCCGTCGGCCGATCACCGGTTCAACGTCTATGCGAACGGCGGCCGCTACGCCGCGCGCCCGTGGCAGATGGTTGTGACGGCGGTCGAGTCGGTTCCGCAGTTCCTGCGGCTGGGCAACTTCCGTCCGCTCGGCCGGATCGTCGAATGGTCGCTCGACCTGCTCGCGTTCGGGCTGACCGGGCTGCTCGGTGTTCCCGCGAACATCGCCCTGCGGCTGGTCTCGTTCGCCGCCGCGATCGTGCTCACCCTGGCCGCGGTCGTCTTCGCCGAGGCCGTGACCGCGCGCGGTCGCCTCTTCGCGAGCACCCCGTCGGTTCTGGTCGCGACCGTGCCGTTCGCGGTCGGCATGGGCTTCGTGGCGGCCGGCCGCACCAGCACGACGGTCCTGTTCGGGGGCCTCTATTTCCTCTCCGCCGCGCTGGTTCTCGGCGTCGCCGCGTTCGTCTGCCGGGTCACCCGGCTGAACTGGCCCCGGGCCCTGCTGATCGTGCTGGCCGGGGCCGCACTGGCGTCCTTCAACGAGCTCGCCGCCCTGGCCCTGCCCCTGACGACCGTCGCGGTCGTGGTTCGCGAACGCGTCGTGCTGGGTGGCAACGGCTGGAAACGGCCCGGGTTCAACGCGGCCGTTCTGCTGTGGCTGGGCTTTCTGCCGGTCTTCCTTCCGGTACGCGCGATCATCTACTCGATCTGTGCCCACGGTGTCTGCTACACGGGCTCCGACGTCGCTCTGCCCGGCGCGCCGGCGGCCCTGCCCAATCGTCTCGTCGCGTGGCTGCCCCCGCTCATGTGGCACCGGGCCGCCGACGGCACCCACCTGCGGCTGGTCGGCGTGCTGCCGGCGCTCGCGCTGCTGGCTCTGGCCGTGCTGGCCTGGCGGGCCACCCGGCAGCTGCCCCGGCTCGCCACCCTGGACCGGCGGCAGTCGTTCGGGCTGGCCGCGGTCGCCGGAGTGGCCCTGGTGCTCGGCGCGGTCCTGTCCGCGCTCAACTCCGACCTCCAGCAGCTGGCCCGGCAGGGCATCTGGGGCCAGGGCTGGCGCGAGAGCGGCCTGACCGGCGCGGCCGGCGGCATCCTGGTCGCGGCCCTGGTCGCCGGCAGGTGCCGGACCTGGGCCGCGGCGACGCTGGTGCCGCTGGTGGTGGCCGGGACGATCGCGGTCGCGGCCAACAAGGCGGTGCACGACGGGAGTTCGGCCGGGAGTTATCCGTACCTGCACGACCGGATCGCGCAGGAGATCGCCGACTTCGACCGGACGCCGGCGGGTGACGCCCGCCGGTGCGCGCTGCGCGCCTTGTTCATCAAGACCTCCATCGCCAACCACCACGGCAGCCTGGATCAGCCGGAACTGGAGCGCATCGACGTGAGCCTGAACCGGGCAACGCAACAGCTGGACGGCCGCCGGTTCTGCGGCCAGGCGCCGCGATGAGCCCGCTGGTCTCGGTGGTCGCGCCGATCTACAACGAGGGCCCGGGCGTGGACCGGTTCGTGGAGCGGCTCTCGCAGGTCCTGCGCGGGCAGAACTTCGAACTCGTCCTGGTCGACGACGGCTCGGCCGACGACTCGTGGGAGCGGATCCGCAAGTGTGCGCTCGTCGACGAGCGGGTCCGCGGCATCCAGCTCTCCCGCAACTTCGGTAAGGAGGCGGCCCTGCTGGCCGGCCTCGAGCACGCCGCGGGCGAAGCGATCGTGGTCATCGACTCCGACCTCCAGCACCCGCCGTCCGTGATCCCGGCCATGGTGCGGCTCTGGGAGGACGGCTTCCAGGTGGTCGAGGCGGTCAAACGCAACCGCACCGGCCAGGGCCTGATCGGGCGGCTGGGCGGCAAGCTGTTCAACCGGGCGTTCACCGGGCTGACCCAGGTCGACCTGGTCAATGCCACCGATTTCCGGCTGCTCAGCCGTACGGCTCTGGACGCGCTGCTGCGGCTGCCCGAGCATTCGTCGTTCTTCCGGGGCACCAGCAACTGGATCGGCTTCCGGCGCACCACGATCGAGGTCGACATCGACCACCGGGAGGGCGGGGCGTCCCGCTGGACCTTCCGCTCGCTGTTCCGGCTCGCGGTCAACGGGCTCACGTCGTTCACCTCGGCGCCGCTGCACCTGGTGACCGTCGTCGGGCTGGCGTTCGCCGCGTTCGCGGTGCTGCTGGGCGCTCAGACGCTGATCCGCTGGGTGCGCGGCGGCTCGGTGGCCGGTTTCCCGACCGTCATCCTGCTGCTGCTGGTGCTGGGCACGTGCATCCTGCTCGGACTGGGCGTGATCGGGGAGTACCTGGCCCGCATCCACGAGGAGGTCCGGGCCCGGCCGCGCTATCTGGTGCAGGAGAAGTCCGAGGCGCCCAAGCCCGTGGTCATCGGGCAGCGGGCCGAGCGCCCGTGAGAGCGGGCCGACTGATCCGCTACGGCCTCAGCGGCGGGGCGAGTGCGGCCACCCACTTCGGGGTCGGCCTGGCCCTGGCCGAGGGCCTGCACGTCCCGCCGGTGGCCGCGTCGACGACCGGGTTCGTGGCGAGCATCGTCGTGTCGTACGTCCTGCAGCGAGCCTGGGTGTTCCGCTCGACCGCGACCCACGCGGCGGCCGGATCCAAATTCCTCACCGTGACCGCGTGTGCGTTCGCGCTCAACACGGTCGTGCTGTGGGCGGGCACCGAGGTGCTGCACGGCCCCTACCCGGTCGTGCAGGCCACCTCGCTGGTGCTCATTCCGGTGCTCAACTACTCGATCAATTCACGCTGGACGTTCCGGCCGTCCTGAATCAGAGCCGGTGCGCGTCGCGCGTCGTCGTCACGCCACGGGTGTCGAAGAACCGCTTGGCCAGCCCGGCCAGGTGGTCGGCGTCGTATTCCCGGTGGTGCTGCACGAGGACCACGAGGTCGGCCGCCGCGGCGGCACCTTCCAGGTCTTCGGTACGCGCTACCTCGACGTCGCCCACGGTCCACGACGACACGTGCGGGTCGTGGTACTGCACGGTCGCCCCGAGAGCGGTCAGCTGGCGGGCGAGCGGCGTCGCCGGCGACTCCCGCTGGTCGGCGATGTTCGCCTTGTACGTGACCCCGAGCAGCAGGATCGTCGCCCCGTGCACGGCCTGACCGTCGGCGTTGAGCAGGTTCTGCGCGCGCCGGGCCACGTAGTCGGGCATCGTCGCGTTGATCTCCTGGGCCAGCTCGACGAACCGGAACGGGTACCCGAGCTTGCTGCGCACGTTGTGGCTCAGATAGTTGGGGTCGATCGGGATGCAGTGCCCGCCGACGCCCGGCCCGGGATAGAACGGCTGGAAGCCGAACGGCTTGGTCGACGCCGCGCGGATCACGTCCCACAGGTCGATGCCGAGCTCGTGGCAGAACCGCGCCATCTCGTTGACCAGCGCGATGTTCACGTGCCGGTAGGTGTTCTCCAGCAGCTTGGCCGTCTCCGCCTCGCGCGTGCCCTTGGTGCGCACCACGGTCTCGATGAACCGCCCGTAGAACGCCGCCACCCGGTCGGTGCAGTCCGGTGTGTACCCGCCGACCACCTTGGGGGTGTTCCGGGCCCCGAACTTCTCGTTGCCCGGGTCGATCCGCTCGGGGGAGAAGGCGAGGTGGAAGTCGATGCCCGCGGTCAGCCCGGAGAGCTTCTCGAGCAGCGGTCGCACCACCTCGTCGGTGGTGCCCGGATAGGTCGTCGACTCCAGCACGACCAGCGTGTCGGCCCGCAGGTTGCGCCCGATGGCCTCGGTCGCCCCGACCACCGCGCGCAGGTCGGGGCCGTCGCCCTCGGCGAGCGGGGTCGGTACGCAGATCACCGCCGTGCTCGCGGTCGCGATCAGGCGCTCGTCGGTGGTCGTACGGAAGCCGTGGGCCAGCATCTCGGCCACGTCGGCGTCGCTCAGATCGTCGACGTGCGACCGTCCCTCGCCGAGCGCGCCGACCACGCCGGCGTTCACGTCGAAGCCGAGCACCTTGAGCCCCGCCCGGGTGGCCTGCTGGGCGAGCGGCAGGCCCACGTAGCCGAGGCCCAGGACGACGACATCATAAGTCATGATATTTCCCCTTCGAAAAGATGCGAGGGCTGGGACGGCAGAGCGATGTCCGGGTGAATCGGGTCGGCCGGAGCGCGCGCCACCTGGCGCGCCACCACCGGCGCCGGTGCGAGCGCGAGCGACGTGGTGCCCGCGCGCGGCGTCGGCAGCTCGAACGGCGACGGGAACGGCAGATAGGCCGGCAGGAAGTCGGCCAGCAGCGCCGCCTGCTCGTCCGCGGCCGCCGGATCGGAGTCGGTGTCGTTCAGGCAGAACGCGTCGAGGTGCCGGTCGTGCAGCAACCGGCTGAGCCGGAACGGCGTCGACGGGTCGGCCAGGTCGGTGTACATGTATCTGATCTCGCCCGGCGCGGCCCGCCCGGTCAGGTACGCGTAGTACTGCTGGAGCGAGGAGAGCAGCGAGATGTCGTCCGGATGCCGGAACTGATGCGCGGCGGTCGCCTCCACGTGCTCGGCGAACCGCAGCTCGATCTCGGCCAGCACGCTGCGCCGGGACGGGTGCGGGGTGTGCTTCATCTTCCGGGTCAGCACCCGCCCGAACGCCTCCTGGATGAGGCGCCGGTTGTTCTTCCCGGCCGAGTTGGCCGGCGGGTCGCTGGGTAGCCGGGGCGCCGAGTCGACCAGCGCGGTCGACGGGAAGAACCGGGTCAGCCCGCCCGGGGTGAAGAACATCTCGGGCGCCACCGGCCGGCCCAGGAAGACGTCGTCGTTCAGATAGAGGAAATGCTCGGCCAGCCCTGGGATCCGGTGCAGCCGCGACTCGATGGCCTGCGAGTTGAAGGTCGGCAGCCGTCCCGTGTCACCGAAGATCTCCCGGTGCGGCACCACGGTGATCCGCGGGTGGCTGGTGTCCAGCCAGGCCGGCACCTGCCCGTCGGTGACCAGGAACACGTGCCGTACCCAGGGCGCGAACGCGTGCAGCGAGCGCATCGAATAGCAGAGCTCGTCGCGCGAGACGAACCGCGACTCGTTGGCCGACTGATCGCTGACCTCGGCCACCCAGCCGTTCTCGCGCAGCGCCCGCGCCTTGCGCTCACGCCAGGCCGGATCGTTGCCGTCCACCCACGTGTAGACCACGTCGATCGGGAAGCTCACCCGGTCCGGGCTGACCATCGTGAACACGTCGCGGGTGCGGTAGTGGACGGTCTCGCCGGGCCCGCAGAACGGGCCGAAGACGTGCTCCGGGGCGAACACCGCCGGCTCGCCGGCCGGCACCACGTCGGCGACCGGGTTGCTGCGCGGCCCGATCAACGTGCCGTCGTCTTCCCGCGCTTCCTCCTGCGCTTCCTCCTGCGCTTCTTCCTGCCCTTCTTTCCGGCCTTCTTCCCGCCAGAACTCGATCTCGCAGCCGAATTCGGTCCCGAACACCAGGCCTCCGCGCCGGTCGGTCACCGGCCAGCTCGCCCGCAACACCTTCGCGGCGCGCCGGGCGCGCCTCGGCCGCCTGCTTCGCCTCGGCAGCACGATCTCGAGACGTCCGGCGTCGCTCGCGGTGAGTGCCTCGAGCACGCTCACCGTCCGGTCGCGGTCGCTTTCCCGTACGGCGAGAGCCGTGCCGGTCAGCGACTCCACCGGTACGCGGAACCAGTCGATGCCGGCCGTGTCCAGGGCGGACACGACCCGGTCGAGGTTGTCGCGGCGTACCCCCGCCGGCGTGACCTGAGCGGCGCGGCGGGCCGGCATCCGGCCGTGGGCCGTACGGACCGCAATGATCGCGGCATCGGCCCCGAGGCCGGGCCGTGGCCCGGCGCCCAGGGGCACCAGCAGGCGCGCCGTCCGCAGCCGGAGCTCCGGGGCCACGCGGGGCAGCAGCCTCTTCTGAGCCCCGGCGAGCATCCGTCGCCGGAGCGGCCAGGGCGCGAAGCGCAGGATCCGCCGCAGGGGCACGCCGTCGTCCTTCCGCCGGTTCCGTGGGCACGACCGCGGCTTCGCGTCCGGCGACCGCCGTGGTCACTGATCCCTCAACGGCGTCCGGCGACCGGAGGTTGCGTCCCGTACCGCCCGCGGATGTACTTTTCGTGCCGCCTATCGCCGGTATACGCGATTTGCGGGTATGGCGAGCCGGAACGGCGCCGGTCGACCCCTACGGGTGTGCTTCAGGGGTTCGGCCGATGGGCGGAGTTGCTTCGCTGAGGCATGGTGGAAGTCGAACTCTTTCCTCGCGCAGGAGGCTCCGATGGGTAAGGCGTTGGCGATATTGCTCGCCGGTGTGGTGGGCGTGGTCCTCGTGGGGTGGCTCTTCGTCTCACTCATCGGACCGGTGCTGTTCTACTTGATCGTGGGCGCGATCGTGATCGCCGGCGGTGCCGTGCTCTATTCGAAGGCCAAGCGGGCGGTCGCCCCCGGCACCCGCACTCAGCGGCGAATCGAGGCCGCTCGGGAGACGTACCGCATGCGGAACCGGTGAGGCTTCGCCCGGCCGGTTAGGCTTGCGTCATCAAACTCCCTCTGACCATCGGGAAGTTTCGCTGTGTTTGACGCATTGAGTGACCGGCTGAACGGCATCTTCACCAAGCTCCGGGGCAAGGGCAAGCTCACCGATGCCGACATCGACGCCACCGCGCGCGAGATCCGTCTCGCGCTGCTGGAGGCCGACGTCGCGCTGCCCGTGGTCAGGGCGTTCATCAACAACCTGAAGGAACGGGCCCGCGGCGCCGAGGTGTCGCAGGCCCTCAACCCGGCCCAGCAGATCATCAAGATCGTCCACGAGGAACTGATCAACATCCTCGGTGGCGAGGGCCGGCGGCTCCAGTTCGCCAAGCAGCCCCCGACCGTGATCATGCTGGCCGGCCTCCAGGGCGCCGGCAAGACCACGCTCGCCGGCAAGCTGGCCCGCTGGCTCAAGGGCCAGGGCCACCAGCCGATGCTGGTCGCGGCCGACCTCCAGCGCCCCAACGCGGTCAACCAGCTGCAGATCATCGCCGGCCGGGCCGGCGTCGACATCTACGCGCCCGAGCCGGGCAGCGGCATCGGCAACCCGGTCCAGGTCGCCAAGGACTCGATCGAGGTCGCCAAGCGCACCGCCAAGGACATCGTCATCGTCGACACCGCCGGCCGGCTCGGCATCGACGAGGAGATGATGCAGCAGGCCCGCGACATCCGCGACGCGGTCCAGCCCGACGAGACCATCTTCGTCATCGACGCGATGGTCGGCCAGGACGCGGTGCAGACCGCCGAGGCGTTCCGCGACGGCGTCGGCATCACCGGCGTGGTGCTCGCCAAGCTCGACGGCGACGCCCGCGGCGGTGCCGCGCTGAGCGTGCGCCACGTGACCGGCGAGCCCATCCTCTTCGCGTCGACCGGTGAGAAACTCGAAGACTTCGACCTCTTCCACCCCGACCGCATGGCCAGCCGCATCCTCGGCATGGGCGACGTTCTGACCCTCATCGAGCAGGCCGAGCAGGCCTTCGACGAGGACCAGAAGGAGAAGATGACCGGCAAGCTGCTCGCCGGTGAGCAGTTCACGCTGGAAGACTTCCTCGACCAGCTGATCGCCGTGCGGCGCATGGGCCCGATCGCCAACATCCTCGGCATGATGCCGGGCATGGGCCAGATGAAGGACCAGCTGGCCGAGCTCGACGACAGCCACTTCGACCGAATCACCGCGATCATCCGCTCGATGACCCCGGGCGAACGCACCAACCCGAAGATCATCAACGGCTCCCGCCGGGTCCGCATCGCCAACGGCTCCGGCGTCACGGTCATGGACGTCAACCAGCTGCTCAACCGCTTCGTCGACGCGCAGAAGATGATGAAGCAGATGAGCGGCATGATGGGCCTGCCGGGCGGCCGCCGCAAGGCGACGAAGAGCCCGAAGAGCAAGCGCAAGGGCAAGGGCGGCTCGTCCCGCCCCCGCACCGGCGGCGGTGGCCTGCCGGCGGGCTTCCCGGGCGGCATGCCCCAGCTCCCGCCGGGCATGGACCCGGGCGCCCTGGGCGGCGGCACTCCGGGCCTGCCGCCGGGCTTCAAGCTCCCTAACCTCGACTTCAGCAAGCTCAACAAGCCAAAGCGCAACGACGGCGACAAGAGCTGAGGGTTCCGCCGCTCTTGGCGAGCAACAAGCTGGCATTGAGCATCTAGTCAAGGGGCTAGTAGCATGAGCGGAGATCCCGTCGAGGAGGAATCGATGACCGCTGTGCTGCTCCCGGTTGACCCGGCATTGCTCGAGCGGGACGACCTGACCGTCGACGACCTGGTGGGCCTCCCCGAGGATCTCCGCTACGAGTTGATCGAAGGAAGGCTCGTCTTGACCCCCGTCGGACTTCCGATCCATCAGTTCCTCGAGGTCCGGATCGCGACTGCGATAGAGGAGAACTGCCCCGATCAGTTTCTGGTCAATGTCGAGCAGGCCCTCCTGAAGAGCGAGCGCAGTGAGTTCAGGCCTGACGTCATGCTGATCCGCGAGGAAGGCGCCGACCGGTCGCCGGTCCTGCCGGCCGACGTGTCACTGGTCGTCGAGATCGTCTCGCCGTCGTCGCGTTTCAGCGACCGTCAGGACAAGGCGAAGTGGTACGCGCAACTTCGGATTCCGGCCTATTGGATCGTCGACCCCTTGGCCGAGAAGGTCACCCTCACCGTGCTGCGACTCGACGCCGACGGTCAATATCACCCCCGATTCCAGACGGATGGGCTGGTCACCGTCGACCAGCCCTGGCCGATCACGCTGGATCTCCCGACGTGGACCCGGAAGCGGGATCGTTTGCATCCGCCGGGCCGCCCCATCGGGTGATTTCGTGATCGGGTAGGACTGTTCCCATGGCGTTGCATGTGCGTGGGGCGGTGCTGCCCGAAGGGGACGTCCGGGATCTGTGGCTGGTGGGGGACCGGGTCACGTTCGAGCCCGTCGGCGGGGCCGAGACGGTCAGTGACGGTGGGTTCGTGGTGCCGGGGCTGGTCGACGCGCACTGCCACCTCGGGATCGCGTACGGGGCTAGGCCGATCACCGGGATCGACCAGGCTCGGGAGTTGGCCGGGGTCGACCGGGACGCGGGGGTGCTCGCGCTGCGGGACGCCGGCTCGCCGTACCCGTACCCGGAACTTGATGACGAACCCGGCGTGCCTCGCCTCGCCCGGGCGGGCCGGCACGTGGCCGCGCCCCGGCGTTATCTGCGTGACATCGGCATCGAGGTGGCCGCGGCCGACGTCACGGCGACCGTGACCGAGCAGGCCAAGGCCGGGAACGGCTGGGTGAAGCTGGTCGGCGACTGGATCGACCGTGACGCCCGTGACCTGGCGCCGTCGTGGGACGCGGCGACCATGACCGCGGCGGTCGAGGCGGCGCACGCGGCCGGCGCCCGGGCGGCCGTGCACACGTTCTCCGAGGAGGGCGTCGAGGTCATGGTGCGGGCCGGGGTCGACTCGGTCGAGCACGGCACCGGGCTCTCCCTCGACCTGATCGACGAGATGGCCCGGCGGGGGACCGCGCTGGTGCCCACGATGATCAACATTCGGACCTTCGGCGGGATCGCCGACAAGGCGCGGGAGAAGTTCGCCGGGTACGCCGATCACATGATCGCCCTGCGGGACCGCTTTCCCGAGGTGGTGCGGGCCGCGCACGAGGCCGGCGTCCCGATCTACATCGGCACCGACGCCGGGGGCGGCATCCGGCACGGGCTGGTGGCCGAGGAGATGCTGATCATGGAGGAGGCCGGCCTGCCCGCGGCCGACATCCTGGCGAGCGCGTCCTGGAAGGCCCGGGAGTGGCTCGGCTTCCCGGGCCTGGTCGAGGGCGGCCTGGCCGACCTCGTCGTCTACGAGGAGGACCCGCGCCGCACCCTGGCCGTCACCCGCCACCCGAGCCGCATCGTGCTGCGCGGCCGGGTGGTCAAGTAACGTCCTGACCGCGGCTCGCCCGTCAAGAACGGAGACGCGATGCCCTCCCGGTGGGTTGCGGGCCGGCCCGACTAGGATGCCGTCTCATGGCTCGCGTGCTCACTCCCCGTACGGAAGACTTCCCCCGCTGGTACCAGGACGTCATCGCCAAGGCGCAACTGGCCGACAACGGCCCGGTGCGCGGCACGATGGTGATCCGGCCGGTCGGCTATGCCATCTGGGAGCGCATGCAGGCCGACATGGACGCCCGCATCAAGGAAGCGGGCGTGCAAAATGCCTACTTCCCGCTCTTCATCCCGGAGAGCTACCTGCGCCGCGAGGCCAACCACGTCGAGGGCTTCTCGCCCGAGCTGGCCGTGGTCACCCACGCGGGTGGCAAGCAGCTGGCCGAGCCGCTGGTCGTGCGCCCCACGAGCGAGACCGTGATCGGCGAGTTCATGGCCAAGTGGGTCGACTCCTACCGCGACCTTCCACTGCTGCTCAATCAGTGGGCCAACGTGGTGCGCTGGGAGCTGCGGCCGCGCACCTTCCTGCGCACCACCGAGTTCCTCTGGCAGGAGGGGCACACCGCCCACGCCTCCGAGGCCGACGCCCGGGAGCACGCCCGCGACATCCACAAGAACGTCTACCAGGCGTTCATCGAGGAGATCCTGGCGATCCCGGTGGTGCCGGGCCGCAAGACCAAGGGCGAGCGGTTCGCCGGTGCCACCAACACGATGACCGTCGAGGCCATGATGGGCGACACCAAGGCGCTCCAGATGGGCACGTCGCACGAGCTGGGGCAGAACTTCGCCAAGGCGTTCGACATCACCTACTCGTCGGCGGCCGGCACGGTCGAGCACTGCTGGACCACGTCGTGGGGCACCTCGACCCGCATGGTGGGCGGGCTGATCATGGTGCACGGCGACGACAACGGCCTGCGGCTGCCGCCGCGGCTCGCGCCGATCCAGGTGCAGGTCATGGTGGTCAAGGCGGGCGAGGGCGTCGTCGAAGCGGCGGGCAAGCTGCGCGATTCGCTCAAGGCCGCGGGCGTACGCGTCAAGCTCGACGACCGCGCGGACATCCCGTTCGGCCGGCGGGCCGTGGACGCCGAACTCCAGGGCATCCCGATCCGGGTCGAGGTCGGGCCGCGCGACCTGGCCACCGGCAACGTGGTGGTGGCCCGCCGGATCGACGGCTCCAAGGCCCCGATCGCCCTCGACGACGTGGTGGCCGACGTGGTCGCCGCGCTCAAGGCCGATCAGCAGCGGCTCTTCGACGACGCCCTGGCCTTCCGCGAGGAGCACACGGTCGACGTCAAGACGCTCGGTGACGCGATCGAGGCGGCGCAGACCGGCTGGGCCCGCGTGCCGTGGTCGGCGATCGGCGAGGCGGGCGAGAAGGAGGCGAACGGCAAGGCGGTCACCGTCCGCTGCCTGACCCGCGAGGACGGCTCGATGCCGGACTCCGACGACGAGCCGAACCTGATCGCCGTGCTGGCTCGTTCCTACTGATCGTGACCTTCGCACCGGGCCGGCTTCTGCTCCACCGCGACACCCACCACGGCCGGATCGCCTTCGTGCACCCGACCCGGGTGATCTCCGACGACGACCGCGGGCTGCTCGTCTGGCTGGCCCGCGGCTCGGTCGTGGCGGTCGAGCGGACGCTGGACGACCGTGGCCCGCGCGACATGCCGTTCCCCGAGTGGGCGGCGGCGGTCAAGCGGCCGCGGATGACCAGCTGGCGCGGGCCGGGGGTGCTGCGTTTCTTCCCGGCCGGCGCCGATCACTCGGTCTGGTTCTTCCGTGATGACGAGGGCGACTTCACCGGCTACTACGTCAACCTCGAGGAGAGCGCGGTCCGCTGGGACGACGGAGAGGTCGCCGGCGTCGACGTGATCGACCAGGACCTCGACATCGTCGTCACCCCCGACCGGCGCTGGGAGTGGAAGGACGAGGACGAGTTCACCGGGCGTCTGGCCTACCCGGAGCACTACTGGGTGGTCGACGAGGCCGCCGTGCGGGCCGAGGGCCGCCAGGTGATCAAGCGGATCGAGGCGCGAGAGTTCCCGTTCGACGGCATCTGGACCGATTTCCGCCCGGATCCGGCCTGGCCCGTACCGGCCGAGTTGCCGGCCGGCTGGGACCGTCCCGTGGTGTCTCGCCGGTCCTGATTTGCCGCTTTTCACCGGGACCTGCCGCCCGATTGGGAGCTGGCCCCTCTCATCTGGCAGAATGAACGACTGGTATCCGGCTCGTCGCGAGGCGCCCTCTAACCCCTCGCGTTGGGCCAGTCCACGAGGCTTCGGTCCCGCAACCCCACGTGGGTTCCGAACGGCTCGACCCACGTAGTCATTTGGAGCGAAGAGAACCGTGGCCGTTAAGATCCGGCTTCTGCGGATGGGCAAGATCCGCAACCCGCAGTACCGCATCGTCGTCGCCGACTCGCGCACCAAGCGCGACGGCCGCGCCATCGAGTACGTCGGCATCTACCAGCCGAAGGAACACCCTTCGGTCATCCAGGTGAAGTCCGAGCGCGTGCAGTACTGGCTCTCCGTCGGCGCTCAGCCGAGCGGGGCCGTTCAGCGCATCCTGGAGAAGACCGGCGACTGGCAGCAGTTCAAGGGCCTGCCGGCCCCGCCGCCGCTGCTCGTGGCCGAAGAGAAGAAGAGCCGCATCGAGATCTACGAGGCCGAGGCCAAGGCGGCCGCGGGCGTTGCCGACAGCAAGCCGGCCACCCCGAAGAAGTCGGCCAGGTCCGAGAAGGCCGCTGCCGAACCCAAGGCCGCTGCCGAGCCGAAGGCCGCTGCCGAACCCAAGGCTGCTGCCGAACCCAAGGCTGCTGCCGAGCCGAAGGTCGCCGCCGCGCCGGAGGCCGCCGCGGCCAAGCCGGAGCAGACCAAGGCCGTCAACCCGGCCGAGCCCAACCGTGAGGCCGTTGCCGAGACCGCAGAGGACCCGGCCGGTGCCGGCGCCGACCCGAGCTGACGGGGCGCTCCGGCCGGCGCTGGAGCACCTCGTCAAGGGCATCGTCGAGAACCCGGACGACGTCCGGGTCCGGCTGGTCGACTCGCGCCGCGGCAAGCGGCTCGAGGTCCGCGTGCACCCGGAGGACCTGGGAACGGTCATCGGGCGCGGCGGGCGTACGGCCAAGGCCCTGCGGCAGGTCATCGGGTCG
>DASWRZ010000048.1:0-5311 GCA_036402935.1 Actinoplanes sp.
TCCCGCCATTGCCGCCGTTGCCGCCGTTGCCGCCGGTGCCGCTGCCGCTGTGGCCGTTACCGGTGCCGTTGCTGCCCGTGCCGTTGCTGCCCGTGCCGTTGCTGCCCGTGCCCGTGCTGCCGGTGCCGTTGCCGCCGGTGCCGTTGCCGTTGTGGTGGCCGTTGCCCGAGGGGCTGGTCGACGGGCTCGGGCTGGTCGACGGGCTGGTGCTGGGGCTGGTCGACGGGCTGGTGTTCGGGCTCCCCGCCGGGGTCGTTCCGGTCGAGGCCGACGGGGTCGGGCTCGGGCTGTTGGTCGGCGGCTGGTTGTGCTGCCCGGCCGGCCCACCGTGGTTGTCGCCCGGCTGGCCGTGGTCGTTGCCGCCAGGGCCGCCGTGGTTATTGCCATTGCCGCCGTTGTTGCCGCCGCCGTGGTTGTTGCCGCCGTCGTTGCCACCGGGGCCACCGCTGTTGCCGCCGTTGTTGCCGCCGGGGCCACCGCTGTTGCCACCGGGGCCACCGTTGCCGCCGGGGCCACCGTTATTGCCGGGGCCACCGTTGCCGCCGGGGCCGCCGTTATTGCCACCGGGACCCCCGTTGCCGCCGGGGCCGCCGTGGTTGCCGGGCCCGCCGTTGTTGCCACCGGGGCCGCCCGGGCCGCCCGGAAGGCCGTGACCCGGCTGGTTGTCGTTCCGCAGCACCGGGAGCGTCAGCGTGAAGTTCTTGGACTGGCTGCGGGCGTGGGAGCTGCAGTCGTCGTACGTGATCAGGGTCCGCAGGAGGGCCGACCCGGGCCGATCGAAGTCGGGGTTGATCTGGACCGACGTGTAGTCGGTGCGGCCCGGACGCAGCGAGCTGCCGCGGTTGAGGGAGGCATAGCGCCGGTGCGAGGCGTAGCCGACGTCGACGCCCCGGCCGGACACCCGCACCTGCACGTCGCAGACCGGCCGATCGGTGCGCCAGTAGATGTCGACCCAGTTGGTGGTGAAGGCACGGACCGGGCGCAGCCAGTTCGAGACCGGCTCCGGACCGCGCGTGGCGGCGGAGGCGGGCGCGCTCGCGACCAGGGACGCCATGCCGACGGCGGTGGTCGCCATCGCGACGATCGCGCCGATTCGCCGACTCTTTTTCATTCCGTTTTCCTCCAGTGCCAGACGGTGCCGGCCGCTCCCGCGACCGACAAAACGGACACTATTGGAGGGACTCCGGGTTCCTGGGGCAAAACCCGCCGTTTCGTACTTACTTATTCTTTCTTGTACAAAATGTTTAGTCCGCCCTGACCGAAAAGACGACGTTGCGGCCCGATCGCCGTCGGAAGACCGTTTCCGCAGGTCAACAGGGTTCATAAAGATCATCTCGGGCGGCTGTGCGGCGGTTCGAGCAGCAGACGTGTAGCCCCGAGGCGCGGCAGCGTCGAAGAGCTGCTCGTAACGGGCCACCGAGTCGGCGGCGGTCGGCGGGCGGTCACCTTGGCCGGTTAGGTTGGTGCGGCCGCCCCGTCCGGCTCAGGCCATAGGGCGCTGCCGCGACGGCGCCGCCAAGGGCGAGTTCCCTGCCCCCGACCGCCCGAACCCCGACTTCCGGCCGCGGCCCGGTCACCGTCCTCACGGTGGCCGGGCCGCCGTTCGTACGACCCGAAACGGCGGAGATAACTCCCAAATGCTACTAAAGCGCGCGAATACGGCAAGATGGGCGTACGGGAAGAGGGGGAAGCGATGTCGCTCAGCGGGGCCCACAAGGCGGCGTTTCGCCGCGAAGTTCTGGTCGAGCAGCGGGTTTTTGCGCTCCGTGACGGGGAGGGGTACCCGGCGCCGATCGATCCGGAGGGGCGGCGGGCCGTGCCGTTCTGGTCGAAGCCGACGCGGGCCCGGCGGGTGGCCGATCAGGCGGCCACGTTCATGGGGTTCGAGATCGTGGTGATCGACCTGGACGATTGGCTGGCCGGCTGGCTGCCCTGCCTCGAACGCGACGAGATGCTGGTCGGGGTCAATTGGTCGGGGGCCCGGGCGACCGGTTTCGACCTCAGCCCGGACCAGGTCGGCGAGTGGTTCGCCGAGCAGCGGGAGGCACTCGCAGCGGGGATGCAGATGGCGGCCGGCTGAGGCCTACCCCTATGCTTGCGGCACTGCAAACAAAGGGGACGACCGTGCGCAGCAGCCTGCAGATTCTCGTCGTCGACGACGACGATGCGGACGCCCTGATGATCTCGGAGGCTCTGGAGAGCGCCGATACGCAGACGACCGTGGAGCGCGTGGCCGACGGGCGGGAAGCGCTTGACTATCTGCGGCGCGAGGGCCGGTTCGCCGACGCCCACCGGCCCGATCTGATCCTGCTCGACCTCAACATGCCGCGCATGGACGGGCGCGAGACGCTCGCCGCGATCAAGAGCGACGACCAGCTCAAGGCCATCCCGGTGGTCATACTGACCACCTCCGGGGCGACCCCCGACATCGTGGCGAGCTATCAGCATCGCGCCAACGCGTACGTGACCAAGCCGTTCGGTCTCGACGACTTCGAGGCGACCGTGCGGCAGATCGACCGGTTCTATCGCGAGGTCGCCACGCTGCCCTCGGACGGCCCGGCGTAGCCGTCGCCCGGATGTGGTAAGACGAAGGGCATGACCGACCCACTGGATCTTGGCGATCCCGTCTCCTACCTCGTGCTCAAGGACGGCACTCCGGTCTTCGACAGCTCGGGTGACCGGGCCGGCGAGGTCGAGCACGTGCTCGCCGACGAGGCGGAAGACGTCTTCCACGGCCTGATCGTCAAGACGGCGGACGGGCACCGCTTCGCCGCCGCCGGCAGCATCGACGGGCTCTACGAGCGCGGCGTCATCATCAACACGCCGGCCGCTGAGCTTCCGGCGCCTTCGGCGAGCGCGTCCGACAGTGGCTCCGTCGGAGAGGTTCTCAAGCGAGCCTGGGACTGGTTGATCCAGCCGAAGTAGGGCCCCATCGCAGGAGGGCCGCTCCCACCGACATGCCGCCGCCGAACCCGGCGAGCAGCACCAGGTCACCGTCGTGCAACGCGCCGGAGCGGGCCGCCTCGTCGAGCGTCACCGGCACCGAGGCACTGCCCACGTTGCCGTAGCGGTCCAGGGTCAGGTGGGTGAGCGCGTTCTCGAGGTGCGCCTCGCCGACCAGTTCCCGCAGCATCACGCCGTTGGCCTGATGCGGAACGAAGTGCTGCACGTCCTCGGGAACCGCGCCGGCCCGCTTGAGGAGCATGTTCAACGCCGGCGGCACCCCGGCGTTGACGAAGTCGCGCACGCCGCGCCCGTTCATCTGGAAGTAGTGCTGCCCGTGAGTGACCGTGTGCGGCGAGGCCGGCATCCGGCTGCCGCCCGCGGGCACGTGGATGAGGTCGGCGGCGTCGCCCCGGCTCACCAGTTCGCGGTCGATGATCCCGTACCCGTCGGGCACCGCGCCGACCACGACGGCGCCGGCGCCGTCGCCGAAAAGCACGGCGGTACGCCGGTCGGTGAAATCGAGAATGCGCGAGTAGACGTCGGACGCGACCACCAGGATGCGCGCCTCCGGGTTGACCGCGATCAGGCCCTCGGCCATGGCCAGCGCGAAGACGAAGCCGGCGCAGACGACGTTGACGTCGAAGCAGGCGGCCCGCTCGGCGCCGATCGCCCGCTGCACCAGGGTCGAGGTCGGCGGCTGCGGCATGTCCGGGGTCGAGGTCGAGACGATCAGGAAGTCGATGTCGGCCGGGTGTACGCCGGCGTCCCGCAGCGCGGCCTGGGCGGCGATCGCGGCCAGGTCGGAGGCGGCCTGCTCGGGCGCGGCGAACCGGCGGGACTGGATCATCGTCTTGCGGGAGATCCAGTCCGGGTCGGCGCCGGGGACGCGCCGCGCGAGGTCGGCGTTCGTCACCACCTCCGACGGTAGGTACGAACCGGTGCCCAGAATGCCCACGGCCATGTCGCCCCCATTTATCCGGCTTGCCTGATCTCTGGCGCTACCGGTTAATGGTGCGTTTTGTGGAGGTGATCGCCCTCAGGCCCGGGTATCGGAACCGACGGCCGATCGGTCGGCCGGGACCGGCCGCCCGAAGTGAAAGCCCCGAAGGAGGTCAAACCCGAATCCGCGCGGGATGTCGGCTGTTCGGTGATCTTCGACGCCACGACGCTTCCGTCAGCGGGACGAGCGGTTGCGGTAGGTCCAGTTGCCGCCGAGCGTGGGGCCACTACGCTCGGCGGCACTGGACCCGGTCGGCTGGATCGTGCCGAACTCGCCGGTCCGCATCCGCGCCGCGTTGGCGGCCGAGGCCTCCCGGCGCCCGGCCAGGTAGGCGGCGGCCGCGCGGTCCTCCTCGTTCGGCGCCGCCATCAGGGAGTAGACCAGGCCGATCAGGGCGAAGACCACGGCCAGGCCGATCGGCACGAGCATGCTGCTGGCCGACGCGCCGGACAGGTTTCCCTCCGGGGAGTGCTCCATGACCGACATGGCCGACATGCCGGTGAAGTGCATCCCGTTCACGGCCACGCCCATGACCAGCGCGGACAGGAAGATGACCAGCGGCTTCCGCACGGTCACGCTCAACCAGAGGGCGACCGTGGCGGCGACCACGGCGATGCCGATCGAGAGACCGACCCGGGTCATCGAGTACGAGATGTCGCCGTTCAGCTGCATCGCGGCCATACCCAGGTAGTGCATGGCGACGATGCCCAGCCCGGACAGCACGCCGCCGATGATCAGCCGCACGTTCTGGTAGCCGTTGCCGAACGCGACGATCGCCACCCCCATGGCGACGGCGAGGATCGGGATGATCGCGCTGGCGACGGTGAGGCCCACGTCGTAGCGGATCGGCGTGCCGACGACGCTGAAGCCCATCATCGCGACGAAGTGCATGCTCCAGATGGCCGTGCCACCGAGCGCGATGGCGGCGAGGGCCAACCACCAGATCCGCTCGCCGCGCCCGTGCGCGGCACGCAGCCGTACGGCGCACGTGAGCCCGAGCATCGAGCCGAGCACCGACAGGACGTAGCTCACCGTCGGAGTGATCCAGCCGTGGTCGAAGTGATGGATCTGCGCCATTGAGAAAATCCCTCCCGCGTTCTCGGTTTGCGGAGGCGATACTGCCTGCTTGATCGTTATCGCGTCAGGCATTGTGACGCAACTAGCGTCACGGTGCGGCAACGGACGACCAAACGACGGCCGACCAATGGCAGGTCGGCGTTTTGGCTGGTCACGGCGGAAATCGCAAGTTCCGTGAAGACTGATACGAGGATCGATGCAGCGCTGCCGCTTGACAGAGCCGTCGGTCAATGGAGTATTTCCAGGGGGCATTTCGGGAAACCCGGGAATCCCGTAATCGATCGCCCC
>DASWRZ010000049.1:0-10305 GCA_036402935.1 Actinoplanes sp.
TGCCGCTCTACAAGGACACCTTCGCGGCAACCCGGTACGGCGGGCCGAGCTTCGAGAAGAAGGTGCTGGCCGGGCAGGCGAAGTTCACCGATCCGTCCTATGTGGCCTCCCTGGACGTGCTCGGTCAGCTCAAGCCGTACTTCCCGAAGGACCAGATGGGCCTCGGCGAGACCGACGTGCAGACGCTGTTCGCGACCGGCAAGGCGGCGATGATTCCCGAGGGGTCGTTCGCGCTGGCCCCGATCAAGGCCATCAACCCCGACCTCGACCTGGGCGTCTTCAACGCACCCCCGGCCCCCGGCGCGGTGGTCGACAAGCCGCTGCAGGTCGGCTGGGTGGACGCGTCGTACGGCCTGAACGCCAAGTCGGCCCACCGCAAGCAAGCACTCGAGCTGCTGCAGTGGATGACCACCCCCGACTTCGGGAAGCTGGTCGCCGACGACCTGAAGCAGGTCTCGCTGGTCAAGGGCGTGCAGTCGACCGACCCGCTGCTCGGGCAGATGATGGCGAGCTACCGCAGCGACCCGACGCCCTACCTGATGCTGGTCGACTTCCGCTACGGCACACCGCTCGGCAGCGACCTCGAAGCGGCCGGCCTCCAGAAGATGCTGCTCGGCCAGCAGAACGCGACCCAGGTCGCCAACGACATCCAGACCGGCATCTCGCAGTGGTTCAAGCCGTAATGCGGTGGCGGAAGGCAGTCTGGTTCCTGCTTCCGGCGTTCCTGCTCTACACGATCTTCATGGTCTACCCGCTGGTGTCGGCGCTGGCCGACAGCGTCTGGCGATGGGAGGGCACCGCCCGGCGCGAGTTCGCCGGCACCGGCAACTTCTCCAGCCTGTTCACCACGTTCCCGCTCAACCACCAGCTGTGGCCGGCGTTCTGGCACACCATGGCGTTCTTCGCCGGCACGATGCTGGTCCAGAACACCTTCGGCCTGCTCGTCGCCGTGCTGCTGTTCGAACTGCCGGCGGCCCGCCGATTCCTGCGGACGGTCTACACCGTCCCCTACCTGATCGGCGGGCTGGTCGTCGGCTATCTGTGGAGCCTGCTGCTGAGCCCGGCGTTCGGGCCGTTGAACGCGGGCCTGAACGCGATCGGGCTCGGCTCGGTGGCCCGCCCCTGGCTCGGCGACCCGGCGACCGCGCTGCCGGTGGTGATCCTGGTCAACGCGTGGCAGTACGTCGGCTTCCCGGTCCTGCTCTTCGGGGCCGCCCTGGCCGGCCTGCCCCCGGAGTACGCGGAGGCGGCCCGGGTCGACGGCGCGAACGCCTGGCACCGGTTCCGCAAGGTGACGCTGCCGCTGCTGCTGCCGTCGATCGGCGTCGTCTCGATCCTCACGTTCATCGGCTCGATGAACACGTTCGAGCTCGTCTATTCGCTGGAAGGCGCCCAGGGCAACCAGCCGACCGGCCCCGGCGGCGCCACCGACGTGCTCGGGCTCATCTTCTATCGGGTCGCGTTCCAGGAGGGCGGCGTCAACGCGATCGGCCAGTCGTCGGCCCTCGCGGTGCTGCTGTTCCTCTTCACCTTCGGCATCGCGGTGGTCGCCAACCGGGTCGTCCGCCGGCGCGAGGCGGTCCTGTCGTGAAAACCCGGGTCGTCCGCCTGGGCGGCTACCTCCTGCTGTGGGCGTACGCCGCGGCCGCCCTGATCCCCCTCGCCGTCATGCTGCTGGACTCGCTTCGCCCGAACCGCGAGGTGCTGTCGCACCCACTGGCCCTGCCCTCGTCGCTCGACTTCTCCAGCTATTCGACCGCGTGGACGCAGGCCTCGTTCGGCACCTACGCCCAGAACTCGGCCGTGGTCACGATCGGCGCGGTGGCCCTCGATGTGCTCGTCTCGCTGCCCGCGGCGTACGTCCTCGGCCGCTATCAATTCCGCGGAAGCGGAACCCTGATCGCCTTTTTCCTGGCCGGCCTGATGCTGCCGGTCCGGCTCGGCATCGTGCCCATCTTCTATCTGATGGGAAGCCTGGGCCTCACCGACTCCAGGCTCGGCCTGATCCTCATCTACGCGGCGAGCGGCATCCCGTTCTCCATCTTCATCCTGTCGGCCTTCTTCCGCACTTTGCCGCGCGAGCTGGAGGAGGCGGCCCGGATCGACGGCGCGGGCGACTTCCGCATCTTCGCCCGGGTCATGGTGCCCCTGGTCAAGCCGGCGATCGCCACGGTGGTCGTCTTCCGTTTCGTGCCCTTGTGGAACGACTTCTTCTTCCCGCTGGTCCTCTTGCGGACCACCGACCGCTACACCTTGCCGGTCGGCCTGACCCAGTTCTTCGGCGAGTTCCAGACCAACTGGTCGGCCTTGTTCGCCGGCCTGGTCATCGCCACGGTCCCCCTGATAGTCCTGTTCCTGGTCGCGACCAAGCAGATCGTCCAGGGCCTGACCGCCGGCATGGGCCGCTGAACGACTCGTCAACGGTCCCATGGCCGGCGGCCCAGACGCCGCCGTCTTCCAGGTTCGCATCGATGTGCCGCGGCATGCCGATGGCGCTTGACCTTCCGGCCGGTGAATACTGCCCGCGCCATCTTCCGCATGTGAGCAGAATGCGCGAGCGCTTGTCATGACCACCATGACGCGACCGCGGTATTCACCGGACCGAGCGCCGACGCGGTGTTCGTAGGATGTGATGGGCGTCACTCTGCGTGGTGATCCGCGGCGGGGTTCGGCGTCGTCTGACGGGGTGTGATGGACGACGAGCAGCTGTTGCGGCGTGTGGGGCGGGCCGACCGGGCCGCGTTCGACGAGCTGTACCGGCGCACCTCGCCCTGGCTGGCGGTGCGGCTGCGCCGCCGGTGTTCGGACGACGGGCTGGTCGCCGAGGTCCTGCAGGACACCTACCTCGCGGTCTGGCGGGCGGCCGGCTCCTTCGCCGGCCTCGACGGGACGGCGGCCGGCTGGCTCTGGACGATCGCGGCGCGCCGGCTGGTCGACGCCCTGCGCCATCGGGCGCGGCGGCCGGAGGTGCCGGCCGAGGTTCTTCCCGTACGCAGTGTGGCCGCGGCCGAGGACGAGGCGCTCGCCGGCACGGTCGGTGACGAGGTCGGGGCGGCGCTGTCGCAACTGGCCCCGGAGCTGCGTGAAGTCCTGCGCGCGATGGTTCTCGACGGGTTCACCGTGCGGGAGACGTCCGTGCTGCTGGGGTTGCCGGAAGGCACCGTGAAAAGCCGGGCGCGGCGCGCCCGCAGTGCGCTCCGGGAGGCACTGTCATGACCAGTCATGCTTCGGCCGCTTTGCTGGCGGCCTACGCGGCCGGGGATCCGGCGCTCGACGATGCCGTGGCGTGGGCGGTGGAGGCGCACCTGGAGGATTGCGCGCAATGCCGTGGGCGGCTCGTCGATCTGCCCGGTCCAGCGGTCCGGAAGATGCTCGAGGACGTGCAGGTTCGCGTCGACCGGGGCGTACGGAACGGGCCGCAACCGACCCGGAAGCGTGCCTGGCGTCGCCGGGCGCACCGATGGTCCAGCTGGGCCCTTCTTCCGTGGGCCGGGCTGACCGCCGTGGCCGTGTTCACCGCGTTCCTGCTCGATCTGGCCTTCCCGGAGCGGCCGTCGCTGGTGCTGCTGCTGGCCCCGGTGGCGCCGCTGGCCGGTCTGGCCGTGGCCTGGTCGCGGCGCAGCGACCCGGCCTGGGAGGTGTTCGCCGGCACCGCCCGGGCCGGTTTTGAACTGCTGCTGCGCCGCACGCTCGTCGTGCTCGCGACCGTGATTCCCCCGCTGGCCCTGGCCGGCTGGTACCTCGGGAAGTCGCCCGCCCTGTGGCTGCTGCCCTGCCTGGCTTTCACGGCCACGACTCTGCTGCTCGGCGGCCGGATCGGGGTCGCCCGTGCGGCGGCGATCCTGGGCGGCACGTGGCTGGTCGTCGTGGCCGCACCGGCGGTTCTCACCGAGCGTCCGCCGCTGTTGATCCGCCCGGCCGGCCTGCCCGGCTGGCTTGCCGCCACGGTGATCGTCACCGTGCTGGCGGTGCTGCGCGCCGGTGACCACCGGCGGTCTCTGAGATGAGGAGGAAGCGATGATCCGCGCGGTCAGCGCCGAAGAGGTCTCCCCCACGGTGTACGCCTGGGACGTCGAGGCCGCCGGCCTGCTGGTCAAGGCCGGCCGGCACCTCGCCGTCAACGGCCTCGATCTGCGGCTCGGCACCGGCGTGCACGGTCTGCTGGGCCCGAACGGCGCCGGCAAGACCACCCTGATGCGGGCGCTGTCGACGGTGGTCCGGCCGAAGGGTGGCCGCCTGGTGCTGCTGGGTGCCGACGCCGCCGACGGCCGGGGCCTGCGGGCGCTGCGCCGGCGGCTGGGCTATCTGCCCCAGCATTTCGGCTTCTATCCGCGGTTCACGGTCCGTGAGTACGTCGAGTACCTGGCCTGGCTGCGGGAGATGGCGTCGTCGTCGATCCCGGGCGCGGTGCAGCGGGCGATCGAGCGGGTCGGCCTGGCCGACCGGGCCGATTCGCGGCTCAAGTCGTTGTCCGGCGGCATGCTGCGGCGGGCCGGGATCGCGCAGGCGATCGTGAACGACCCGGCGCTGCTGCTGCTCGACGAGCCGACGGTCGGGCTCGATCCGGAGCAGCGGGTCGAGTTCCGGTCACTGCTGCGCGAACTCGGCACCGACAGCTGCGTCGTCGTCTCGACCCACCTGGTCGAGGACGTGGTGGCGGCCTGCACCGACGTCGTGCTGGTCGACAACGGGAAGCTGGTCTTCCAGGGACTGCCCGACGACCTGGTCCGGCTCGGGCAGCAGGGCGGGGTGGGCGACAGCGCGGCCGAGCGCGGCTACACCTCGCTGCTCAGCAACCACCGGAGCGCGTCGTGATGCGGATCGCGTGGATCGAGCTGCGCCGCTCCAACGCCCGCGTGCTCGCCATCCTGATCGCCGCCCTCACCTGCGCGGCGCTCTTCACCCAGGTCAGGTACTGGGACACGCAGTGGACGCGGTTCGCCACCTATCACGCCAGCGCGGTGTTCGTGCTGGTCCCGATCACGCTCGCGGGCGGGGCGATGCTCGGGCGGCGGGAACGGCGTACGCGGGCCGACGAGTTGCTCCGCAGCACCGCGCGGCCGCGCCGGCAGCGGGTCGCCCCGCCGGCGGCCGCCTTGGCCGTCGCGGTGACCGCCGCCCACCTGTTCGTCTTCGTGGCCGGCGGCATCCTGGTCGCCCGGTCGACCGCCTACACCAGCGGGACGTCGATGCTGGTGCCGGTCGCCGACAGCGTGATCCTGATCGGTGGGGCGTGGCTCGGTTTCGCGGCCGGGCGGGCATGGCCGTCGCCGCTGGTGCCGCCGGCGCTGGCCGCGGCCGGGCTGCTCGGGCAGCTCGGTCTGACGTTCGCCGAGCCGCCGGGCGAGATGACCTGGGTCGACAACCTGATCCTGGTACCCCAGCCGCCGAGCTACGACTGGGAGGTCGTCACCGGGCGGGCGATCCTCGGCCACCTCGCCCTGGGCGCCGGTCTCGCGGTCGCGGGTTTCCTGCTCGCGGCCGCCCGCCGCTGGCCGGCCCGCGCCGTGGCCGTCCCGGTGGTGATCGCCGCGATCGTGGCCGCCGCGCAGATCCCTGAAGTCGGCCGTTATGCCATCGACCACCGAGCTCAACGTCTCGTCTGCAGCGGCCCGGTGTGCGTGACCGCGGTCCACGAGGCTTCGCTTTCCACCGTCGCGCCGCAGGCGACCCACGCTTTGACGTTGCTGGCCCGGCTGCCCGGCGCGCCGACGAGGGCCGTCGAATGGCGAGCCGCGACGGTCTACGTGCCCGGCGGCAACGATCCGACCTCGGTCCCGGTCGCGCCGGGCACGGTGGAGTTCACTCTCGACCAGGAGACCGGCCGGCCCGGCGGGCACCTGGTCGAGGACATCGTCTGGGGTGCCGGCGCCCTGCCGCACGACTGCGGGGAGACCGATGACGTCGCTCTCGCGGCGGCCGGCGCGTGGTTGCTCGGCGCCGACGACATCACCAGCGACAACCCGGTCCCGGGTGGCGGCTTCCACGCCCAGATCCGCGACACCGTCCAGCAGCTGCGCCGCCTGCCCGCGGCCGAGCAGACCCGGCGGGTGGCCGCACTGCGCGACGCGGCCGCCGCCTGCAAGGCCGACCTGAGGCCGATCCTGACCGGGAAGGACCACCGGTGACCGGCTGGCTTCCGCTCTACCTGCGCTCGCGGCGGCTGCCCGCGGCGCTCGCCGTCTCGCTCGCCGCGGTGGTCGTGACCTGGGCCGCCTGGTCGGCGACGACCGACCGGCGCCAGGTCGACCAGTCCCTGACCGTGCTGACCGTCGTGCTGGCCCTGGCGCCGGCGATTCCCACGCTGGCCGGGGACGACGACGTACTGGAGTCGACCGCCGCGCTGCGGTGGCGGCCCCGCCGGGCGGTGCACCTGGTCGCCTGCTTCGGGGTCGTCGCGGCCGCGCTGGCCGTCACCCGGGCGACCGGGGCCTGGTTCGGGCCGACCGGCGAGGTCGTTCGCGACAGCGCGGGGCTGACCGGGCTGATCGGGCTGTCGGCCGCGCTCCTCGGCACCCGCATCGCGTGGGCGCCGCCGATCGGCTGGGCCGCGATTCAGGTCATCTTCGGCCACCCGGCCGGCAACGGCATCCTGTTCTGGCTGATGCAGCCGGCCGGTAGCCGCCCGGCGGCCGTCACGGCCGCGATGCTGTTCGCCGGCGGCGTGCTGGCGTACGCCGTGCGCCCGGGACCACCCGCGCCGCCGGGCGAGGCAACAATGGGTCAATGACCGACAGGGATGCCCGCACCCGGGCTGCCATCGAGGAGCACTGGCAGGCCTCGGAGAACGGCGACATCGAGGCCGAACACGCGATCTACGCCGACGACGCGATCCTCGACTATCCCCAGTCCCGCGAACGTTTCCGGGGCCGGGCAAAGATCGCGGCGCAACGAGGCGGTCACCCGGCCGACCGGCACTTCACCGTCCAGCGGATCACCGGCGGCGGCGATCTCTGGGTGAGCGAGTGCGTCATTGCCTACGACGGCGTGCCCACCCACTCGGTGAGCATCATGGAGTTCGCTCACGAGCAGGTGGTGCACGAGACGCAGTACTTCGCCGACCCGTTCGAGGCGGCCCCTTCGCGGGCCGCGCTGGCCGAGCCGATGCCCTAGTCCGTGGCCGGCGCGTCCCAGCCGTGGAACCGGGAGTAGTCGCCGGCGGCCCACGCCTCGCGTAGGCCCGGGGTGCTCAGGTCCCAGTCGGGGCGGGTCTCGGCGCTCGCCTCGCGCAGGTCGCGCCACAGGTCGTAGACCGACGGGCGGCCCCAGAACCAGTAGCCGTTGTAGATGCTGTGCACGACCAGGCCCGGCTTGAGCACCAGCGTGTGCGGGACCATCGGGTTGTTGTGGGGGTCGGTGTACTCCGGGATGTCCAGGTCCTGCTGCACGATGCGGCCGGGGTCGGAGAGGAACGGCCACTGGGCACCCACCGACAGGCGAAACTCCTGCGTCGTGTGGTGGTCGTCGGTGGAGATGGTCGCGATCGACGTGTACGCCACGGCGACCTTCGGCTGCAGCACCGAGGCCATCTCCAGGTGCTGCAGGTGCTCCTTGGGGCAGTAGTGGCCGCGCGCCAGGGTCAAGATCAGCGGATCGTCGCCCTGCAGCTCGCTGAGCCGGCGGACGGTTCCGGTGTGGTCGGGCAGGGCGTAGTCGGGGAAGACCGCCCCCGGGATGATGTCGGGACGCATGGCTGACACTCTCACCTTCCCAGCCGGGCCATCGCGCCCGTCATAGTCCCGGGCCGGCGGCTCCTGGCTCACCGCCAGTGCGGAGTCTGCAGGGTGAGGCCGGGAGCCGCCCTCGTCGCGTCGGACGCCGTGCCGAACGTCGCGCACACCGGAATGTCGGTCTCGAAGGACACGGAGGCCGGGCGACCGTGGTCGACACTGCGCTTGTCGAAGATCAAGAGGGTCCCGCCGACGCGGTCGTCCATGTCTCCGGGCATGGCCGGCACCGTCTGGCTCCAGGTCATCCCTCCCCAATAGAGCGTGGCCTTCACGTCGACCCGCCGCCGTGCGTCCGCGGTGAACTGCACGTAGACCTCGCCGACGAAGCCCGGGGGAAACGAATGAGGCCACTGGGTGCGGGCGGCGCAGGTCAGCTTCGCTCCCCACGTCACAGCCGCGGGAGCCGGAAGAACCTGCAGTTTCACCCCGCCCGCCGAGGAGGCGTCCCGGGGCCACCTCCACACGGTCAGCCCGGCCGCGGCCAGGACCAACGCCGCTGCCGCCGCCACCAGCGCGATGGTCCGTCGGCGCCGCCGGCCGGGTGCGACCGGCTCGGCCTGCAGAAGAGCGATCTCGGCCGGCAGAACAGCAACGAGGTCGCGGCGACCGACATCGGCCAGCGCCGCGGGAAGCTCGACCAGCCGGCGCCGGTTCCGCAGGTATTCCCAGAGCTCGCTCGGCTCGTCGCCCTGCCGCCAGCGCGCCGTGACGTGCGGCTCGATCTCGAAGTAGTCGGCGAGGTCTTTCCAACTCGCGCCGAGACGCTGCTGAAAGCTGACCCGGGCCTGGCCGGAAACCCGCACTCTCCACCATCCGAAAAGGAGGAAGCGAGCTCAGGGTAGCCCCTACACGTAAGGCCGGACGAGTTCGGCGAGGTCGGCCCGGCCGATACCGCCGAGCGCCTCCGGCAGGTCGCCGAGGCGGCCGCGGATCTCCAGCCACTCCCAGACCTGACGGGGCTGGTCTCCGGCGGTGAAGCGGAACGTGTCGTGCGGCTGCAACCCCAGCCGGTCGGCCAGTTCCTTCCAGTCGCCGAGGAGGCCGCGCAGCACGTCCAGTTTGACCGGGCCGGGGACGACCCGGGCCGCACGACCGGTCCCGCGACGGAACGAGGAAAGGAGGCTGAACATGACCTCGGCCGAGGCGCGGGCGGCGAACTCCTTCACGCCGTCGTTCTTGTCGCGGCCGGCGTGGTCCATCACGCCTTTGACGACCAGCCAGCGCAGCTCGCGCTGGAACGCGACGGTGGCGACGGTCGCCGCCTCCATCTCGACCGCCAGGATCTTGCGGACGCCGCGATCCTCGATCCCGGTCCAGAGGTCGTCCTTGCGGACCTGGTTGACGCTCGCCATCGGCCCGACCCGCACGGCGTAGGGCAGCCGCGTCGATCTCTCCGTACGGCGACCGAGTTCCGCCTCGCCGGCCGGGGTCAGCTTCCGGCCGCCGTCTTCGACCAGGCCGGCGGCGACCAGCCGGGCGAGCCTCGCCGCCGGTGGGCCCGGGAAGCGCTCGTTCGCCGGGTGATCCACGTAGTCGCGGCCCGACCGGATCCGGCTCAGGACCCAGGTGTCGCCGTCGTCCGGGGTCGCCGCCCGGTGACTCGGCAGATCGGCCGGATCGAAGTCCTGTGCGCCCCGCTTCCAGGCCGCGGCCAGCGGATATTGCCGGTGGTCGGCCCGGAACGACGTCGAGGTCTGCTTGCCCTCGTCGTACTGGTAGGCCAACTCGGCAACGATCACGTCACCCAGGACCGTCTCGTCCGGATGGCCGGCGCAGACCCCGCACATCGCGAGGGACGCCGGGCGCACCCGGTCGATCAGTGTGGCGATGAACGGGCCGCCCTCGCGCGACCCCATGCCGGGCGGCCGGGCGAGGGCGACGGTCAAGGCGTCGAAGCGGCCGATCAGGAGGGCTCGGCGGTACCGTCGTCCCGCGTCGTCCAGCGCGTGCCGCCCAGGCGTTCGGCGGCTTCCCGCGCCGCGGTGAACTCCTCCGGAACGGCCGCGATGATCAAGCTGTCGACATTGTCCACCCGTCCATCATGAGGATCAGGCCGCGATCGGCAACTCCTCCTCGGAGGCAGCGTCGGCGGGCGCCGGAGCGACCGAGGAGCCCTCGACGTCCACGTGCGGAAGCAGCCGGTCGAGCCAGGACGGCGCCCGCGGCCTGGGTCGCGGACCCGCCGAACTCCACTCGACGGCAAGCACGTGGGCATGCCGACGGGTTGAGCGGGCCATGGGGTTGACCGAAGTGAATAACCGCACGCTCACGCAACCGATCGGCCTCCTCGACACATCACCACGGGTGAAGATCAGCCCAGGGTGAGGACGAACGTGTGAGAACGAACCGGATGGTCCGAGCGGTTGCCGCGGCGGCCGCGATCATGATGGTCGCCGCCGGCTGCTCGGGCGGGACGAGCTCACCGCGTACGCGAAGCAAGACCGCGGCAGGCGGCGCGCCGCAACCGTCGGCCTCGACCGAGGCCGCCCCGGAGAATGCGCCCGTCCGGGCGATAACCGGGCAGAATGCCGCCTTGGCGGCGTTGCCGGAAGCCGTGCGCGAGCGGGTCCCCAAG
>DASWRZ010000050.1:0-36776 GCA_036402935.1 Actinoplanes sp.
AGAAGATCTACGCCCCGAAGATCCGGGCCTCGAAGAAGGCCCAGGCTCCGAGCATCCGGGCCGGCGCGACGGTTCGGCAGGTGCGGGTCCGGACGTCGAATCTCCGCCGGCCGACTTCCGGTACGGTCGGGGACGCTGCCGGAGCCTCGGTGACCCCGGCACGGGCGGCGGTCGTACGTCGGAAATTGTCGGCCCCCGCACGGCTGCCTTCTCGGCCGGCGCTCGCCGATCTGCCGAAGGCCGAACTCCCCGCTTTGCCACAGCTGCCCCCGTGGCGGCAGCTACCCGGTCTGACAAAGGCCGAACTCCCCGCTTTGCCACAGCTGCCCCCGTGGCGGCAGCTGCCCGGCCTGCCGCAGGCCCAACTCCCCGCTCTGCCGCAGTTCCCCTCATGGTCGCAGCTGCCCGGCCTGCCGCAGCTGCCCTCCGGGTCGCAGCTGCCCGGCCTGCCGCAGGCCCGGACGCCGGCACTGGCCCGAACTACGGCGTTGCCCAGCGCCCCGGTGCCGCACCAGCCGCTCATGCCGCCGGTGTCCGCGCAGGAATGCCCACTTCCGCAGGCGCCGGCATCCGGGCTGTCCGGCGTGACCGAGCCGCCGGCAACAAAGGCTCAACCGCGGACCGAGCCGCCGGCAACACAGGCTCAACCGTGGACAGGCCCGCTCCCCACTCCGCCGCGGCAGCCGGCCGACCGCTCGACCGGCACCGGGCAGGCACGTGACTCCGGTGGCGGCAACGCACCCTCGGTCGGCACCGTCTCGTCGTCGTGGCGCCCCGAGGTGGCGGCTGCCGGCCGTCGCCTGGCCGCCGATCTGATCGCCCGCGGACGGACCATCCGCTTCGCGGGGCCTCCCAGCTGAACGAACTCCCGCAGGGATCCGGAAACCGGCCGGCACCAGTTCGGCCGTACCGAAGCTTTAACCCTGGCTGGGAGGCCATCGTGATCCGCATTCTGCTCGTCGAACCCATGAATCTGCTCCGCGGCGCCCTGGCCGCGACGTTGTCCCTGGAGGAAGACCTCGAGGTGGTCGCCGACCTGGGCGCCCTCGACCAGGCGCTGGACATGGCCCGGGCGGTGCCGCCGGACGTGGCCGTGGTCAACATCGCGCTGCTGGCCGGCGACGGCCTGGCTACGGTCGCCCGGCTCACCGCGGAGCAGCCCGGTTGCGGCACCTTGGTGCTGGCCGGCCCGGACGAGCCGGGACTGCTCAACCGGGCGCTCGACCTGCGCATCGACGGCGTCGTCGGCACCCAGGCCGCCCCGTGTGAGCTGGTCGGCGGCATCCGCCGGCTCGTCCGGGGTGAGCGGGTCATCGACGCGAGCCTGGCCGTGGCGATGGTGGCGGCGCCGCGCAGTCCACTGTCGCCGCGGGAGCTCAACGTGCTGAGCGTGGCCGCCTCCGGGGTGCCGTCCACGGAGGTCGCCGCCGAGCTGCATCTGAGCACCGGCACCGTGCGCAACTACATCTCGGCGATCCTCCGCAAGACCGGTGCCCGCAACCGTCTCGAGGCGGTCCGCCTCGCCGAGGGCGCCGGCTGGTTCCAATGACGGCAGCCCGATGACGGCAGCCCAATGACGGCAGCCCAATGACGGCAGCCCAATGACGAATGACGGCGGCCCCATGGCGACGACCCATGACGGCGACGCAGCCGCACCTGGCGGGGTGCGGCTGCGTCGGAGTACCGGTCAGAGCTGAACGGGTCAGACCTGGCCGAGCAGAGCCAGGATGGCGTTGAGGAGCACGGCCAGTCCGCCCGCGGTGGGGGTGCCGTCGAGCAGATGGGTGATCGCGCACAGCAGGTTGCCGAGCAGGTTGCCGGCCGCTTGCACCGCGGTGATCACCAGGTGCACCTGGTTCAGGTCGACGACCAGGCCGAGCAGGTCGAGGTGCAGGGGCCCGAGGACGAGGTTCAGCACCTGACACGTCGCCGCGGCGACGGTCACGGGCACGCTGACGGTGCGGGTGACGGTGCCGATGGTGGCGCCGGACGAGTCGCTGACCGCACCGGTCAGCACGCCGGTGGCCAGCAGCTTTCCGTTCTGGGCCGAGAACCTCGCCGGGGTGAAGCTACCAGCGAAGGAGCCGCCGTTGGCGGCCGTGCCGGTGATCGGTGTGGCGAGGGCGGTCACGGGGGGCGCGGCCGCCGGCGCACTCGGGGCGGCACTGGCCACGCCCGCACCCGCGAAGCTGAGTCCCAGCGCCGCGGCCAATGTTACGACGATCATCGTTAGCCGTTGCCGATGTGTCATCGTTCCTCCTGCTGATAATGGCCCGTTTGGCTTCTCTTGTCATCGATAAGCCTCGTTGCCGGAGCGCGCTCAACCCAGTGAGTGCTGTCATCAGCTGAAGGTGAGTGGAGTCAGCGGGATCGCTGACAATTGTCATGTTTCGACCCGGTGACAGCGCCAAAGCGGCGGGCCGGACCGCGGATCAGCGGACGCCGCGCAGCCGGATCATGTTCCAGGAGAGCGGGGGCAGCAGCGCGGTGGCGTGCCCGTCGTCGACCTTGACGTCGTCGAGGTGGCGCGGCGCCACCCGGCCGGGCTGCTCGGCGGTGTTGACGGCGTCCGGGTCCGGGTCGTGGACGGCGACGTGCTCGCCGGCGGCCAGCGCCGGGCAGGCCCGCACGTCGACGTCGAGCGCCAGTTCCTCGTGCTGGTCGCGGTTGACGGCGAACAGCGTGACCGCGCCTGACTCGTCGTCCCGCACGGCCACCACGTCGAGGACCGGTACGTCGCCCTGCGCCGCCGTCTCGTACACCGGCGAGGTCGGTTCGGTCCGCAGGACCGTGCCCCGGCCGTACCGGGAGGTCAGCGCGAACGGGTGGAAACTGGCCTGCCGCCAGGCCGGGCCGCCGGGCTCCGAGCGGATCGGCGCGATCACGTTGACGAGTTGTGCCAGGCAGCCGATCTTGACCCGGTCGGCGTGCCGCAGCAGCGAGATCAGCAGATCGCCGACCACCACCGCGTCGACCACCGAATAGGTGTCTTCGATCAGGCGCGGCGCCTCGCCCCAGTCGAGGTTCTCCTCGCCGGCGAACCGCTGCTGATACCAGACGTTCCACTCATCCACCGCCAGGTTGATCCGCTTGCGGTGCCGGCCGACGGCCCGGACGTGGTCGCAGGTGGCCACCACGGCCTCGATGAACCGGTCCAGGTCGACGGCGCTGGCCAGGAAACTTCCCCGGTCGCCGGCGCGCTCCTCGTAGTAACTGTGCAGGGAGACGTAGTCCACCACGTCGTACGTCTCGGCGAGGACCGTCGCCTCCCAGGTGCCGAAGGTGGGCATCCGGATGTGCGAACTGCCCACGACGGACAGCTCGATCGTCGGGTCGACGCGGCGCATCGCCTTGGCCGTCTCGGCGGCGAGCCGGGCGTACTCGGTCGCGGTCTTGTGGCCGATCTGCCACGGCCCGTCCATCTCGTTGCCGAGGCACCACAGCTTCACCGCGTACGGGTCGGCGGCGCCGTTGCCCCGGCGCAGGTCGGACCAGTAGCTGCCGGACGGGTGGTTGCAGTATTCGACCAGGTTGCGGGCCGCGTCCACGCCCCGGGTGCCCAGGTTGACGGCCATCATCGGCGCGCTGCCGACCTCGCGTGCCCACGGGATGAACTCGTCGACGCCGACCTGGTTGGTCTCCACCGACCGCCACGCCAGGTCGAGCCGGGTCGGGCGCTGCTCCCGCGGGCCGATCCCGTCCTCCCAGTTGTAGCCGGACACGAAGTTGCCGCCCGGGTAGCGCAAAAGCGGCACGCCGAGTTCCCGTACGAGGTCGGCCACGTCCCGGCGGAAACCCTTCGCGTCGGCCTGTGGGTGGCCCGGTTCGTAGATTCCGGTGTAGACGCAGCGACCCATGTGTTCGACGAACGATCCGTACAGCCGGGGGTCGACCGGTGCCACGGCGAAGTGCGGGTCGACGGTCAGTGCGGCGTGGTGCACGACGATCTCCTTAGCTGCTGGTCAGCCCTTCAGGCCCGTACCGGCGATGCCTTCGACGATGCGACGTTGGAAGAACAGGAAGATGATCACGAGCGGCAGGGCGCCGAGGATGGCCGAGGCCATCGTGTCGGCGTACCGGATGCCGTAGCTGCCCTGGACGGTGGCCAGACCGACCGGGATGGTCATCAGCTTGGGGTTGGACAGCACCAGCAGTGGCCAGAGCAGGTTGTTCCAGCTCCAGACGAAGGTGAAGATGGCCACCGCGGAGACGACCGGCCGGCTCAGCGGCATGACGATCCGCCAGTACGTACGTAGGAAGCCGGCGCCGTCCACCCGGGCCGCCTCGTCCAGGTCCCGGGGCAGGCCGTCGAAGAACTGCTTGAAGATGAACACCGCGATGGCGGTCGGGATCTGCGGCAGGACCACCGCCCAGTACGTGTTGAGCAGGTGCAGTCCGCCGAACTCCTTGAACTGCGGGACGATCAGGACCTGCTGGGGGATCATGATGCCGATCAGGACGAACCAGAAGACGAGGTAGCGGAAGCGGAACCGCATCCGGGACAGGCTGAACGCGGCGAGGCTGGCGGTCAGCACCGTACACACCGCGGTGAGCGCCGAGGTGATGAAGCTGGCGGCGTACCAGTTCCAGATGTCGCCCTGGCTGAACAGCGAGGTGAACGACGCGAGCGTCGGGTGGTGGATCGCCCAGGTCGTGTTGGTGGTCTCGGCGTTGGGTTTCAGCGCGGTGTCGATCGTCCACGCGATCGGGACCAGCCAGATCAGCGCGAAGGCGATCAACACGCCGGCGCAGACCCGGTTGAACAGCTTGACCCGGCTGTCGATGGTGGCCTGGGTGACCCTGGTCGTGGCGGTCGATGCGGGTGCGGTGTCGGCGATGGCAGTCATGATCAGGCTCCCTGCTGTTCCTGCCGGCGGGTGAGGAAGATCCACACCGCGGACACCGCGAGCACGAGGATGAAGAACAGGGTCGACGCGGCGGCGGCGTACCCCGTACGGAAGTCGGTGAAGCCGATGTCGTAGACGTACTCGAGCAGCGAGCGGGTGCTGTAGTTCGGGCCACCGCTGGTCATGATGTACATCTGGTCGAAGACCTTCAGTGACGCGATCACCTGCAGGACCACGACGAGCGTGGTGGTGCGGCCCAGCATCGGCACGGTGATCCGGCTGATCTGCTGCACCGGGCCGGCGCCGTCCATCGACGCCGCCTCGTACAGCTCGCGGGGGATGTCCTGCAGGCCGGCGAGGTAGAGCACGAAGTTGAAGCCGAGCGTCCACCAGACGGTGGTGATGGCCAGAGACCACATCGCGAGGTTGGGACTGCCGAGCCAGTTCGGCTCCGCGAACCCGAGGGTGGTGACGATCTTGGTCAGCAGCCCCAGCGCCGGGGTGTAGAGCCAGACCCAGATCAGGGCGACCACCGCGGACGGCAGGATGTACGGCAGGAAGAACGCCAGCCGGAAGAACCATCGTCCCCGCCGGACCCGGTCGGCCAGCAGCGCGAAGACGAACGCCAGCACGACCAGCGGCGGCGTGGTGAGGATGGTGAACCAGACGGTGTGCCACATCGACGACCAGAAGTCACTGCTGCTCAGCGCTTCGGCGTAGTTGCCGAAGCCGGCGAAGCCGCCGAGCCCCGACTTGACCAGGCTGGTGTCGAAGAAGCTCATGACCACCATGTAGATGGTGGGTCCGATGATGAACAGTAGATAGAGGATCATGAACGGGGCCAGGAACAGGCTGGCTTGGCGGCCGTGGCCGCGTTGGTCGGGCACGCGCCGGGGGGTCGCGGCGGTGGCGTCCGGCCTCCGGCTGGCGGCCTGCGGGCCCGCGGTTGTGGTGGTCACTTCGCAGCACCTCCGAGGATCAGACCGGTGAGGGAGCCCCGGCGAGGGGGCTGAGCTTGGCGCGGATCTGCGCGATCGCGGCGTCCACGGAGAACTGGCCGGCCTCGACGGCGCCGATGGCCGAACTCATCAGGATCTCGAAATCGGAGCCGGAGCCGGAGTACCAGCCGGGCGGGTCGTAGACGGCGGCGTTGGCCGCGGCCGCGTAGTTCGACTGGGGGGTGAGTTTCCGGTACGCCTCGCTCGTGGCCACCGGCTGCCACGCGGGTACGTGACCGCCCTGCGCCCACGTCATGCTCTCCCCGAGCATCGAGCTGATGAACTCGAGCGAGCGGTCCAGCTTGGCCCGGTCCTGGTCGGGCTGCTTGGGCAGGACCAGCGTGTGCGAGTCGGCCTGCACCGCGTACGGGCCGCCGAACACGTTGGGAACCAGCGTCATGCTGAACGGCATCTTGGCGGTCTGGAAGGTGGTGATCTCCCACTCGCCGTTGATGTGGAACCCGGACGCACCGCTGGCGAACAGCGCGATCGCGCCTTGGTAGTCGATGCTGGACGGCATCAGTTTCTTCTCGACCGTGAGCGTGCGCAGATAGCTCAGGACCTGTTTGGCCTTGGCGTCGTCGAGCAGTACCTGGGTGCCGTTGGCCCCGAGAACCTGGCCTCCGAGCTGGGCATAGAAGGTTTGGAAAACGCGCCAGGGGCTGGCGGTGTCGGCGTTGATGCCGTGCGTGGCGCCGTACTTGCCGGTCACCTTCTGCACCCGGGTCAGTGCGTCGAGGAACGCCTGCTGCCCACTGATGGGTTTGAGGTTGCCGGCGCTGTCGAGCAGGCCGGCCTCTTTGCAGATCTTGGTGTTGTAGAACAGGACCAGCGGGTGGGTGTCGAGCGGAATGGCGTACGCCTTGCCGTTGACCAGGCCGGCCTGCCAGGCCCGCTGGTTGAACTTGTCCGGCGTCATGCCGTGCCGGGCGAGGTCGTCCGGCCGCAGTTCCTGGAGCAGGTCGGCCTCGACCAGGGTCTTCATCCGGGTCAGGTGCGACACGGCGACGTTCGGCGGCTTGGCGCCGACCGTGGCCAGCGACAGCTTCGTGTAATACGGGTTGCCCCAGGCGAGCGTGACCGCCTGCAGGGGTGTGCCCGGATGATTCCGGCGGTAGGCGTCTTCCATCTGTTGCATCCGGACGCCGTCTCCGCCGCCGAAGAGGTTCCAGTAGTCGACGGTGCCGGGACTCAGCGGCGTATTGGCGATGCCGGCCGCGATCGGCGAGGAGCACCCGGCCAGGCCGGCCACGCCGACGCCGGCCAGGACGCCCCGGAAGAGGGACCGGCGCGACACATGCGCGTCGAGATGATCGTTCATCTGCTCAGCCCTTCACGAGATGCCGTGGTCAGGGCGTCACAATTTGGCCCAATCGACAGCATTCAGTGAGGCCAATTGTTAACGTTGCCAGCTCTTCCTCGTCAAGACCAAGTTACGGAGAGTTTCCACCATCTTTCAATATCGCCGCTCGAGTTGCCGGACGAGAAACTGGCGCACGGGTGACGGCCTCCATCGGGAGGTAGGCGCGGGGTGACCCCGGCAGTGAGTCGGTCCGCTCGGTGCGGTCAGCGGCGGCTCTCACCTCCGACACTTCGCGCTCGAAGCACGGTGCCGGGAGAGCAGCATCCGGGCAGGTCCGGGCCGTCGCAAATTGACCATCCACAGTAGATAGCTAACGACCTTCAATTGACTGAGACGGATGTCACAGGGTGGGTTGCGGGGGTCGGGTTGCGACAGGGCCGGTACCGTGCCGTCGTGTCGGAAATCGGGGCTCGGGTGGTTGCGGAACGTTACCGGCTGGTAGGTGAGCTGGGGCGCGGCGGCATGGGGCGGGTGTGGGCGGCCCGCGACGAGCTGCTGGGGCGCGATGTCGCGGTCAAAGAGCTGGTGCTGCCCGCCGGCATGGCGCCCGAGGACCGACGTGACCTGGCGGAACGTACGATCCGGGAGGCCCGGGCGATCGCCCGGCTCGACCACCGCAACGTTGTGCGGATCTTCGATGTCGTCTTCGCCGACGGCCGGCCCTGGATCGTCATGGAGCTGGTGCGGTCGCGGTCACTCTACGAAGTCGTCAGCACGGACGGGCCGATGCCGCCGGAGCAGGTTGCGCGGATCGGCCTGGAGCTGCTGGCGGCGCTGAGAGCGGCCCATCGCGCGGGCATTCTGCACCGCGACGTGAAGCCGGCCAACGTGCTGCTCGGCCTGGACGGGCGGGTGGTGCTGACCGATTTCGGCCTCGCGACGGCGGCCGGGGACAGCAGCATGACCAGCACCGGCATCGTGCTGGGCTCGCCGTCCTACCTGGCTCCGGAGAGGACGCTCGACGGCGAGATCGGTCCGGCGGCGGACCTCTGGTCACTCGGCGCGACGCTGTACGCCGCGGTCGAGGGCAAACCGCCGTACGGGAAGTCGTCGCCGATGGCCACCCTGGCCGCGCTCGCCACCGAGCCACCGACGCCGCCCGAACAGGCGGGCGCGATGGGCCCGGTGCTGGCCGCCCTGCTGGAGAAGAACCCGGCCGCGAGGGCCGACGCCGGGACGGCCGAGCGCCTCCTCCGGGACGCGGCCGAAGAGGCGTCGACGGCCCCGACGCGCCAATACGCCTACATCACGCCGCGCCCGGATACGCGTTCCGCCCCGCGCACCGCATCTCGACCGGTCAAGGCGAGCGAAGAAACCCGAGCCGAGCCGACTCCCCCGGTCGGCACGACCGATGCACGAAAGCGGACGAGGACCCGCCTACTCATCGTGGCCGTGGTCATCGCGATCCTGGCCGCGATCATCATTGCCGTCCGCCCGGCGCTCGACAGCGCATCGGCCGAGGAAGTACCCACCCCCTCGGCCTCGGCGGCGGCATTCGCCGACCCGATCCCCGCGACGGCCCCGGAACACTCCCGCTCGCCGTCCCCCGAACCGAATCAAAGTGCCCCGCCCGTGCAGCCGCCGGCCGCCGCGAGCGGCCCGACCAAGCCGACGAGCCGCCCGGCCAGGGTCCCCGCCGGCCGGCAACCAGAAGTGGCACTACTAGCCCCGTAAGGTCGGGGACATGGACGATCTCATCCGGCCCGTGGTGGTGGCGCCCATGGCCGGCGGCCCCACGACGACCGCGCTGGTCAAAGCGGCGGCCGATGCCGGCGCGCTCGGGTTTCTCGCCGCCGGCTACAAGAAGCCGGAAACCGTCGAGGACGAACTGCGCGCGGTTCGAGGAATCCCGCACGGGCTGAACATTTTCGTCCCGATGCCGCCGGCGCCCGACATCGAGGCGCTCGAGCGATACCGACGCGTGCTCCAACCCGAAGCCGAACGATTTCACGTCGAGCTGCCGCCGCTGCGACTCGACGATGACGACAGCTTCGGCGCGAAAGTCGCGCTTGCCGAGGCGTACGCCGTCCCTCTGGTCAGTTTCACGTTCGGTGTCCCGGAGCGCGCGGTGGTGGAAAGGCTGCAGAGCGCCGGCTGCCGCGTACTCGTAACCGTGACCGAGGCCGACGAGGCCCGCCGTGCCCTGGTCGTCGAGCCCGATGGGCTCGTTGCCCAGGCCGGTGCGGCCGGCGCGCATTCCTCCACCACCGATCCGGCCCGTTTCCGCGGCGACAGCACCGCTGAAGAGGTCCTGGCCGAGGTGCGCGCCCTGACCGACAAGCCGGTCATTGTCGCCGGCGGTGTGATGTCGGCCGCCGAGGTCGCCGACCTGATCGCCCAGGGCGCGAATGCCGTCCAGTGCGGCACCGCCTTCCTCTTGGCCGACGAGGCCGGCACCCGCAAGGCCCAGCGCGAGGCCATGCTCGGGGGCGCCTACAAGAACACCGTCATCACGCGCGCCTTCACCGGTCAACCGGCGCGCGGGCTGGCCAACCGATTCACCGAGGCCTATTCGGAAGTGGCCCCGATCGGCTACCCGGCCATTCACCACCTCACCGCCCCGATCCGGGCCGCCGCGGCCGCCCAGGGCGACGCCGGTTCGCTCAACCTCTGGGCCGGGACCGGGCACGCCCGGGCGCGTACGGGGTCGATCGCCGACCTGGTCGGGCATTTGATGCCCTGACGCGGGCGGGAGGAAATCAGAGCAGCGGCGAGGCCGACGAAGGTGGCGGGCTGCACGGTACGCACGGGCGGCGTGCCGGCGGCATGGGCTTCGGCGAGCGTGAACGATGCGGCTCCGAGAGCGACCAGGCCGAAGAGCACGCCGATCCAGCGTTTGCGACGGGGGGACACGGCGTCCGAGCCGACCAAAAGATCATCGATCTCACCTCGGCCGAACGGGCGGTATGCCGTACCCGGAAAGGGACGATGGCCCGGCGCATCCGCGCCGGGCCATCAATTGATGGTGGTTCAGACCGTTTCGAGGATCGGCGGTTCGAGGGCGGCCTCGGAGGCCGGCTCCGGCGGGCGGACCTTGCGCATCGAGAAGTACGCGATGGGAGCGCCGGCAGCGACCAGGATCGCGGCCACCATCAGCGAGAACTGGTAGCCCGCGAGGTACCGGTGCAGCTCGGTGCCGGTCGCCGCGGCCGACCGGTTGGAGAGGACCGCGCCGAGGATGGTGACGCCGAGCAGCCCGAACACCTCGCGGGAGACGTTGAGCATGCCCGAGGCGATGCCGGCCCGCTCGCTCGGCAGCGCGCCGAGGATGACGTTGTTGAGCGGGACCAGCAGGCCGCCGCCGAGTCCATAGAGGACGAACCAGGGCAGCAGGTCGGTGTAGGTCGTACCCTCGCCGAAGGTGGCGATGATGCCGAGCGCGACCGCCATGATCAGCAGGCCCGCCGCCACCGTCCGGCCGGCGCCCAGGCGCGCCTCCAGGCGCGGCGCCAGGGTCGCCGCCACGGCCATGACCAGGGCCATCGGCACGAACGCGGCGCCCGCGCCGGTGGGCGAGAAGCCAAGCACGTTCTGCAGGTAGATCGCGGTGTAGAAGTAGATGCCGAAGACCCCGAACGCCCACAGGCCCATCGAGATCAGGCCGCCGCTGAACACCGGCATGCGCAGGAAGCCCAGGTTCATCATCGGGTTGGACGAGCGCATCTCGATGACGACGAAGGCGATCGCGGCCGCCGCGGCGAGGCCGAACGCGACCAGGATCGGGGTGGAGGTCCAGCCCTTCGACTCGCCCTCGATCAGGGCGTAGGTGAGAGCGAACAGCGCCGCCGAGGAGGTGATCAGGCCGGGAAGGTCGAGGCCGCGCGAGGTGCCGCGGTTGCCGGCCGGGATCGCGAACAGCGACAGCAGCACGGTGACGACACCGATCGGGGCGTTGATCAGGAAGATCCAGCTCCAGTCGGCGTGCTGGCTGAACAGGCCGCCGAGCAGCGGGCCGACCGCGAGGGCCAGGGCGCCGACGCCGCCCCAGACGCCGATCGCGGCGCCGCGTTCCCGCGGGTCCGGAAACAGCTGGGGCAGCAGGGCCAGTGAGGCCGGGGTGAGAAGTGCCGCGCCGAGGCCCTGGACGGCCCGGGCGCCGATCAGCATCTCCTGGTTCTGGGCGAGACCGGCCGCGACCGAGGCGAGCGTGAAGACGACCAGGCCGGCGAGGAACGCGGTGCGCCGGCCGACCACGTCGGCCAGGCGGCCACCGGCCAGGAGCAGGCCGGCGAAGACCAGGATGTACGCGCTCACGATCCACTCGAGCCCGGAGATGCTCAGGTGCAGGTCACGCTGGATCGACGGCAGCGCGACGTTGACCACGTTGTTGTCGAGATACGTCATGAAGGTGCCGAGCGCTACCGCTACCAGTGCCCACCAACGTCGGTTCTTGCCCATCTCTTTCGCCCCCTGTACGGCGTCCATATACGTTGTACATGTACCTCGTACATCAGACCTGTACGTTGTATGGTTGTCAAGTGGCCACGGAAAAACTCAGCAAGTCGACAGTTGCCGAGCGAGCCCTGCGCCTCGGCGACGAGGAGGGCCTGGAGGCGGTGACCATCCGCCGGCTCGCCCAGGCGCTCGGGGTCACCCCGATGGCTCTGTACTGGCATTTCAAGAACAAGGACGAGCTGATGCTGGGCATCGTCGACCACGTTCTCGACGGCGTACGCGCCGACCGGGCGGCCTCCGATCCGTGGGAGACCCAGCTCCGGGCGATGGTCGTGTCGCTCGTCACGGTCATGCGGGAGCACCCGATCCTGGCCGACCTGCTGCACTCGGTCGAGAAGGACGAGGCGGCCAGCTTCAGCCGGGCCACTGACGACGCGCTCACCCTGCTCACCCGGGCCGGCTTCGACGTGCGGGAGGCGTTCTGGGTCGCCAGCTATCTGCTGCACGGCGCGATCGGCCTGGTCGCCGCCCAGCCCGACTGCCCGGCGACGATCCCGCCGGGAGAGGTTGCGGAGTGGCGCCGGCAGAAGCGGCTGAAGATGGAGCGGCTGCCGGCCGACAAGTTCCCGATGCTGGTCGCCTTCGCCGGGACGTACCACGAAGAGCCCGACCCGGAGCGCTACTTCACGTTCGGCATCGACCTGCTGATGGCCGGGGTGTCGGCAGTGGCACAGTCAATTCACGCCTAATTGGTTCACCGCGCAAGCACTTTCGGCCGTAGCGTGGACCCGTGACACAAGTCGACTTCTATTTCGATCCCGCCTGCCCGTTCGCCTGGATCACATCCCGCTGGATCCTCGAGGTCGAGCGGCAGCGCCCCGACCTCGACCTCCGGTTCCACGTCATGAGCCTGTACGTGCTCAACGAGAAGCGTGACCTCTCCGACTCGTACCGCGAGCTCATCAACCGCTCGCTCGGCACCGTCCGCGTCGTGACCGCGGCCGCCGAGCACCACGGCGAGGGCGTGCTGCGCGACCTCTACACCGCCCTCGGCACGCGCATCCACAACCAGGGCAACAAGAACCCCGACGAGTTCGTCCCGGCCGCGCTGGCCGAGGTCGGCCTACCCGCGTCGCTGATCGAGGCGGCCACGAGTACGCAGTACGACGAGGCGCTGCGCAAGAGCCACCACGAGGGGATGGACCCGGTCGGTGACGACGTCGGCACGCCGACCATTCACATCGACGGGGTGGCGTTCTTCGGGCCGGTGCTCAACAAGATCCCCCGCGGCGAGGAAGCGGCGAAGATCTTCGACGGCGCGGTCGCCCTGGCCAACTATCCGCACTTCTTCGAACTCAAGCGGACCCGTACCGGCGGCCTCGACTTCGAGTGACACGCGCGCGCCTCGCTCTGGCCACCCTGGCGCTGTCGACCTTCGCCTACGTCACGACCGAGACGATCCCGATCGGGCTGCTGCCCCAGATCGCCGGCGGGCTGCACGCCCGGGCGTCGTCGGTCGGGTTGCTGGTCACGGCGTACGGGCTGGTCGTGGTCGTCGCCACGCTGCCGCTGACTCGGCTCACCCGCCGGTGGCCGAGGAAGCGGCTGCTGGGCGCCCTGCTCGGGATCTTCGTCGTGTCGACGGCGCTGTCGGCGGCGGCATCCAGCTACGCCACCCTGCTGGGCGCCCGGGTGGTGACCGCGCTCAGCCAGGCGGTCTTCTGGGCCATCGTCTCGCCGGCCGCGGCGGCGCTGTTTCCCCCGGCGGCGCGCGGGCGCGCCGTCTCGATGCTGTACGTGGGAAGCAGCGCCGCCACCCTCGTGGGCGTGCCGGCCGGCACCTGGCTCGGCCAGGTGTCGTCGTGGCGCGTCCCGTTCGCCGTGCTGTGCGTGCTCGGCGTCCTGGTCATGGCCGCCCTGCACGTGATCCTGCCCGACGTGGCGCCGGGCGCGAGCGGCACCGACCGGGGCACGGCCCCCGACGCGGGCCGCTATCGCGCGCTGGTGCTCACCGTCATCCTGGCCGTGACCGCCGCCTTCACCGCCTATACCTACGTCAACCCGTTCCTGACCGAGATCAGCGGTCTGGCCGAGTCGGCGGTCGGCCCGGCGCTGGTGCTGCGCGGCGTGGCCGGGATGGCCGGTGTCTTCGTAGCCGGCCTGTTCGCGTCGCGGTTCGGCTGGCTGACCATGCTGATCGCGGTCGGGCTGCAGGCGGTCGCGCTCGGGGTGCTCTACGCCTTCGGCACGATCACCGTGCTCGGGGTCGTCGTGTCCGCGGTGACCAGCTTCGCGCTCTCGGGGATGGTGACCGCGCTGGGCGCCCGGGTGCTCGAGGTCGCGCCGGGCGACACCGACACGGCCAACGCGGGCACGTCGACCGCGTTCAACGTGGGGATCACGGCCGGGGCGCTGATCGGGGCCGCGCTGATCGACGGTCCCGGGGTGCGCAGCACGGTTCTCGTGGGTGCCCTGATCGGGGCGCTCGGGTTCGCCGTCCTGGCGGCCGAGCCGGCGCTCTCACGCCTCGGCTTCCAGCCGGGCATAAAGGATACGAACCGGCTCGACACGGACAGCCCCTCGCTCGAAGGTCGCCTGAGCCGCCCGGGTGGCCCGCCGGAGGACGAACCGGACGTCATAGATCCAGAGGCGCCCTCCCGGACGTAGCACTCGCCTCAGGCTCTTGATCGCGCCCTCGACGTCGGTCCAGTGGTGCTGGCTCATCGAGCTGACGATCAGGTCGAAGCTGCCGTCCGGGTAGGGCAGGTCGGCGACATCGCCGACGGTGAAACTCACTCTTTGCGAGAGGTCCTGCCCGCGGGCGTACGCGATCATCTCCCGATCCAGATCGACCCCGTCGACGGTCCACTCGGGATGCTCGCCGGCGATGGCCCGCGGAATGCGGCCGGGGCCGGTCCCCACGTCGAGCACCCGCGCGCCGTCGGGCAGCCCGGCCCGCGCGGCGTCGGCCACGACCCGCTCGTGGAGCTTGCGGAACGGTCGGGTGTGCTTGTCGTAGCCGGCCGGGTCGCTGAACGGGCCGGCCATCCGCGGGTTGCGAAGGCTGATGTTGTGCACGGCACCCTCCTCTTCCTTTTCCTCTTCCTTTCCGAACACTGTGTTCGGTTATGGTTCGAAGGGTCAACGCGCGAACTGCGTCCGACGTGCGGAAACGAACACCGGAGCGGGTTATGACCGGAAACGACCGGCGGGTGCGCCGCACCCGGCGCTCCCTGCGCGAGGCGCTGGTGGCTCTGATCGTCGAGCGCGGCTACGAGAAGGTGACCGTGCAGGACGTGCTCGACCGCGCCGATATCGGGCGATCCACGTTCTACGCCCATTACCGCGACAAGGACGACCTGTTCACGGCCTGCTTCGACGACCTGCGAGCCTCGTTGGAACACGAGCTGGCGGCCACCGTCGACGGCCCCTCGCACGACGATCCGACCCGGCCGATCGGGGTGATGTTCGAACACGCATACGCCAACCAGCTCGTCTATCAGGCCCTGTGCGGGCGCGCGGGCGCGACGGCCGGGACCCGCATGCTGCACCGGCTGATCCTCGACTCGCTGCGCGACCACCTCACACCGGTCGGGCTCAAGCTGCCGGTCGACGTGGTGGTCGAATATCACGCTGGCGCCCTGGTCGCGGTGCTGCTCTGGTGGGTGCGGCAGGGTTTCCCGCAACCGCCGGCCGAGATCGCCCAGACGTGCCAGAAAATGATCACTCCGAGCGTCATGGCCGCCTTCTGACCTAGATTTTCGGCCATGGCTACTCCTGAATTCGTCCTGACCCTGCGCGCCAAGATCGGGCACGATCCACTACCGCTGAACGGGGCGACCAACGTCGTCCTCGACGACCAGGGCCGGGTGCTGCTGGTGCGGCGGGCCGACAATCACCAGTGGACGCTGGTCAGCGGCATCATCGAGCCGGGCGAGGAGCCGGCCGCGGGCGCGCTGCGCGAGATCGAGGAGGAGACGGGCGTGATCGCCAGGGTCGAGCGGCTGCTCGGCGTCGGGGCACGCTCCCAGCCGGCCACCCTGCACAACGGCGACCAGGTCTGGTGGACCTCGATCATGTTCCAGTGCCGGCACGTCAGCGGCGAGGCGCGGGTCAACGACGACGAGTCGGTCGACGTCGGCTGGTTCGCGATCGACGACCTCCCCGAGCTGCCGCCTCATCACACCCACGCCCTGGCTCTCGCCCAGGCCGACGAACCGGCCTGGTTCGCCGTCTGACCTACTTCTTCTCGCGCAGAAACTGGACGACCGCCATGCCGAGCGCGATGGTCGCCGCGAACGCGCCCGCCCCGTAGAGCAGGCCGGCGGCCACGTGCTGGGTCTCCAGCCAGTCCAGGAGGCCGGCGGCGGCTCCGGTGAGCAGAGCGAAAAGGGTGATCAGAGCGAAGTGGATCTTTCGCATCTCCCTGTCGAAATCCGGCACGTGACTCTCCTCCAACCTCGCCCATTCCGGGAATGGAAATGGTGCTGGAGTAAAGGAGACCCGATTCACCTCTGTGGACGGCACCGACGGAATGGAGCCGGATCAGGTCGGGCGGACCCACCCGTTCGTGGAAAATCTTGGGACGGTGTCGGACAAGGTTGGCCATACTGAGGAGATGCATCATGCCGGACAACCGGACCCGGCTCTTCCCGATCCGGATTCCGTAAAGACCGTCGCGGACCTGGGATATCAGCTCAGCCTGCTGCGGGTGCACACGCCCGGTTCGCCGACGATCCGCGAGCTGGCCGATCGCAGCGGTGTGCCGCGGGCGACGATCGGCAACGCGGAGTCGGGACGGCACCTGCCCAGCCGGCTGGTGATCGACAACATCGTGCGGGCGTGCGGGGTCCCGGACGCGATGGTGCGTCGGTGGCTGGATGCGCGGGCGCGGGCATATCTGTCCCGGCACCGGCCGCAGTCCGCGGCGTCGGTCGCGCCACGGCCGGTGGTGCCGGAGCCCCGGCCGGGCACCGAATATCGGACGATCCAGTTGCTGTCCGCGATGCCGGCCCGCGCGGCCGCGACGCGTCTGACAGCCCTGCCGTCCGACGAGGCGATCGAGATCCTGGAACAGATGCCGATCGCCGTCGCGGCGGAACGGTTGTCGGCCATCGGCCCGGGCCGGACGGCCGAGCTGGTCGCGGCCGCGGACATCCACCTCGCGGCGCAGTGGCTGGCCGCCGCGGCCCCGAACACGACCGCCGCGGTCCTGGACGTCTCGGATACCGATGTCGCCGCGACCCTTCTCGACCTGATGGCTCCGGACGTGGCCGCACGACGCCTTCAGGCGATGCGGCCGGCCGCGGCCGGCGGAATCGTCACCACCATGAACGCGACCTCTGCCGCTCAACGGCTGACAATCATGGATCGGATCGCGGTACGGAAGATCTTTTATGCCCTCGAGATAGGCGACATTTATGACTCGATGATGGAGGGCTGGGCCTCGCTGGCGGCCACCTACAGAATCCTTCCCCACCTCAGTGGCGTTTTGATTCAGGCCTCGAATCCGTTTGCGGTCCTGCTGATGGTCGCCGGCTTGCGGCCATTTCTTTTCGCGCCGCCGAAACAGCGGGCGATCTCCATGAGCGCTACCGCGGCCGCGGCCTGGCTGAGCGCGATGGACCTCCAGTCGGCGGCCGACCGCATCGCCGTGACGTCGCCGGCCACCGCCGCCGCGTGGATCGCCGAGCTTCCGGTCACCGAGGGCAACGCTCTGCTGACGCGCATGCCGGCGACCGCCGCCGTCGTCCGGCTCACCGAGATGGATCCGGGGGTGGCCGCGCGTCATCTGCTGATGCTCGGCGGCCGCAGCGCCCGGCAGTTCCTCGATCAGATGTCGCCGTCCGAGGCGGCGCCGATCATCCGGGTGATGAACGGCGCGGCTCCGCTCCGTTCATGATCGTCCCTGCAGCGATAATCGGGGAGCAGGCGTCCAGCGGCGGAAGGGCAGGTATGCGGGCCTTTGTGATCAACGGGCCGGGGCGGGCCGAGGTGATCGAGGTCGATCCGCCGGTCGCCGGGCCGGGCGAGGTCGTGGTCGACGTCGAACGGGCCGGAGTCTGCGGCACCGACATGGAGTTCTTCACCGGCGACATGAGCTACCTGGCCAGCGGCGAGGCCGCCTACCCGATGCGGATCGGGCACGAGTGGAGCGGCGTCGTGTCGCACGTCGGGCCGCTCGTCGACCCGTCCTGGCTGGGCGCCCGGGTCACCGGCGACACCATGCTCGGCTGCGGGCACTGCGCGCGGTGCACGGGCGGCCGTCAACATCTGTGCGCCGACCGCCACGAGATCGGCATCCGCAACGGGTGGCCGGGCGCGCTCGCGGCCCAGGTGCCGGTGCCGGTCAAGGCGCTGTACCGGCTGCCCGACACGGTCGACGCCACGCTCGGCGCGCTGGTCGAGCCGGGCGGAAACGCGCTGCGGGCCGTCCAGGCGACCGGCGCCGGCCCGGGCCGGGACCTGCTGATCATGGGGCCGGGGACGATCGGGCTGCTGGCGGCCATGTTCGCGCGGGCGCGAGGCGCCCGCGTACATCTGCTCGGCGCGACGGACTCGTCGCTGAAGTTCGCCGCCTCCCTCGGGTTCACCGAGGCCTGGACCCGGGAAACCCTGCCCGAAATGCCATTTGACGCAATCCTTGACGCCAGCAACGCACCTGGTCTGCCGGCCTTCGCGGTCGAACGCGCCGAGCCCGGCGGCCGCATCGTCTACATCGGCATTTCCGGCGAGCCGTCATTGATCGACACCCGGCGCGTGGTCCTCAAAGACCTCACCGTCGTGGGCATTCTGAGCGGCTCGCCCATTGTGTCGGAGACGATTGAGGCGTATGCGTCGGGAGCCGTCGACCCGCGCCCGCTCGTCGACGCCACGGTCGGCCTGTCGTCGGCCGCCGACGTGCTCTCCGGCGCCCTCCGCGGAGTCGCCCCGAAGATCCACATCGACCCTCGAAAATAACCTGTGACCATGAGACGGTCTCGCTACAGTGCGGGGCAAGTCGGGGGCTGAGATTCCACGGCGCGTACGCGTCGCCACAACGATAATCATGCTGCTCGCGCCGGCCGGCCTGCTGCTGGTGATCGACGGGTTGTGGGAGCTGCACTGGTGGGCCAGCCCCTCGGCCGATCACCTCGTGGCCCTGCTGACCGACATCAACCGGGAGTTCGGCGTCGAGCCCCCGGTGCTGCTCCGCGGCCACACCGGCGCGATCGAGCTGATCGTGCTCGGCCTGCTCACGATGGTGCCGGCCTTCCTGGCCCTGGGCGTCCGCAACGGCAGCCGCACCGCCCGCACGTGGGTGTTCGTGCTGGCCATCGTGACGCTCGCGGTCGGCGTGGCCTTCATCGGCTCCGACGCGACCGAGCCGGTCACCCTCCAGACCTTCTTCACCAGCATGCACCAGGGCATCGCCGTCGACCGCATCCCCGACGTCCGGGCCGCCCTCTACCCGGGGGTGGTATTCGTGGGTCGAAGACATCGCCCAGGGCCTGCAGGCCCTGGCCGCGGTGGCCGCGATCGGCGCCCTCGCGGTGGCGGTCATCTGGCACGGCGACTGGTTCTTCGGCCGCACCAAGTCCGAGCCCGCCGACGACGCCTGGGACGACGCCATCAGCCGCCTCCACCAGCGCACAGTCAACCGCCCCGACGACCGCCCTTGACCCCGGCAGCGTCTGCCGCGGCGGCGCCGCCGTTTGCTGCGCCGGCGGCGTTTCCGGCGTTTGCCGCGGCGGCGGCGTTTGCTGCGGCGGCGTCTGCGTTTGCTGCGGCGGCGCCGCCAGGCAAGTCGCTCGCCGGCGGCGTGGCTACCGCGGAAGCTTGACCCATGCGCCGGTTTCGGCCGAGCCGGTCATGGCGTCGAGGGCTTCGGCGCTGGCAATGGCGTCGGCGAGGGTGGCGCCGTGCGGGGTGCCGGTCTCGACCGAGCGCAGGAAGCGGTAGGCCTCGATGACCTTCAGGTCGTCGTAACTCATCGCCGTGCCGGCACCCGGCTGGAACGCCGCAAAGTCACCATCCTGCGGGCCGACAAAGACCGCGCGCACCGGCTCGTCCTGGTAGCGAGGGCCAGCAGCCTCGCCGCTGGTGGCCACGTTCAGTTCGCCCATGCGGCGGAAGTCCCAGGCGAGGGCGCCGACTGTGCCGTGCACCTCGAAGCCGTAGCTGTTCTGCTCGCCGACCGCGACCCGGCTCGCCTCCAGCACCACGCGGGCGCCCGAGGCCATGCGGAGCAGGCTGGAGAAGTAGTCCTCGTTCTCGACCGGGCCGGGCTCGCCGCTCCCTCGCTGGTGTCCGGCGGTCGCTCCGGAGGGGCGCGGCCGTGACGGCACGAAGATCGCGGTGTCGGCGACCAGCGCGTCGATCTCGCCGAGCAGGTAGCGGGTCAGGTCGACGCCGTGGGCGCCGAGGTCGCCGAGCACGCCGTTGCCGCCGCGGCCCCGTTCGAACCGCCAGCTCAGCGCTCCCTCCGGGTGGGCGGCGTAGTCGCTGAACAGGCGTACCCGGGCGTGCGTGACCCGGCCGATCGCGCCGGCCGCGATCAGCTCGCGGGCCTTCTCGACGGCGGGCGCGTTCCGATAGTTGAAGCCGACGGACACCTGCACGTCCCCGACGATCGCCCGCGCGTCGTCGGCGCTCAGCCCGACCGGCTTCTCGATCCAGATGTGCTTGCCCGCGGCGGCGAACGCCGCCCCCATCTCCCGGTGCAGGAAGTTGGGCGCGGTGATGCTGACCGCCTCGACCCGCGGGTCGTCGAGCAGGCTCCGCCAGTCGCGGGTCGCGGCCTCGAACCCGAACTGCCCGGCCGCCGCCTCGGCCCGCCCCGGCACGTCGTCGGCCACCGCCACCAGCACCGGCCGTACCACCTGCGGATAGTGGTGGCGCACCCGGGCGTACGCCTGCGTGTGCACCCGCCCCATCCACCCGAACCCGACCACACCGATCCCGAGCGTCTCCATGCCGGTGATCGTAGAAGCGACCGAGCCCGCCGGTCAGCGTCGTGAAACCTGCAAAACGCCCTCAGCCAGGCCGGCCCGCCCGCAGCGCAGTCCGCAGCCGGAAGCAGCCCGGCGCTGTCATGCCGGTCGCTGCGCGGCGAGGAAGGCCATCGCCATGGTGCGGCGGGTCTCGGTCGCGGCCTCGACCAGGCCGTGCATGTGGGCGTCGAGGCGCTGCTGCTCCTCGGCGGTGAGGACGCCGGCGATGGCGTCGCCGTAGGTGGGAGCCAGCGGGTTGGGGGCGGTGCGCTTGAGGCCCTCCCAGTCGACGATCGGGTCGGCCGGGGCGCGCAGCTCGGCCCGGTAGTCCAGCTCGACCGATGCGAAGCCGGCGCTGTCGGCCCAGGCCAGCAGGTCGCGCTCGTCGAAGTCGACCATCGTCTGGGACGCGGAGGCGGACCCGGCGTCGAAGTAGACCAGGGAGATCTTGCGCAGCAGGTCGTCGATCGGGGAGTCGGGCAGGCCGAACGGGCGGTGCGGGCCGTGGTCGACCAGGAACCGGTTGATCGGCTCGAAGATCGACAGGCGGCCGCCCGGGCGCAGGACGCGGAAGAACTCGTGGAACGCGGCCTCCTTGCGGTCCGAGTAGATCAGGACCGAGCGCATGGTGACCACGTCGACCGACGCGTCCTCGATGGCGGTCAGGTCGTCGGCCGCCGCGCGTACGAAAGTGGCCCTCGGATCGTCGCCGGCCGTGCGCCGGCATTCGTCGAGGAGGTCGTCCGAAATGTCGCTGAAGATGACCTGGCCGGAGGGGCCGAGCCGGTCGAGGGCCGCGAGGCCGATCAGGCCGGTGCCGCAGCCGACGTCGAGCACCACGTCGCCGGGTCGCAGGTCGGCCCGGGCGAGCACGCCGTCGCGAAACGCGGCCAGGCTGATCCGGTCTCGCGCCCGCAAGGCCTCGCTGTCCCCGTCGCGCCGTGTCAGCAGCCACTGCGCCCAACGATCGGTCGTCACCGGCTCAAGTTAGCGCATCCTGGGGCTGACCTGGGCCGATCTACTGAATAGACGCATGCCTACTGGGCATGCGACTATGTCCAGGCCCCACAGTGGGATGTTTACAACATCGACAGATTATTGTGAGATCGCCTCACGATGATCTGTACTGAGTGGACACAGCCACAAACGGATGGTCACCGCCAACGTTGCCGGGCCGTCTCCGAGTCGTCGCACGGCTATCCGCCACCGCCGATAGGAGTTCACGTGGACGCGTACTTCATGACGGAACGCCATGAAAAGCTACGGCAGGAAGTAAGGACGTTCGCGGAGACCGAGGTCAGGCTACGCCTCGACGAGATGGAGGAGTCCCGGGAGGTCCAGCAGGAGCTCTCCCGGCTGATCGCCCGTCAGGGCTGGATCGGGGTGACCATCGGCCGTGAGTACGGCGGCATGGGCCTCGGCCATCTCGCCAAGACCGTCATTATCGAGGAACTGGCCCGGGTCAGCGGCGCTATGGGCGCGATGGTGCAGGCCTCCCAGCTCGGCGTCGCCAAGATTTTGCACTTCGGCAACGAGCGGCAGAAGGCGGCCTGGCTGCCCGCCGTCGCGCGCGGCGACTGCCTGCCGACCATCGCGGTGACCGAGGAACAGTCCGGCGGTCACGTGCTGGGCATGACGGCGACCGCGGTCCGCGACGGCGACGACTACGTGCTCAACGGACGGAAGATCTTCGTCGGCAACAGCCACGTCGGCGACGTGCACGGGGTCGTGGTGCGTACGGGGCCCGGCTCGACCGGCCTGTCGGCGTTTCTGGTCGAGGCCGACCGGCCCGGTTTCTCGCTCGGGGAGCACAAGCCGTCGATGGGCCTGCACGGCTTCAGCTTCGGTGAACTGATCTTCGAGAACTGCCGGGTGCCGGCGGCCAACCGGCTCGGCGCCGAGGGCGACGGCCTCGCGGTCGCCTATTCGTCGAGCATCCTCTACGGACGGCCCAACCTGACCGCCGTCTCGCTCGGCATCCACCAGGCGCTGGTCGAGGAGACCACCCGCTTCGCGGCCGACCGCAACCGCTATGGCAAGCCCCTGGCCGACCTGCTGCCGATCAAGCTCAAGATCGGGCAGCTGCAGTCGCGCCTGATGACCGCGCGGCTCGCCGCCTATCACGCCGTGTACCTGCTCGATCAGGGTCTGCCGTGCGACGCCGAGCTGATGAACGCCAAGCTGATCAACGTGGAATACGCGCTGGACTCGGCGCGCAACGCGATGGAAGTGCATGGCGCGATCGGGCTCTACCCGGAGCGCCCGGTCGAGCGCTACCTCCGCGACGCGCACCACATCTTCGCGCCCGCCGGCACCTCCGACATCCAGCTGCTGCGGCTGGCCGAGGTGGCCTTGGGTACCGACAAGGGGCAGTGGTCGCAACGACTTGCCCCTCGCATCACCGCCGGCCTCGTCACCTCGTAGAACTCAACCCCGAGCATGGATCTTGTCGAGTAGAACTCAACCCCGGGCCTCCCGAGCGTGGATCTTGTCGATCAGCTCGGCGGCCAGTGACTTGATCGTCTCCAGGCCGGCCCGGCCCCACGGGCGCGGCTCGATGTCGACCACGCAGATCGTGCCCAGTGCGGTGCCGGTGCGGTCGATCAGCGGCGCCCCCAGGTACGACCGGATGCCGATCTCGTCGACGACCGGGTTGCCGGCGAACCGGGGGTAGTCGCAGACGTCGTCGAGCACCAGCGCCTTCTTGCGCACGACGACGTGCGGGCAGTAGCCGTGGTCACGGTCCATGACCCGGCCGGGCTGGGCCGACGCGGGAGCGCCGGCGGCGCCCTGCGCGACGGCCAGACCGGCGAAGTACTGCCGGTGCTCGCTGATGAAGTTGACCATCGCGTACGGGGCCTGGGTGACCTCGGTCAGCTTGCGCGCGAAGTCGTCGAACTCCGGGTCGGGCTGGTCGCCCAGGCCCAGCTCGTTGAGCCGGCGCATGCGGAGGCCCACCTCGGGGTCGGTGGGTGTCAGTGGCTGGTGGGCGGAGAGGTCGTAGATCATGCCAGGACTCCGTTCACAGGCGGGTTCGGGTTCACGGGCGGACTCATGGGCGGGTTCGGGCTTGCAGGAGGTGCCTGATCAGGTCGATCAGTACGGCGGTGGCCGAACGGCGGTCCCGCGCATCGCAGAAGATCACCGGGGTGTCCGGCTTGAGGTCGAGCGCGCTGCGGACGTCGTCCACCTGATAGCGAAGCGCGTCGTCGAACTCGTTGACCGCGATCAGGAACTCGATGCCCCGCGACTCGAAGAAGTCGACCGCCGGGAAGCAGTCCTCGAGGCGGCGGGTGTCGGCCAGCACGACCGCGCCCATCGCGCCGAGGGACAGCTCGTCCCACATGAACCAGAAGCGCTCCTGCCCCGGCGTGCCGAACAGGTAGAGCACGTGATCGCGGCTGATCGTGATGCGGCCGAAGTCCATCGCCACGGTGGTCGTCGACTTGCGCTCGACCCCCGTGAGCTTGTCTGTGCCGACGCTCGCGGTGGTGAGCAGTTCTTCGGTGCGCAGCGGCTCAATCTCGCTGACAGCACCCACGAACGTCGTCTTGCCGACGCCGAAACCACCCGCGATCAGGAGTTTGAGGGCGGACGGGAACTCTTCAGAGCCGTCGTTGTAGGGCATCGAGGATGGTCTCCAGTACCGCCGGGTTAGAGGAATCGGCCAACGGGTCGGGCAAGCGGGTGTCGACCGCGCCCCACCCGACGAGGTCGGAAAGCAGAATCTTGGTGACCACCGCGGGCAGCCGCAACCGCGCGGCGACCTCGGCGACCGTGGTGAAGCTCCCGCACAGGCCGAGTGCCTGCGCGTGGTCGGGGCCCAGCTGGCCGTGCGGTTGCCGACCGGTCGCGATGACCATGGACAGCAGCTCCAGCCGGGTGCTCGGCTCGGTGCGGCCGTTGCTCACCGTGTAGGGCCGGACCAGCCGGCCCGCGGCGTCGTCGTACCAGTGCTCGTCGTCGAACCAGCGCTCGTCGATGCCCGCCATGGTCACCGTCCGAGAACACCGGGGGTCTCAAACTCGTGCCGGCTCGGTGTGGACAGGTAGGGACGGACGGACTTGACCAGTTGGGCCATCTCGTAGCCCAGCACCCCGGGGTCGGCGGTCCTCCCGGCGATCACCGCGAGCACCGCCCCGGAGCCGGCCGCCGAGACGAACAGCAGGGAGTCGTCGAGCTCGCAGACCACCTGCCGCACCCCGTCGGTCGCCCCGAACCGGGAACCGGCGCTGCGGGCGAGCGAGAACAGGCCGGACGCGACCGCCGCGAGGTGATCGGCGCCGTCGTCGTCGAGCCCGTGCGCGGCCTTACGCAGCCCGTCGGACGACAGGAGCAGGGCGCTCCGGGTGTCGGGGACGCGGTCGGCCAGGCCGGACAGGAGCCAGACAAGGTCCTGGGCAGGGCGTACATGATCGGTGCTCGACATGTGAGCCGAACCTTCCTCGGGGAGGGACGGGGAACGAACTAGAGACGGTCGGGGCCGGCCGGGTCGGCCTCACCCTGGGAGACGCCATGCATGAACGAGGCCATCAGCCCCGGGTTGTGCTCACCGGTCGGCTCGGGCGCCGGCGCCGGCGGACCGAGCTGCAACTGCGGCACCATGTGGCTCTGGCTGCGCCGCCGCGGGAGCGGAGGCAGGGCCGCCGGGCGCTCCGGCCCTGCGGAATGCCCGGCGGCGGGCTCGGCGAAGGACCCGGCGGCGGGCTCGGCGAAGGACCCGGCGACGGGCTCGGCAAAGGACCCGGCGGCGGGCTCGGCGAAGGACCTGGCCGAGGGATCCCCGAACGACCCGGCGGAATGCCCGGCCGAGAGGCCGGTGGAGAGCCGGGCGGGTGACCCGGCGAACGGCCCGGAGGGAAGGTCGGCCGCCGCCTGCGGCGCGGCGACGGCCGGCTGGGCGTAGTGCCCGGCCAGCGATTGCGCGGCATAACGCTCGGCCAGAGGTGAGGCCGCGGGCACCGCCGCAGGCGGCGACACCGGCCAGGACGACTGCTGCGGGATCTCGGTCGTCAGCTCGCTGAGGCTCCCGGGCCGGGTGGCCGCCGGCTGGAGCTGCTCGGCCGCGGTCGGTGAGTCGAGCAGCGGTTGCGGCAGGATGATGATGGCCTGCGTGCCACCGTAGATGTTGGTCTGGAGCTGGACCACGACGCCGTGCTGCCGCGCGATCACCGAGACCACGTAGAGCCCGATGCGGCCGTCGCGCAGCAGGTCGTCGAGGTTGATGTGATCGGGGTTGACCAGCAGCTGGTTGATGCGCTCCTGGTCGCCGCGCTGCATGCCGAGGCCGCGGTCCTCGACCTCGACCGCCACGCCGGCCGCCACCCGCTGGGCCCGCAGCAGCACCTGGGTGTGCGGCGGCGCGAACATCGTCGCGTTTTCGATCAGTTCGGCGATGAGGTGGACGACGCTGGCGACCGCGTGCCCGGGGAGCGTGCCCTCGATCGGCGGCACCAGCTTGACCCGCGAGTAGTGCTCGACCTCGGCGATCGCCGAGCGCAGCACCTCGGTCAGGGCGACCGGCCGGCTCCACTGCCGACGGGAGACCGAGCCGCCGAGCACGGCCAGGTTTTCCGCGTGCCGCCGGATGCGGGTCGCCAGGTGGTCGACCTGGAACAGGCCCTTGAGCAGGTCGGGGTCTTCGACCTCGTTTTCCAGGGCGTCGAGCAGCTTGATCTCGCGGTGCACCAGCGACTGGAGCCGCCGGGACAGGTTGACGAAGACCTCGACCTGCCGGCCGCCCGGGTGACCGGACGGCATCGGCGGGGGCGCGGCCTCGGCGTGCCGGAGCCGCTCGGCGAGCCGCTCGATCTCGGCCCGCGCGCCGGCCAGCTCGTTGCGGGTGTCGCCCAGCTGAGCGCGCGTCTCGACGAGCTCGGAGCGGTTCTGGATCAACTCGGAGCGGCTCTGGGCGAGCCCGGACCGCGACTCGAAGGCCATCGTGCGCAGCTCGGCCGACCGGTCGCCGCCACGGCGGACCTTGCCGATCGCGTAGACGGCCGTGCCGAGGACGATGACGGCCGCGGCCGCGAGAAGCGCCAGGAGAACGGCATGATCACCATTGGCCAGATAACCGGCCGTCGCCGCGAGCAGCGCGGCGGAAACAGTCGCCGGCAGGGCGATGAGCCAGGTCAGCTGAGCCAGCCGGGAGCTCTCGTCAGGATCGGAAGGCGTGTCGGGCATGAGCATCCTTCGGTCGACGGGACGCGATGTCCGGAGTGGAGTTCCTGCTCACTCTAATGTGGCCCGGTCGCCCTTTCCAATGCACAGAAAGGTGCGAGACATGCCCAAGTCTCGATGACGACAGAACGCGCCGAACGGGTGACTAACAGAAAGCTCTGACCTAGTCACGGAGCGCCACCAAGAATGCTTCTACCAGCAAGTTTGCCGAGCACGGAAACGGCCGCGAACGGGCCCCGTTGGGGGATTAGGGGATTCGCGGAAGGCCCAAATTAGGGACCTGATGGCCATTCCGGAAAGTGGAACGGAAACGGGCGAGATAAACGCATGCTCCGTGCACATTGGTGAGAGACGCGTCACCGCGCGGAGACTCGCTCGGGCTCGGCGGCGGGGGAAGCCACGGCACGGCGGCCGAGAGCCCAGATCGCGAGCCCGATCAGCGGGAACACGGCTCCGAGCACACAGGCGCCGGTCCAGCCGTACCGGTCGTGAAGCGCTCCGGTGAGCGCCGACGAGATCGCCCCACCGGTGAAGACCGTGGTCATGAAGACGGTGTTGATGCGCGCCCGCGCGTCCGCCCGCAGCGCGTAGATCTCCTGCTGGGAGGACACCTGGTGGCTCTGCACCGCGAAGTCGAGCAGCACACCGGCCAGCGCCAGCAGCACCACGCTGCGGTGCCCGACCGCGGCCAGCACCATGGTCAGAGTCCCCAACAGCAGGGCGCCCCCCATGACGACAGCCCCGTACCCCCTATCGGCGAGCTTGCCGCCGATCGGGGCCGCCGCCGCGCCGCCGGCACCGACCAACGCGAAGATCGCGATCTGAGCCTGGCCGAAGCCGTGCTCGCCGATCAGTTCGTAGGCGATCGCGGTCCAGAAGGCGCTGAAGGCGGCGAACATCGTCGCCTGGCCGAGCGCCCGGCGACGTAGAACCGGCTCCGTCCGGACCAGATCCACCACGCTGCGCAGGAGCGAGGCGTACCCCGTGGTGTGGTCGGGCGCGCGTTGCGGCAGCATCCGGCGCAGCACCACGGCCAGCACGACCATCAGGCCGGCCGAGACGAAATAGATCGCCCGCCAGCCCCACAGCTCGGCCACGAAGCTGGACACCGTACGGGCGAGCAGGATGCCCAGGATCAGCCCGCTCATCACCTTGCCGACGAACGCGCCCCGCTGCTCGGGCGGCGCCAGGTGGGCGGCGAGCGGCACGAGGATCTGGGCCACGACCGAGGTCAGCCCGATCAGCACCGAGATGACCAGGAAGATCGGGTACGTCGGGCAGACCGCCGCCAGAAGCAGGGACAGGGCCGTTCCGGCGAGCAGGCGGGTGGTCAGCTTGCGGTTCTCGACCAGATCACCGAGCGGCAGCAGGAACAGCAGGCCGAGCGCGTACCCGGCCTGGGTGAACGTCACGATGATCGCGGCCGCGCCCTGGCTCACGCCGAAGGCGTGGGCGATCAGGTCGAGCAGCGGCTGCGAGTAGTAAAGGTTGGCGACGGTCAGCCCGCAGGCGGTCGCGAGCACGAGGGTCAGGGCACGGCGCACACGCCCAGTCAACTCCGCGTCCGGGCCGGCTGCCGGGCCGAGTGACTGAGGTCATGAGCGGGGCGGCCGCGGGTTGGCGGCCACGAACGACGAGATGTATTCGTCGAGCCGGCGCCGCGGGGTCCAGCCCAGCTCGCCCGCCTTGGTGGTATCGGCCTGACCCCGCACGCGCTCCCCACGCAGCGACGGCACCAGGACATATGTCGTCCGGAAGAGCTTCGCGACCTCGACCAGCGGCCACTCGTGACCGGTGCCGAGCAGGTAGCCGTCGCCCGAGCCCTTCTGCGCGACCAGCACGATCCCTCGGACGATGTCGTCGACGTGGGTGAAGTCGCGGGTCTGGGTGCCGGGCGAGACCACGGTCAGCGGCTCACCGGTCAGGTACTGGTTTTCGAAGATGCCGATCACGGTCGCGTACTTGCCCTGGCCGATCTGACCGGGGCCGTACACGTTGTAGAAGTAGGTGATCGCGTAGTCCAGGCCGTACCAGTTCGCATAGTTCCGGATGTATTCGATGTTCTTCGCCTTGGTCCAGGCGTACGGGTTGAGGTTTTCGTCCTCCCCGTCGTTGCCGAACTTCGACGACGAGCCCGCGTAGATCAGCTTCGACCCGTTGGCCGACGCGAACTTGACCACCTCTTTGGTCCCGAGGACGTTGAAGTCCCAGGTCAGGTCGTGGTCGTCGAACGACTGCACGATCCGCGAGTATTCACCGAGATGGAAGATGATCTCGGGGCTGGACAGCCCGCGACCCGCCCAGATCTTGGCGATGTCGACGGTCGATCCATCGAGGTAGGTCACCCTCGGGTCGTTGCTGTGGTTTTCCGGCGAGCCGGTGAAGTAGTTGTCGAGCGAGACGATCGACGCGGACGGATAGTCGGCGAGCAGGGCCTTGATCAGGTTGGTTCCGACAAATCCGGCGCCACCGGTCACCAATAGCGTTTGGCTCACTGTTCGTCCCATACTTCCGGTTACCGTCCGCTAGTTCGGCTGCCCAGGCTAGCAGCCGGACGGCTCCGCCCCGACATTCCGGGACGGAGCCGTGCGGGCCGGATCACTGAGAAGCCGGACCGCTGAGAGGCCGGGATCACTGGCAAGCCGGGATCACTGGGAAGAAGGTCACCAGGCCGAAGGGGCCGGGGGCGCGACGACCGGCGGCCGGTCGTCACAGGTGATCGTGTTGGGCAGTTCCCACGAGGCGAGCCACGGACCGGTGGTTCCGCCGCCGTCGTTTCCGCCCAGGTCGGTGACCGTGAACTCGGAACCGGCCGGGGTGAAGTTGAACGAGCCGCAGTTGTTGATGCCGACCGCCCCCACGTTGCGGGCGTCGACGTTGGAGAAGGTGGCGCCGCCGGCGACCCGGGCGCTGAGCACGCTGGTGCCGGTGCCGTCGACCTTGATGTCCTGGTAGTGGACGTTGGTGATCGAGTAGAGGTCCTTCACCGGGAAGTCGGCGACCTCCATGATCGCGTTGTAGGTGTTGTCGAGGAAGTTGTCCCCGACCACCTCGATGTCCGCGCTCATGTTCTTCTCCAGTGCGTAGAGCCAGATCGCGCCGAGCCCGATGTTCCAGTTCAGCTCGTAGGTGCCGGCCCGGACCGTGGTGTTGCCGGTGAACCAGAGGTGCCCGGTGAACGCCTCGGCGCCGAACCGGGAGCCGGCGTGCAGCGCGCTGCCCTCGCGGATCGGGTCGGCGACCAGGTTGTTCGACACCGTGTTGTCGGTGCCGCCGTAGATCGCGATGCCGTTGGCCAGCACCGGCGTCTGCACCGTGTTGTGGTCGAAGGTGTCGTTGGCGTCCGCGACCTTCTCCGACCACATCGCCAGCGCGTCGTCGCCGGTGTTGCGGACGAAGTTGTTCTGCACCAGCGACTTCGTGACGCCGGTGTGGAAGTTGATGCCGTCGGCGATCTGGTCGGCGATCTGGTTGTTGGTGATCTTCAGGTTCGACATCGGACCGTCCAGCCAGATGCCGACCTTGGTGTGGTGGATGTAGAGGCCGTCGATCGTCGAGTCGCTCAGCGCGCCGCCGATGCCGTTGACCTGGTCGGTGTCGATCCGCTCGCGGACGTCACCCTCGATCGCGAACCCGGACAGGTGCACGTTGTGGCTGCCACCGGCCGACGCGTCCTTGCCGTAGAAGCCGACCCCGGTGTGCACCGAGCCGTCCGGCGCCGGCGTCGAGAGCGCGACCTCGTGGCCCTTGATGATCGTGTACCAGTTGCCGGCGCCCTCGATCGTCACGTTGTCGACGATGATGTGGCGGTTGACCTGGTAGGTGCCCGGCGGCACGTACACCTTGAGCTTGGCCTTGCGGGCGAACGCGATCGCCCGGTCGAAGGCGTCGGCCGAGTCGTGGCGGCCGGTCGGGTCGGCCCCGAAGAGCAGCACGTCGGCCGCCAGCAGGTCGATCTTCGGCGCGCCGACCAGCTCGGAGTCCATCAGGTCGATCACGGTCGACGCGGCCCCGGACGACGCGGTCAAGCGGATCTTGGTGCCGGCCGCATAGGTCTTGCCCAGCAACAGGCGCTGCTCGTCATAGAAGTGGTTGGGCCGGAAAGGCTTGGTAACGGTGAACGGAGGGGTGGTCGCGTTGGGCACGCAACTGCACTCGGTGATCCACCAGTCCGGGTGGAGGACGTCCGCGTTGGGGTCGTTGGTGAACGGGTAGAGGTTGTAGAGCCACGCGTACTGCGAGGTCAGGCTCATCGTGCGGGTCGTGTTGCCGGCCTTGACGGACAGCGGCGCGGTGCTGCCGCCGCCGGTCGGCGCGTCCGGGATGCTGTAGCGCACGGTGATCGCGTTGGCGGTCTTGGGCAGGGTGAACTCGACGTACTGCCCCGGGAGGAGTTTGACCGCCGAGCGGCCCGACGCCTCGGCGGGCAGGGTGTAGGCGCTGCGGTCGGGACCGATGACCGAGCCGGTGGTGACGGCCTTCTCGGCCTCCTGCTCGACGAACGGAACGGTCGCTCCGCGACCTGCGACCAGCGACGGGTCGAGGGCGGCGCGGGTCGCGGTAGGTGCCGGGCTCGAGGCGTACGCGCCGGCAGCCCCGCTGATGACCAGGCCGAGCCCGACCACCGAGGCCGTGGCGGCGGCAGCCAGCCGCGGCCGTCTGAATTCAAGGAACATCGACACGCTCTTCTCTACGCGCGGGAGAGGTGCTCCGGGCGGAACGGACGCCGGGAGTGAGGTGACCATAGAATTCCTGTGATGAAGTCCACAAGAGCTCGTCGGCTATTTTCGGGACTCTGCTCGGTGATTACATGAAGACATCGCGTTCTTGCGCAACCGTCGTCCTCGTAGCCGTCCTGGCGGTCAGCGCTTGCAGCAAGCCCGCGCACGCCGCCTGGACCCACCTCGAGCTGCCGGTCAGCGGCTCGCTCGAGCTGCACGACCTGGCCGACTGCGCCGGGCGCTGGTACGCGGCCGGGGCCGTGCACGACACCGGTGGCACCACTCATCCGGCCGCGTGGACCAGCGCCGACGGCAAGGCCTGGACGGCGGTGCCGTTCCGGCCGCTGCCGACCAGCTACTACGGCCCCCACCAGGTGATCCTGAGCGTCGCGTGCTCGGGCGGGAAGGTCGCGATGATCGGCGCGGTACCGGGCGGCGCGCATGGAAACCCCCGGGTGAGCACCTGGCTGATGACCGGCACCCAGAAAGGCGACAAGAGCGTAGAAAGTGGGGTGATGGCCGAGAATCCGGCACCCTTCGAGACGTACGGCGGGGAAAAGGCGGGTGGTGTGGGCCGGATCGGGGCCGGTCCGGCGGGTTTCGCGATCGCGGGCGACCGGGTCAGCGGTGCGGCGGCCTGGTTCTCCGGCGACGGGCGCACGTTTCGCCTGGTCGAGGATGCGCCGGGGTTGGCCGACGACGCCGGGCACCAGACGATGGCCCGGGACGCGGCCGCCCTCGACGACGGCCGGTGGGCGTTCGTGGGCGGTGCGGCGGTGCGGAACAGCCTCGACGAGCGGGCGGCGGTCTGGCTGACCACGGACGGTACGACCTGGGCCCGCGACGACCCGCCGGCCGCCACCGGCTACAACGAGATCCAGCGGGTGGTGCGCGACGGAAGTGATCTGGTGGCGGCCGGGGTGCGGGGAACCCGGTTCGAGGTGTGGCGGTGGCACGCCGGGACCTGGACGGCCGGAGATGCGTTCGGGGGCGATCCTTACGGCGTACGATCGCTGACCCTGGCCGGCGGAAAGCCGGTCGTCGCCGGGGGTGGTCTTTGGGTCGACGGGTCCTCCAAAGCGGCGCCGGCGCCCCCGATCGCGGTCGCCGGGCGCGGAAACACCCTGCTCATGGCGTCGACGGACGGGCTCTGGAGCACAACGGTCTGACCTGCGGAGGCAATTCGTCAAGTTCGGGCGACCGCGGCCGATGAGGAGGATCGTGAAACCTGTGTCCTCGGACGGCACTCAGCTGATCCACGTCGGGCGGCAGCCGATCTTCGACGTCCACGGCGACGTCGTTGCCTACGAGCTGCTGTTCCGCGGCAGTATGGACGCGGTCGCGGCCGGCCGCCAGGACACGTTCGCGACCAGCACCGTCATGATCAACGCGTTCACCGAGTTCGGCATCCAAGAGGTCGCCGGTGACCGGCTGTGCTTCATCAACCTGACCCGGGAGTTCCTCTCCGGGCACCTGCCGCTGCCGTTCGGGCCGGAACAGGTGGTGCTCGAGGTGCTGGAGACGGTCGAGATCGACGACGAGGTGATCAACGGGATCACCGCGCTGGCCGACAAGGGCTACCGGATCGCGCTCGACGACTTCGTCTGGGGCTCCGGGCACGAGCGCCTGTTCGGCCTGGCGTCCTACGTGAAGCTGGACCTACTCGACGGCGACCTGAGCCGGCTCGACGAGATCGTCGCCGCCTGCCGCCGGTTTCCCAACATCCAGATCGTGGCCGAGCGGCTGGAGGGCGCCGAGCAGATCGCCATCGCCGACCGCTACGCCCTGGAACTGCGCCAGGGGTACGCCCTGAGCCGCCCCCAGGTGCTCACGGTGGCCAGCCTCTCCCCCTCCCGCCTGCGCCGGCTCGAACTGGTCGGCGCGCTGAGCTCGGCCGAACCCGACCTCAAGAAGATCGTCGACATCATCGCCAGCGACCCCGCCCTGTCCCTGCGCGTGCTGCGGGCCAGCAACTCGGCCGCCGCCGGCAACGCCAACCGGGTCTCCTCGGTACGCCAGGCGGTCGTCATGGTCGGCCTCATGCACATCCGGCAGTGGGCGGTGCTGATGGTGCTCGACGACGTGGCCGGGGCGACCGACGAGCACATGCTCGGCGTGCTCACCCGGGCCCGGCTCTGCGAGAACGTTGCCCCCTGGTTCGGCGCGCCGAGCGACGAGGCGTTCATGGCCGGCATCATCAGCGGCGTCGCGACGGTCCTCGCCGCCCCGCCGCGGACGATGACCGAGCAGTTCCCGCTCGCCCCGCAGATCGTCGCCGCCCTGGTCGACGGCGCCGGCCGGCTGGGCCGCGTGCTGCAGGCGGTCGACGCCTACGAGCGCGGCGAATTCGGGACATTCGACCTGGCCGGGCAGTACATGGACGCGGTCCGCTGGTCGACCCGGGCGCTGGAGTCGGCGAACAAGCAGGCGGCGCCCGCCTGAGGCGTTTTTGATGGAACGGCCGCCTTGTGACCAATCGGTCACCGATTGCACGCTCGCACCATGCGAAACATCGCCGGAGCCCCGATCTCGTGGGGCGTGTGTGAGGTGCCGGGCTGGGGCTACCAGCTGCCGGTCGAGCGGGTGCTGCGCGAGATGGCCGAGATCGGCCTGACCGCGACCGAGCTGGGCCCGGCCGGATTCCTGCCGCCCGACCCGGAACCGTTGTTGGCCGGGTACGGGCTGACCGCGCTCGGCGGGTTCGTGCCGGTCGTGCTGCACGAGGACGGGCCGCACCTTTCGCGCGCGCTCGACGGCTTCTCGGCCGGCGACGTACTGGTGCTGGCGGCGGCGACCGGAGTGGACGGTTACGACGACCGACCCCTGCTCGAAGCCGCCGGCTGGCGCCGGTTGCTGGCCAACCTCGACGAGCTGAACGCCGAGGCGACCCGGCGCGGGATCAGCGCGGTGCTGCACCCGCACGTCGGAACCATGGTCGAGACCGGGCCCGAGGTCGAGCGGGTGCTGGCGGGGTCGGGCATCGCGCTCTGCCTCGACACGGGGCACCTGCTGATCGGCGGCACCGACCCGGTCGAACTGGCCCGGCAGGCGGGTGACCGGATCGCGCACGTACATGCCAAGGACGTCGACAACGCGCTGGCGGTGCGGGTGCGGGCCGGCGATCTGACCTACACCGAGGCGGTACGGGAGGGGATGTACCGGCCGCTCGGCGACGGGGACATCGACTTCGGCGCGGTGGCGGAGGCGCTCGACAAGCACGACTACCGGGGTTGGTGGGTCCTCGAGCAGGACACGATCCTCGAGACCGAGCCGACCGGCGAAGGCCCGCTGGCCGACGTCCGACGGAGCGCCGAACACCTGCGTTCGCTGTAGCGGCCGTTGTCCGGAGATCGTTGCCGGCGGCGACCGGCCCGTACGACGGCTGGACGCTGATCGACCGCGACGACGCCGGCCCGCAGTAATCGCCATCGATACCCCCGGGCGCTACGATGACCGCCTGAGATGTGCCCGATGTCCACATCGGGCACACGCAGTTGCGGATGCCCGACGCCGACGGGGGCTGGCGTGCCACGAGGAGAGCGACCGTTGCCGCCGGACGGCAGCGCGTTGACCGCCTTCGCCGCAAGCCTGCGCATGCTGCGCGCCAAGTCCGGTTCCCCGTCCTACCGGGAGCTCGCCCGGCGTGCCCACTATTCGTCCACGACGCTTGCCGACGCGGCGTCCGGACAGCGGCTCCCGACCTTGGCGGTGACCCTCGCCTACGCCCGGGCGTGCGGGGGCGACCCCGACGAGTGGGCGGAGAGCTGGCATGCGGTGGCGGCCGCGGTCGCCACCGTGTCCGATGAGGAGGATGCGCCCGGTCCCGACGACGCCGCCTGTCCGTACGCCGGGCTCGCCGCGTTCCAGCCGGAGGACGCCGAGCGGTTCTTCGGCCGTGAACGGATGACCGACGAGCTCGCCGAGCGGGCGCGAGCCGGGCGGTTCCTGGCCGTCCTCGGCGCGTCCGGGTCGGGTAAGTCCTCCCTGCTCCGGGCGGGCCTGGTGGCCCGGCTGCGCGAGGACGCCGGCCACGAGCCGGTGCTCCTGTTCACGCCGGGCCCGCACCCTCTGGAGGCGTGCGCCGCCGAAATGGGCATGACCGTGAGCGGCGCCGACGAGCTGCGGCGCGATCCGCGAGCCCTGCACCGCACCGTCCTGAGGACAGTCGCCGGCCGGCCCCTCGCCGGCCAGACCCTGGACGCCGGCATGACGCTCGTGGTCGACCAGTTCGAAGAGGTCTTCAGCCTGTGCACCGACGCGGCCGAGCGGAACTCCTTCATCACCGCGCTGCTCACCGCCGCGCAGGCCGGGAACAGCCGGCTCCGCGTCGTCCTGGGCATCCGAGCGGACTTCTTCCAGCGATGTTCCGAGCACGCCGATCTGTTCAACGCCATGCAGGACACGACGTTTCTGGTCGGCCCGATGACCGCGGACGATCTTCGCCGCGCCGTCAGCCTCCCGGCAGCGCGCGCCGGATACATCGTGGAGGGTGCCCTGCTGGCCCGCGTGCTGGCCGACTCGGCCGGTCAGCCGACCGTGCTGCCGCTGGTCTCGCACGCCATGCGGGAGACCTGGCAGCGCCGCCGTGGCAGTGCCCTGACCCTGAGCGGCTACGAGGCCTCGGGCGGTCTGCACCATGCCCTGGCCAACACGGCCGAGGCGGCTTATCTGGCGATGTCACCGGCACGGCATCGGATCGCCCGGTCGGTCTTCCTTCGCCTGGTCACGCTCGGCGAAGGGACCGGCGACACGCGGCGGCGGGCGGACCGCTCGGAGTTCACCGACGCCGAGGCGGCCGCCGTTCTCGAGACCCTCGCCCGGGCGCGGCTCGTCACGCTGGACACCGACACCGTCGAGCTGACCCATGAGGCGCTTCTCTCGGCCTGGCCGCGGCTCGCCGGCTGGATCAGCGCCGACCGGGCCGGCCTGCGCTCCTACCAGAGGCTGGCCGATGCCGCCGCCGCGTGGGCACGCGAGCAGTACGACGCCGGCGGCCTGCTGCGCGGCGGCCGGCTGGCCGCCGCCCGCCACTGGCTCGACGAGGACCACGCCGGCATCACCCCGACGGATCAGGTCCGGGAGTTCCTGGCCGCCTCCCTGCGGCTGGCGCGGCGCACCTCGCGGGTACGCCGCTCGGCCCTGGTGCTGCTGTGCGTGCTCACGGTCGTCGCCTCGACCGGCGCCGTGGTGGCGTTGCGGCTGCGCGCGACGGCGGTGGCCGAGCGCAACCGTGCCGTGGCGAGCCGGATGAGCATCCAGGCCCAGCAACTGACCGCGACCGACGCCTCGCTCGCGGTCGG
>DASWRZ010000051.1:0-6639 GCA_036402935.1 Actinoplanes sp.
CCGTCGCGGAGGAAGAAGAACGTCGAGAAAATCACCAGCAGCATGCCGGTGACCAGCTCGGCCAGCGTCGCCGCGGTCGACAGGCCGGTCGAGGTCAACGTCGACGTGTTCGCGTCGACCCAGTTCTGCCCGTTGTCGATCGCCTCGTTGAGCTGCGCGTCCGACAGGTGCAGCGGCCCCGTCTTGGCCCATTCCTGGATCTGCCGCACACCCTGGGTGGTCTTCGACGTCAGCTCGGGCAGGCCGTCGATGAACTGGTTGGTGACCAGGGTCAGCGTGCCCGCGATCACCGCGATGCCGCCGACCAGCACCAGGAAGGTGGCCAGCGAGCGAGGCACCTTGAGCCGGAACAACAGGCCCACCGCGGGGGCGAGCAGCGCCGACAGCAGCAGCGCGATCGCCAGCGGGATCATGACCACATCGATGATGCTGATGAACCGCAGCAGCGCCCAGCCGACAACCCCGACGACGATCAGCCGCCAGCTCCAGGCGGCGGCGATCCGCAGCGAATGCGGTACCTCGGAGTCGTCAAGGCTCGAGACCGACCGGTGGACGAGTTCCGGTTCGATGGGCGGCGGCGGCGCGAAGTCCTCCTCCACCGGTTCCGGCTCCAGTTCGCGCTCGACGATCTCCTGCCGGGCTTGACGCACCGACTCGCGACCCGAGTCGTAGGCGCGCCGAAGGTTGCTCCGGACCCGCTGCAAACGGCTCAACCGTGTTACCCCCTTGCCCGGCACTCCTGAGATGACCATGTGCGGTATTCACCGTAGTAGGCGCGTGCCTCTCCGTGCCCACGGCCACCTGCGGCAACGGCCGCAATTGAGCGGCGTACCGTCTGCGTCGTGAGCACCGACACCCGAACCGAGTCCGGCTTGCCGATCCGGATGCTGCACGACCGCGTCCTCGTCCAGCAGGACGGCGGTGAGGGCGAGCGACGGTCGACCGCCGGCATCGTGATCCCGGCGACCGCCTCGATGGGCCGCCGCCTGTCGTGGGCGACGGCAGTCGGGGTCGGCCCCAACGTCCGGTCGATCGTGGTCGGCGACCGTGTCCTGTTCGACCCCGACGACCGCTCCGAGGTCGAACTCCACGGCCACGGCTACGTCCTGCTCCGCGAGCGAGACCTGCACGCGGTGGCAGCCTCCCGCGTCGAGTCGGACGGCACCGGCCTCTACCTCTGACCTCAGCGCCCGCCCGGCTCCTCACCCTCCGGCGCCGGGCTCGAGCCGTACGCCGCGGCTCCGTCCTGAGCCTCACCCGCGGGCGTCCCGTGCGCTGCGGACGGCTGCGCCCCCGGCCCCTCCTGGCCCGCGCTCCCGTAGCCGTCGTGGCCCGCTCCTCCGTAGCTTGGGCCGTCGTCGCCCGAAACCCCGTAGCCGGAAGAGCCATAGCTCAGCCGATCCACATCCTGAGCGCCCTGGCTCGGAGCGGCATAGCCCGGAGTCCCGTAGGCCGAGGTGCTCTCCGTCGGCGTGCCATAGCGCGGGCTTCCGTAACCCGGCGTGCTCTGGCCGGGGGCGTTCTGCCCTGGACCGCCGTAACTCGGGAGGTTTTGCCCCGGAGTCCCATAACCTGGCGCGGCTTGACCCGGCGCGGCGTAGCCCGGACTCCCATAAGCCGGCGTGCCGGAGGAGGGCCCACCGTAGTTCGGGTTGCCGGAAGCCGGCGCTCCATAACTCGGCGTCCCGTAACTAGTCGGCGTCCCGTAACTAGTCGGCGTCCCGTAACTAGGCGTGCCGTAGCCAGGAGCGCCGTAACTTGCCGTGCCCTGACCGCCCGGCGCCCCGTAGCTCGGCGTGCCCTGACCCGACGGGTCATAGCCAGGAGCGCCGTAGCTCGGCGCCCCCTGGCCCGACGCGTCGTAACCCGGAATGCCGTAACTGGGAGTACCCGAACCCTGCGGGCCATAGCTCGGGGTGCCCGAAGCAGGCGCTCCGTAGGTCGGCGTGCCCGAGGCGGGCGCTCCGTAGGACGGCGTGCCGTAGGCGGGCGCGCCCTGCGGCGGGTAGCCGTAGGACTGCGCCGGCATCCCATAAGCGGCCGTCCCGTAACTAGAGCCCGGGTACCCCGGGGCCGGGGTGACGCCGTAGCCCGCGTAGGCCGCCGGCGCGAACTTGATCGGCACCGGGACGACCGGCTCCTCGGGCGGCCTGACCGTGCGGACCACGCCGTCGGGAAAGGCGATCTGGTAGAGCTCGCCGTTCCAGAAGGCCTGGGGCATCTGTGGGTCGCGGCCGGTGAACGACGACCGGTAGTCGGCGATCGCGGCCAGCAGGCGCTGCTCTTCCGCCTCGGCTCGCCGCAGCGACACCGGCGTGCGATTCAAGCCGCGCTGCATGCCGTCGCGGAGCAGGGCCAGTTGGGTGGCTGCGAACTGGAAGCCCTTCATCGCCCGCTGCCCGGCCGGACCGGCGACCCGCTTGGCCCACTGCCGGGCCGAGTAGCGGCGGCCCAGGCTGCCCAGGGCGGCCACCTCGGGTGGCGCGAACCAGCCGGTGCGTACGTAGAACGGCAGGATGCGCTCGGCGATCCGGCCCTCCCAGCCGCGCAGCGCGATCGCGAAGCCGACCACGGCGAAGAAGAACGGCACCATGAAGCCGAGGTAGCCGTACAGCATGATGAACGGCTGGCCCAGGCTCACCGACAGCGTGGGCAGCAGGTTGAACGTGCCGTGCAGCATCATCGCGACCAGCAGGCCGGCGATCGGGGCGAGCCAGCGCACCCGGCGGTCGCCGGAGCGGGACGAGACGCCCAGGCCGATGCCGGTCATCGAGGTGAACAGCGGGTGGGCGAAGCCGGTGAAGAGGATGCGCACGATGAAGATCGCGAAGACGTTCTGGAGGCCGGTGGCGGCGCCGTACTGCTCGGCGCCCGCCGCGTAGCCGTGTCCGCCCAGGTAGAGGACGTTTTCCACCATTGCGAAGCCGAGTGCGGAGAGACCGCAGTAGACGATGCCGTCGGTGATGCCGGACCACTCCTCGCGGCGCCGCCAGAAGAGCAGCAGCGGGCCGCTCGCCTTCATCGACTCCTCGATGAGCGGGGCGATCAGCACGGCGACCAGCGACTCGGAGAGGCCGGCCTTGTCGAACAGCCAGGCCGCGCCGGTGTTGACGACGAGCGCGACCGAGGTGGCGACGGTGGCGCCCCAGGCGAAGCAGAAGGCCAGCAGGTGCAAGGGCTCGGGTTCGTAGCGGTCGAGCCAGAGGAACGCGGCGACCAGCAGCGGAACCGGGATGACCGCCGCGACGATGCCGACGACGAGGGCGACGCCGCCGTAGTTGGCGCCGAGGAACAGCAGCATGCCGACCGCGCCGGCGAGGATGAGCGCGACGACGCCGCCGATCGGCAGCCACCGCCGCCAGCCGCTGCGGGCCCGGCCGGTCGCCGGATCACGCCACGAGTCGGGCGCGCTCGCGGACGCCTCACTCGGCGCCGGCATGAACGGCACCGGCGGATAGCCGGCCGCCGGGTCAGAAACGCCAGGATAGGCCGCCGCCGGGTCAGGAGCGCCGGGATAGGCCGCCGCCGGGTCAGGAGCGCCGGGATAGGCCCCCGCCGAGCCGGGAGCGGACGGATAGGCCGCTGGGCCGGAAGCGCCGGGATAGAGCGGCGACGGGCCGATCGGAGCCGTCTCCCCCGCCGAAAAAGCCTGAGCCGGCTGAGGGGCAGGAGCGGAGGAAGCCGGGAGCGCCGAAGTGGGCGCCTCCGGGGCAGGCGGGGTGGCGCCCTGGTCGGGCACCCCGCCCGGCGAAACGTCGGCCATGCCCGCCAGCGTAGTCACCCGGAGCTTTCGGGGCGGCCCGGAGGACCACCGAAGAAGATCACCGCCGCCGGGCGGTCCGGCGGCGGAGCGTACGCGGGTGCTTCTGTCGCCCGATGGCCTTGCGCACCATCCGTACGGCCTCGGAGCTCTCCACCCCGGTGGCGCGCAGCAGGTCGCTGACCGTGGTCCGCACCTGCGCCACGACCACCCCGCCGGAGAAGCCGACCCCGTCGTCGTACCCCCGCATGGCCTCCGCCGCCGCGCGCAGGGCCCGTTCCCGGGCCGCGATCGGTTCGGCGCCCTTGGCCCATTCCTGTTTGAGCAGCGCGACCGCGTCACCGAGCAGACCGATCGCCGTCGGAAGACACGGAGGTATCGTCTCGTCGTCGTCCAGCGCGCTCTTCACCCGCCGGATCATCACCCGCACGTTACGCAGCGCATATGTCATGTGGGGCGCCCCGTCGACGTATTGCGCGAGCGCGCCCCGGGTGTGCCAGCGGGCCGGCGCGAACGCCACGTTTTCCCGGGCCGCCGCGACCGCCGAGGCGAAGGCGGTGAACGTCCCCTCGGCCGTCCGCAGCCGGGCCAACGCCGAGGTGATCCGGTCGCCGTCGCGGACCGCCAGCGCCGAGGAGATCTCGTGCAGCCCGTCGGCCAGAGCTTGAAGGGCCGGGTCGGCGGACCGCCGCACCACCGTGAGCGGATTGAGCGGCAGCAGCACGGTCATCACGACCAGGCCGACGCCGCCGCCGACCAGCGCGTCGAAGAAGCGGGTCCACGGCTGGCCGGTGCCCGACGTGAGGGTCGCGACCAGCACGGCCGAGGAGGCGGACTGGATGACCAGCGGGGTGCCGCCACCGACCCCGGTGGCGATCAGGATCGCCATGGTCACGACGAGGCCGATCTGCCACGGCCCGGTGCCGATGACGTGGATGATCGTGTCGCCGATGCCGATGCCGAGCGCGACCCCGATGACGAGTTCGGCGGTGCGCTGCACGCGCTGCCCGACCGAGGAGGCCAGCGTGATCACGGCCGAGATGGGCGCGAAGAACGGGTCCGGCCGCCCGATCAGGTCGTGGGCGACGAACCAGGCCAGCGCCGCGCCGACCCCGGCTTGGAGGGCCGGCGTCAGGCCACCCCGGACGCGGGAGAGGGCACCCCTCATGGATAAAGGACCCTACCGACGCTCATGACAGGATGGCGAGCGTGACATCCCTGGTCGACCAGTTCCGTGACGCCGCGCGGCAGGCCGGCGCGACCGCCGGCGACGACGATCTCCTGGCGGCCGGCGACTACCTGCTCGGGCGGTGGTCGGAGCCGCAGCGGCATTACCACACGGTCGCCCATCTGAGCGCCGTTCTGGGCGTGATCGACGAGCACGCCGGCCTCGCCCCGCACCCCGAGCGGGTGCGGCTGGCGGCGTGGATGCACGACGCGGTCTACGACCCTCGCGCGCTCGGTGACGCCAACGAGCGGGACAGTGCCGAGTTCGCCGAGGGCCTGCTGACCACGCTCGGCGTGCCCGCCGACGGGGCGGCCGAGGTGGCCCGCCTGGTCGGCCTGACCGCCGGGCACGCGACCGGCGACGACGACCCCGACGGCGAACTGCTCTGCGACGCCGACCTGGCCGTCCTGGCCGGCGACGACGAGCAGTACGCCGCTTATACGGCGGCCGTGCGCCGGGAGTACGCGCACGTCGGCGACGACGACTTCCGGGCCGGCCGGGCCCAGGTGCTCAAGGCCCTGCTCGAGCTCCCGACGATCTATCGGCTCGAACCGCTCCGCGAGGCCTGGGAGGAGCGGGCGCGGGCCAATCTAGAGCGAGAGATGCTTGGGCCGTCGCAGCCCGGACGCCCGTAGCCGGAAAGCCAGCTCGCGGGACGGCCGCAACGTCGCCCCGAGCCAGATCGCGCTCTGAAACCGCGCCTGCGGGATGTCGTAGTGGTCGCGGTCGAACCCCCGGCGCGGCACGCCCAGCATCTCGGCGAAGACGTGCAACTCCTCGTACGACAGGTCGCTGACCAGGTGCGACCAGAGCCGCCCGCGAGCCGGCCAGAGCGGCTCGTCCACGAGGATCAAAGGTCGGCGACCAGGTCGACTCCGCGGTCGGCGGCGAACCCGCGTACGTCGGGAACCCCGATGCGTGCCGCATCGGCGGTGAGATCGTCCGGCATGGTCTGCGACTGCCGCTCGGCGTCCACCCGGGCCCGATAGTGCTCGATCTCGCGGTCGCGCACCGCCTTGTCCCAGCCCAGCGCGTCGCCCATCAGCTTGGCCGCGTGCTCCACCGTCTCGGTGCCGCGATGCGGGGTCTCGATCGAGATGCGGGTGCGCCGGGTCAGTACGTCGTCGAGGTGCAGCGCGCCCTCGGCCAGCGCCGCATAGGCCACCTCGGCGGCCAGATATTCCGGGGCGCCGGTGAGCGGGGCCGCCAGGCCGGGATCGGCTGCGATCATGGCCAGCAGGTGCACCGAGAGGGTCCCGTAGCGTTCCAGCAGGTGCTCGACCACCCCGGCGGTGACGCCGTGCCGCCGGGCCGTGTCCTGTCGATCGCGCCAGGCGGCGGCGTAGCCGTCGGCACCGAGCAGCGGAAGCTGGTCGGTATGCGAGGCCCGGCGGGGACCGCCGAGACGCTGCATGGCCCGGTCGATGACGTCGGCCGCCATGACCCGATAGGTCGTGTATTTGCCGCCCGCGACCAGGATCAGGCCGAGCATCGGCTCGAACACGGCGTGCTCGCGGGAGAGCTTGGAGGTCGAGTCGGCCTCGCCGGCCAGCAGCGGACGCAGGCCGGCGTAGACGCCCTCGATGTCGTCGGTCGTCAGCGGCCGGTCGAGCACGGTGTTGACCTGGTCGAGCAGGTAGCGGATGTCGCG
>DASWRZ010000052.1:0-11442 GCA_036402935.1 Actinoplanes sp.
CGGCGGCTGGTCGTCCGGCGGCTTCATCGCCGACACCAAGGTCGACGGTCAGATCGACAACGGTTCGCAGCAGCAGTTCATCTTCCGCAACACGTCGATGAGCAAGTACGTGAACCAGAACTGGAACGCCGTCTTCGTCGGTGACCAGGGCGCCCCGGCCGGCAACACGTTCCCCAACCCGCACTACACCACGGTCGGCTCGACCCCGAACGTCGAGGAGAAGCCCTACCTGTACGTCGACGGCACCGGCGCCTACCAGGTGTTCGTGCCCGGCATGCGCACCAACTCGACCGGTCCCAGCTGGGCGAACGGCAACCCGGCCGGCTCGTCGCTGCCGATCAGCACGTTCTACGTGGTCAAGCCGGGCGACACCGCGGCGACGATCAACGCGGCTCTCGCCGCGGGCAAGAACCTGCTGGTGACCCCCGGCGTCTACCACCTCAACCAGACGCTGAACGTGACCCGGGCCGACACCGTGATCCTCGGTCTGGGCCTGGCCACCTTCCAGCCCGACGGCGGCGTCGACGCCATGCACATCGCCGACGTCAACGGCGTCCGGGTCGCCGGCCTGCTCTTCGACGCCGGCACCACCAACTCGAACGTGCTGCTGCAGGTCGGCCCGGCCGGCTCCGCGGCCTCGCACGCCGCCGACCCGACCGTGCTCTCCGACGTCTTCGTGCGGATCGGCGGCGCGGTCGCCGGCAAGGCCACCACGTCGATGGAGATCAACAGCAACAACGTGATCGGCGACCACTCGTGGATCTGGCGCGCCGACCACGGCAATGGTGGGACTGTCGGCTGGACGACGAACACGGCTCGCAACGGCCTCGTGGTCAACGGCAACGACGTCACGTTCTACGGCCTGTTCGTCGAGCACTTCCAGCAGTACAACACGATCTGGAACGGCAACGGCGGCAAGACCTACTTCTATCAGAACGAGATGCCGTACGACGTGCCGAACCAGGCCGCGTACATGAACGGCAGTACCCAGGGCTGGGCGGCGTACAAGGTCGCCGACTCGGTCACCACCCACGAGGCGTGGGGAGTCGGCAGCTACTGCTTCTTCAACACCAACAACTCGGTGGTCAACGCGCACGCGGTCGAGACGCCGGTCAAGTCCGGCATCAAGTTCCACGACGTGATCACCGAGTCGCTGGGCGGCGTCGGCACGATCAGCCACGTCGTGAACAACTCGGGTGACGCGGCCAAGGCCGGGCACACCGAGTCGTATCTGGTCAGCGCACCGTAGTTCGATGTGGAATCGGCCCGGTCGTTCTCCTCGCGACCGGGCCGGTTCTGTGATAGCCGTTACACATGAACGCCGTCGTCACCGACCTCCACTTCGCGGAGTCGCCCCGCTGGCACGACGACCGCCTCTGGTTCTCCGACTTCTACGGCGGTGTGGTCCAGTCGGTGCTTCCCGACGGGTCCGACCTGCGCCTGGAGGCAACGGTTCCGCAGCAGCCGTCCGGCCTCGGCTGGCTCCCCGACGGCCGCCTGCTGGTCGTCTCCATGCGCGACCGCCTTCTTTTGAGACGCTCGCGCTCCGGTGCCCTGGACGTCCACGCCGACCTGTCGTCGTTTGCGACCGGCCACCTGAATGACCTGGTCGTCGACCCGCTCGGTCGCGCCTATGTCGGCAACTTCGGGTTCGACCTCATGGGCGGCGGCGCGACGGCTCCCGCCTCCCTGCACCGCGTCGACCCCGACGGCACCGTGACCGAGGTGGCGACCGACCTCTGGTTCCCCAACGGCTGCGTCATCACCTCCGACGGCGTCCTACTGGTCAACGAGACCTTCGGCAACCGCGTGACCGCCTTCGACCTCGCCCCGGACGGCTCGCTGACCAACCGCCGGGCCTGGGCGTCGTTCGGCCCGGTCCCCACCGGGCGCGACTTCGCCGACGTCGTCCCCCAGCTGGTGGTCGCCCCGGACGGCTCCTGCCTGGCCCCCGACGGCACCCTCTGGATCGCCGACGGCACCAACCCCCGCCTCCTCCACATCGGATCCGACGGCGGCGTCCTCGGCGAGATCCGCCCGGGCACGCCCGTGTACGCCTGCGTCGTGGCCGGCAGCACCCTGTTCGCCTGCGCCGCCCCCGACTTCTTCGAACAGCCCCGCAAAGCCGCCCGAGAGGCCAGCATCATCGCCATCCCGCTGTAGCCCGCCGAGGACGATCGAGGAGACGACGAGCCGCTGTCCGGCGGCGGTCGATCGCGAGCTGCCCGGCGTGGTGGAAGGCCGCTACGTGGCCGGGTCGGCGCCTCAGCCGCACCGCACCGCACCGCACCGCCAGCTTTTTCGCCCGGCGCTAAGCCGACGGCGTTACGTCGGCGCGGGCCTTAAAGCGCTCGCGCGGCCGCCCGGCCCGCCGCTCGGCCGCTGAAGATGCAGCCGCCGAGGAAGGTGCCCTCGAGGGCGTTGTAGCCGTGGACGCCGCCGCCACCGAAGCCGGCGACCTCGCCGGCCGCGTAGAGACCGGGGACCGGGTCGCCGGAGAGGCCGAGCGCGCGGGAGTCGAGGTCGGTCTGGATGCCGCCGAGCGTCTTGCGGGTGACGATGTGCAGCTTGACGCCGATCAGGGGGCCGGCGGCCGGGTCGAGGAAGCGGTGCAGGGACGCCACCCGGCCGATGCGGTCGCCGAGGTAGCGGCGCGCGTTCTGGATGCCCTGGATCTGGGCGTCCTTGCTGTACGGGTTGGCCACCTGGCGGTCGCGGTCCTCGACCTGGCGGCGGATGAGGGCCGGGTCGAGGAGTGCCTTGTCGGTCAGGCCGTTCATCTTGGCGACGAGTTGCTCGATCGTGTCGGCGACCACGAAGTCGGCGCCGTGCCGCAGGAAAGCCGCGACCGGGGCCGGGGCGCCCTTGCCGAGGAGGCGCTGCGTGAGGAAACCGCGCCGGTCCTTGGCGGTGATGTCGGGGTTCTGCTCCGAGCCGGAGAGCACGAACTCCTTCTTGATGATCTTCTCGGTGAGGATGAACCACGAGTGGTCATGCTCGGCGATGTCCGGGGTGGCTCGCAGGTAGCGCAGCGTGGCCAGAGTGTCGTAACTCGGGAAGCCGGGGGAAGGCAGCCGCCTGCCCAGCGCGTCGAACCACATCGACGACGGAGCGGCCAGGATGCGGATGCCGTGGCCGGGCCAGATCGGGTCCCAGTTCTGGACGCCCTCGGTGTAGTGCCACATGCGGTCGCGGTTGACCAGGCGGGCGCCGGCCCGCTCGGTGATCGAGAGCATGCGGCCGTCGACATAGGCCGGCACGCCGGTGATCATCTTGGTCGGCGGCCGGCCCAGTTCGGACGGCCAATACTGCCGGATCAGGTCGTGGTTGCCGCCGATGCCGCCCGTGGTGACGATGACCGCCTGGGCGCTCAGCTCGAAGTCGCCGACCGGGTCGCGGTTGGATTCGACGCCGCGGGCCGTGTCGGACGGGGCGAGGACGGTGCCGCGCACTCCGGTCACCGCACCGTCGGTCACGATGAGCTCGTCAACCCGGTGGCGGTGATAGAAGCGGATATTTCCGGCTTCGGAGGCCGCGAGCGCCGAGTTGACGAACGGCTCGACGACCCCGGTTCCCGTACCCCACGTGACGTGGAACCGTGGCACCGAGTTGCCGTGGCCGTCGGCTTTCAGCGCTCCGCGTTCGGCCCAGCCCACGGTGGGTAGCCAGCTCATCCCGAGCGACGACAGCCACGACCGCTTCTCGCCCGCGGCGAACTCGACGTAGGCTCGCGCCCATTTGGCGGCCCACGAGTCCTCGTCGTCGAGCCGATCGAAACCGGCGCTCGCCTGCCAGTCACGCCAGGCCAGGTCGAAGCTGTCGTGCACGCCGAGGCGCCGCTGCTCGGGCGTGTCGACCAGGAACAGCCCGCCGAACGACCAGAATCCCTGCCCGCCCAGATTGGCCGCGTTCTCCTGCTCGACGATCGCGACTTTCTTGCCGACGGCGGTGAGCTCGTGCGCGGCGACCAGCCCGGCCAGCCCGGCCCCGACGACGATGACGTCTGCGTCCACGATTCAGCAATGTATCGGATACATGAACGTATTGGATAGGCTCGCCGACATGCGGGTCACCAAACGTCGCGCCGAGACCAAGGCGAGGCTGCTCGACGCCGCGTTCCAGGTTTTCGCCCCCAAGGGTTTCGGCCCCGCCCGCATCGACGACGTCTGCGCCGCGGCCGGCTACACCCGCGGCGCGTTCTACTCCAACTACACCACCCTCGACGAGCTGTTCTTCGACCTCTACGACGAACGCGCGGCCCTGATCGCCGCCCAGGTCACCGAGTCGCTGACCGCGCCCCCGCTCGACGCGCCGGTCGAGGAGGTCATCGAGCGCACGGTCGCGACCCTGCTGCTCGACCGCGACTGGCTACTGGTCAAGACCGACTTCCTGCTGCACGCGGCACGAAACCCCACCCTGGCCCGGCGACTGGCCGGCCACCGCGACCAGTTGCGGCAGGCGGTCCGGGACCGCTTGGCTTCCGTACGCGGGCAGCTCGCCCTCCCGTCCTCGATCCCCGACGTGGATGCGGCCGCCAAGGCGGTAGTGGCCGCCTACGACGGCGTCACCGTCCAGCTGCTCCTCGACAGCGACGTGACCGCGGCCCGCGCCTGGCTGACCCAGCTTCTGACCGCTCTGCTGACCCGTAGCTCGTAGCTGGCTGAGCTTTGGCGTGCCTGCCGGCCTGCCGGCCTGCCGGCCTGCCGGCGTGCCGGCCTGTCGGCGTGCCGGCCTGTCGGCGTGCCGGCCTGTCGGCCGACCTGTCGGCTCGCGGCTACGGGAGGGACCAGCGCTGGCTGGCGGAGCCGCCGCACGTGCTCACGACGACGGGGGTGCCGGCCTGGCGGCCCCCGGACGGATCGGTGAGGCACTTGCCGTTGGCGGCGTTGATCAGCGTGGAGTTGGACGCCTGCCACTGGGCGGTCGTGCGGCCGTCGCAGGTCACGATGTGGACCGTGTCGTCGCCGACGATCAGCGCGCACTTCCCGTCGACACGGAGTGTGCCGTCGGTCGCCAGGGTCCACACTTGGGCGCCGGTGCCGTTGCAGTCGAAGACGTCGATGTGGTTGTCGTCGAACGGCAGGTTGCCGTTGAGGTCGAGGCAGAGCTCGTTCTGCCCGCGGATCGTCCCCGTCCGGTCCGTCGGCGACACGTTGTGCGGCTGGGCGACCCCGAACCCGCCGGTCGCGCTCACAGCCGGGGCCGACGTCGCCCGGCCGCTCGGCGGGGAGGAGGACGGCGTACCCGAAGAAACCGCAAGTGAAGCGGAGGCCTTGGCCGACGTCGAGTGCCGGCCGCTGTGGGCCGCGGCGGAGGGCGAGCCGGCCGTCGGAGGGTTGGAGGCGCTCGGGGCGGGCCCGGTGACCGCGGGCAGGGCCGAGTCGGCGCCGGAAGCGACCGACGGGCTGACGTCGGGACGGAGCGCCGCGAAGGCGGCCGCCGCCGCGGCGAGAACCACCGCCGCTCCGACCCCACCGATCACCATCAGCCGGCGGCGGAAGCGGCGAGGTGCAGGACCGACGCGCGGGATGACCTGGGTGGGCGGTTCGCCGGACGACGCATGCTGCGACCGGACCTCGCGGGTGGTCGCCGACGGCCAGGTCTGAGTGGACGGATCCGCTTCCGGAGACTCGGAGTCCTGCAGCACGAACGGGCGTACCAGCAGGGGGTCCTGGTCGTCGCCGTGCTCGTGGTCCGTCACCTGAGTTCCGCCACCGTCCGGCCGTGTGCTGAGGATCAGTCGCCGAACCTACCGTGGTGATCCGGCCGGCAATGACCCCCGAACCAGCCACTTTTTCTGCCGATGCGGTGGGGGTTGACATTCTTCGGTTCGTTGACCTGCGAAAACGTCTGGCCCACCCCTCGGTGCGACGTATCCCACAAGATCGGACCATCGTCGCGTGCAACCCAGCTACAACGCTTCGGAACACCGAGAAGATCTCTCGCGAACCTACCTTTTTGAACATCCGGGGCGATACGGGCGCCGGCCTACAAGGAAGGTCTCGCATGTCGCTCACCTCCCGCCTGTTGGCCACCGCTGCCGCGGGTCTCGCACTGGCCGGCACGCTCGTCGCGCCGGCGCCGGCATCTGCCGCGCCATCCGGGGCGTACGCCTTGACCAGCGCGACCGAGCAGCGCCGCGTCGACTCGGTGAAGACCCCGAAGCTGAACTGGTACAACTGCTACAACTGGGGTCAGTGCGCGACCGCGAAGGTGCCGCTCGACTACGACAACCCCAACGGCAAGCAGGTCAGCCTGGCGCTGCTCCGGGTGCGGGCCCGCGACCAGAAGCACCGCATCGGCAGCCTCTTCGTCAACCCGGGCGGCCCCGGCGGCTCGGCGACCGCGATGGCGCTCGGCGCGCCGTACTTCCTGAGCAAGAGCATCCTCGACCGCTTCGACATCGTCGGGATGGATCCGCGCGGTGTCGGCTTCAGCCAGCAGGTCGACTGCTTCCCGTCCGCGGCCCGCCAGATGCCGACCCTGAAGTCGCTGGCGATGGGCTTCCCGTGGGGAGCCAAGCAGGAGAAGTCGTTCATCACCGCGGCCCGGATCGAGGCCCGCGGCTGTTCCACGACCGGCCGCGAGCTGGCCGGCGCGATGTCGACCGCCGAGGTCGCCCGCGACATGGACGTCATGCGCCGCGCGGTCGGAGACTCGAAGCTGAGCTACCTCGGCTTCAGCTACGGCACCGCGCTCGGCCAGTACTACGCGAACATGTTCCCGGACCGCTTCCGCGCCCTGGTCGTGGACGGTGTCATCGACCCGAAGGCGTGGGTCGGCAGCACCGCGACGGCCGGCCAGATCCAGGACGACCGCCTGCACTCGGCCGACGGCGCGTGGAAGGCGCTCTCCGAGATCCTGCGTCGCTGCGCGGCCGCCGGGCCTACGAAGTGCGAGTTCAGCAACGCCCCGATGCGTACCTTCCGTGCGGTGGCCGAGAGCCTGAAGGCCAAGCCGGTCACCCTCGACGGCGACACCGTCACCTACGCCGGCTTCATCGGCCTGGTGCTCAGCGCCCTCTACGAGCCCGACGCGGGCGACGAGGTCACCGACCTGACCGCCAAGCTGTACGCGCTGATCACCCCCGGTGCCAAGCCGACCTCGACCCAGGTCTCCCTGGCCAAGGCCACGATCGCCCGCATGCGCGGCCGTGCCCAGGGTCGTGAGTTCCCGTACGACAACTCGTTCGACGCCTACTCCGCCGTGATGTGCACCGACGGCGTGCACCCGGCCCACGGCTCGTCCTGGCCGGCCGCCGCCGCCCGCGCCGACAAGCGCGCCACCTACATCGGCCGCGCCTGGGCCTGGGCGAGCGTCCAATGCGCCCGCGACCACTGGACCGTCCGCGACGAGGACGCCTACACCGGACCGTTCAACAAGCTCACCGAGCATCCGGTCCTGGTCGTCGGCAGCTTCTGGGACCCGGCCACCAACTACGAGGACGCCGTGAAGTCGTCCCGCCTGCTCCCGAACGCCCGGCTCCTCTCCAGCAACAACTGGGGCCACACCGCCTACGGCACCTCGGCCTGCGCCACCACGTGGACCGACCGTTACCTGCTCTACCGCGCCCTGCCGCCGAAGGGCACCGCCTGCGCCGGCGACGTCCAGCCCTTCACCACGCCCTTGACCAGCACCGCCGCTGCCGCATCGGTCGACGGTTTCAACCTGCGCACCGCGACCCCGGCCGAGATCGCCGCCCACGGCCTCCCGCCGGCGAACGCCCCGAAGGTGCTCCCGCCGGTCATCGGCTGAGGTCGTCTCACCGCTGCCCCGTCTCCCCGATTGGGGGGCGGGGCAGCGGTGATTGTCACGCTGTGCGCCGTGCAGTGCGTCCGAGTTGAACCGGTCCGCTGGACCGACCACGAATGGACCGGCTGGATCGAGCTCCGCCTCCACGAGGCCGATGGCGGAACGGCCCTCGATCGTCGACAAAGGACTCCTCCTCAACGGCGGCGAACAGGTGGGACCCGACGACGACCTGCCGGGCTCGTTGGACATCGCGTGCGACATTCTGGACACGGCCCGTCGATTACACCGGCCGTTTACTGGTCGCGTTTCCAGAAGGGCCGCCGGGCTGGGCCCGCCGGGCCGCTGCCGGGTCCGCTCCCGGTAATGCCGTTTTCTCCGCTCGAGTTGCTTTGGTCGCTTCGCCTGCTTTGGTCCCTTCGCCTGCTGTCGCTGCCCGAGTTCCTGTCACTGCCCAAGTTGCCGTCGCTGCCCGAGTTGCTGTCGCCGCGCGTCTTGCTTGTGCCGGCGTCGGGTCGGTCGCTCTGGTCGAAGGCGGTCAGGGTGTCGAGGGCCGCGGTCCACTTGGCGTCGAGGTCGGCGTCGCTGTTGAGGACGGTGACCAGGTCATGTAGCGGGGTGAACTCGGGGCCGGTCAGTGCGGCGACCAGGACGGCCAAGCGGCTGGCCAGGTCTTCCAGGAGCTCGCGACGCTCGTAGGGCGCCGCGCCGGCCGCCTCCCGCAGGCGCTGGACCTCGGTCGCGACCAGAGTGCGTACCTCGTCGATCGACAGCTCGCCACCGCCGTAGGCCGCCGCCCGCCCGGCCGGGGCCATCGCCGCACCGGCCGCGAAGGCCGGCGCCGAGCGGCCCGGGCCGCTGCTGCCCCGGGACATCTTGGCCGCCCTGATCGGCCCGAAATGGCCCGGAGCCGGAGCGGGGGCCCGGGGCGGCACGACGCTGCCCGGCATGGACGCGGTGCCGGAAGCCAGGATCATCATCGGGGCCGCCTCCGCGCCCGGGGCCGCCCAGCCCGAAGGCAGCTCGACCGGCTGGGTGACCCGCCGGGCCTCGCCGCCCTCGTTGACCACCCGGCTGTCGACCGCGACGAACGCGGTGAACCGGCACAGCACCCCGTAGCGCAGAGAGGTCGTGACGATCCGCTGCTCCAGAGTGTGATCGCCGGCCGCGTAGGTGTCCTCCAAATCGCGCAGCCGCGCCCGCGCCCACTGCGCGACGACCGCCGATTCGGTCCGCCGCTGCAGTGGCACGGTCGTGCTGAACTCGGTGTCGTCCCGCAGGCGCCCGGTGACGGTGAGCGTGCCCTCGGGCGATCCGGTGTAGCGGCCGGTCACGACCAACGGCACACCCGGGTAGATGCCGGGCAGCCGGGCCGGGCTGCGCTCGTCGTCGATCAGCCGCAGGCCCGAACCGGTCACCCGCAGGCCGGTGACCAGCGGCGCCCCGATCCGGCGGTGGATGTGCTCCATCGCCTCGTCGAGCCGGTCCTCACTCTCGACCAGCTCGGCGCGGCCGGCACCCAGGGTGGCGAGACGGCCCAGGAAGCCCGCGTTCACCGCGCGGTCGATGCCGATCGTGTGGATGCGGGTCGGTCCGATGGCCGCCGCGACCTCCTGGACGATCTGATCCTCGTTGCCGACCTGGCCGTCGGTGACGAGCACCAGCACCCGGTCGCGTCCCTCCGAGGCCCGAAGCAGGTCGAGGCCCTTGACCAGCGGCGCGAGCAGCTCGGTGCCGCCCCGCGCGTCGGCCCGCGACAGGTGCTCGACCGCGCGGAACCGGTTGCGGTCGCTCGCCTCGGACAGCCCCGGGCCGAGATCGGCCGGGTGGTCGATCTCGTGGTCGAAGGTCAGCACCGCGAAACGGTCGGCCGTGGTGAGCGTGTCGACGACCCGGGCCGCGGCGCGCCGTGCGGCCACCATCTTCCAGCCGCCCATGCTGCCGGAACGGTCGAGCAGCAGCACCACGTCCTTCGGTTTCGCGGTGGCCTTGGCGTCGTCGGGTGGCAGGACGACCAGCTGGTAGACGCCCTCGTCGCCGTCCCCGCTCTCGTCGGGCACCGCCACGGCGGTCTGGGCGCCCCCCGAGTAGGCCAGCCGCAGCACGAAGTCGCGATCGGCGCGCTCGCCCGGCCGGATGCTGATCGTGCCGCCGCGGTCGGAAACCGTGTGCAGGCTGGACCGTACGTCGCCCAGCGTGAGTCCGGCCGGATCGATCTCGACGTCGATCGACAGCCGCAGCGGATTGGGGAAGCCGGGCAGCAGCACCGGCGGTGTGATGCGCGAGGCGTCGGGCACCGCGTCGGTGTCGAGGTGCTGCCCGTCGCCCGCCTGCGGGCCCGGGATCGGCGCTCCGGGGATGTAGCGCGGAGCGACGACCAGCGGGAACCGGAACATCGCCGCGCCGTCCTCGAACGGCAACGGCCCGACCAGGCTCAGCTCGACCACCACCCGTTCGGCGGGCAGGATGTTGCCGGCCCGCATGGTGAAGACGTCGGGCCGCTCCTCCTCGGCGATCGAGGCACGCCGACCGGCCGCGATCGCCTGGTCGTAGGCCGCGCGCGCGGCGGCCCGCTCCTGCAGCTCCGCCTCGACGGTGTGGTTGTCGGCGGTCAGCGTCATGCCGGTGACCGCCGCGCGGTCGGGCAGCGGGAAGACGTAGGTCGCTTCCAGCGGCACGTCGTGCGTGTTGACGAACTCGGTCACCACGACCGTGCGCGCGACCAAACCGCTGATCCTGGAGCGGACGCTCAACCGGTCGAGCGGCAGGTTGCCGTGGTCGGTGCGAAGCACGCCGAAGCCGGCATCGGGCAGGATCCGGACGCGCTCGAGCTCGCCGGGGCCCATCGGGTTCACGGAAATGGTCATGCTGAACTCCCATCGAGTAGGCCACGGGCATCGAGCAGATCGAGCAGTGGAGCGGCGGCGGCGGCGAGGTCGGCGCGGTCGCGCTCGGAGATCGGGTGGGGCACCAGCAGGATCACGCCGCCGGGTAGCACCACGCCGTTGACCGGCCGGGCGGTAGCCGGTCGGGCAGCAGATGGCTGGGCCATGCGACTCAGATCGCGGTCGGCCGGCGCTTCGTGGTTGGGCGGTGCTTCGCGGTTGGCTGGCGCTTCGCGGTGCGGTGGCGCTTCGTGGCTGGGGGCCGCTTCGTGGTTGGGCGGCGCGGCCGCAGCTACCGGCTGCCGGGCCCAAAAACGCATATGACGTTCATCGGCCGCGCCCTCCGGCGCCGGGCCGGGGGTCTCCAGCAACTCTTCCGGTACGCGCGAGAGCTCTGCCAGCGCCTCGTCCGACACCCAGTTGAGCTCGCCCTGAATCTGTGACAGCGACCGGCCCAACGCCTGCCGCCGCTTGATCGCCACCAGCTGCTGCAGATGACGAGGACCGTACAAAGCGGTGCGGCCGCGCATGCCCAGGGGGCGGTCGACCAGGCCGATCGTCGTATACCACCGGATCGCGCGGCGGTCGGGCACGTCACGGATGCGGCCGTCGCCGGCACCGGAGTATTCCGCCGCCAGTGCCTGCCGCACCTTCTCGACCAGCTCGTCCATCGTCCACACGCCGAGCAGTCTTTCACTGTCACCGTGACACTGTCAATGTGCTAGTAATTCAGTGCCGACCGTGACAGCATGTCCGGGCGGGGCCACGCGGGTCCGGCCGAGCAGCCGGGGGATTGATGGTGTTCGTT
>DASWRZ010000053.1:0-19710 GCA_036402935.1 Actinoplanes sp.
GCTCGACGTCAGTTTCGTCCGGCAGCATCGCATCGGGAACTGGCTCGACGACGTGCCCGCGGCGGCCTACCAGTTCTCCGTCCGCCTGGATTCGACGTCGCCGACGCCGCCCGGCTATGACGACTTCGAAGACTCGGTCCGGCCGTGGCTCGGGGCCGATTCGCCGCCCGCCCGGGTCGATCCGCTCGGTCGCGCGATGGTCGGCGGCGAGACGTACGGGTCGCTCGGCGCCGTCGCGGCCGACCTGGCCTCGACGCGGGGTCTCCGCCGCGGTGATCGGGTGCTGGTCGACGTCGCCGCCTCCGAGCACCCGCTGACCTGGCTGCTGGCGCCGATGTCGGTGGGCGCCTCGATCGTGTTGTGCGCCAACCTGGACCGTTCGCGCCTCGACTCGCGGATGACCGCCGAGCGCGTGACCCACGTCTTCGCGTAGTCGCCCTATCCGGTCCGGCGGCCGCGGTCAACCATATGATCAGTCGTCTACTCAGGACGATCTCACGGTACTGATCGTCCGGCCCGGCCGGTAGCGTGCCGCGCATGGAGGTATTCGACCAGCTCGCCGAGAAGTACCAGGGCGAACACAGCAACAACCCGTTCCAGGCCGCCCTGATCGAGCGGCTCGGTGCGCTGCTCCCGGCCGGGACGTCGGTGCTCGACCTGGGCTGCGGCACCGGTGTGCCCACCGCGAAGATCCTGACCGAGTCGGATCACCGGGTGGTGGGAGTCGACATCTCCGAGGGCATGCTCCGGCTGGCCCGTGAGCAGGTTCCGGCGGCCGAGTTCGTGCACGCCGACTTCAAGGATCTGCCCGACGACTTCGGCCGGTTCGAGGCGGCGACCGCGTTCTTCTCGCTGCTCATGCTCGGCAAGGCCGACATCGAGCGGGTGCTGACCAAGGCGGCCGGCTGGGTCGAGCCCGGCGGCTACCTCGGCATCGGCATGGTCAACTTCGACGGCGACAGCCTGCCGTTCGAGTTCCTGGGCGTGCCGGTCACCGTGTCGGGCTATCTGGAGTCCGACCTCGCCGCCGTCGTCGAGGCGCACGGTTTCACGGTCGAGAGCATCGATACGGTCGACTTCACGCCGCTCGACGGTCCCCCCGAGAGCCAGATCTTCGTCCTGGCGCAGCGCACCAGCTCCTGAGCCCGGCCGAGTCGGGGCCGGCCATCCTCCCGGAGGCCCCGATCCGACCGTTTTTGTGGCGAGTGCCGCGTGTCCGGGGTGCCCGCTCGGTGTCGGCTGCGATCTCCGTTTAGGCTGCGTCGCGATGGCGATGCGGAGTTGGGACGGAGTCATCCGGCGGGCGACCGTGCCCGGCTGGGCCACCGGTGCTCGCATCGACCTCGCGCTGGCCGCTCAGGCGTACGACTGGTGGGCCGTTTTCGACCTGATCCGCCAGCACCCGCACTTCGTCAACTCGTCCCGGCCGGACGAGCCGTCGTGGTTCGCGCCGCTGCACCGCGCGGCCGACAGCGGTGTCGTCCCCGAGATCGCCAACCGCCTGATCGCGGCCGGCGCGTGGCGGGCCCTGCGCACCTCCAGTGGTGAGCGGCCGGTCGACGTGGCCCGCCGCCGCGGTCACGAGCACCTGCTGGCCGCCCTGGAACCGCCGCGCCGCATCGACGTACCGGCCGACGTGCTGGAAACGCTGCAGAAGCAGTTCCACGAGCTGATCCGGCAGCGGATGCAGGAGTTCGAGATCGCCCACGAACTGCGCCTGCCCGAGCTCGAGGTGATGCTCGAGCTGGAACGGCCCGAGCTGTGGTTCCCGGTCCCGGGCATGTACGGCGGCTTCCACCTCCGCCTGGAGCCCGGCGCCCGGTTGCTGGCCTCCAGTTGGTCCCGCATCGTCAGCGGCTCCGAGGAGCACCACGAGATCACCGAGTCGGGCACTCGTACGGTCGCTCGCCGCCCCTGACCGCGTCTCGGCGTTCAGGCAACCCACAGACGGCTCACTGCTTCGGGACAACGAGGCGCGCCAATGTTGGGTCACCAGCCACGAGAGCGAGGCGTCGTGATGAACGACCTGATGACCCGGCCCGACCAGCCCGAATCCAGCGATGACCACGGCTTCGTCTCGCCGCCGCCCCCGCCGGCGCCCCCGTACGCCTCGCCGGCGCAACCCAACGACCGGCGCTGGCCGCGCCGCGTGGCCGGAAGCGCCGCGATCCTCGCGTTGATCGCCGGAGGCGGCACCGCGGGCGGCGTGGTCGCCGACCACTTCCTGATCGACCACCCGACCGCCGCGGGCACGTCGTCGGCCGTCGCCACGACGCCGATCAGCACCTCGACCGGCACCACCGACCTGGCCGCGATCGTGAAGAACGTGGAGCCCAGCATCGTGACCGTGACGGTCGACGGCAACAACCAGACGTCGCTCGGCTCGGGCGTGGTCGTCAGCTCGGACGGCCTCATCCTCACCAACAATCACGTGATCGACTCGCAGGGCACCGTGAGCGTGCGGCTGTCGACCGGCAAGACCGTGCCGGCCAAGGTCGTCGCGACCGACACCACGCACGACCTGGCCCTGGTGCAGGCGACCGGGCTGACCGGGCTGACGCCGGTCACGTTCGCCACGAACAGCAGCGTCGCCGTCGGTGACACCGTGCTCGCCTTCGGCGCGCCGCTCGGCCTGGAGGACACGGTCACGTCGGGCATCGTGTCGGCCTTCGACCGCAGCGTCGACACCGGCACCGAGAAGCTGACCGGCCTGTTCCAGACCGACGCCGCGATCAACGAGGGCAACTCGGGTGGCGCGCTGGTCGACACGTCCGGCCATGTGATCGGGATCAACGTGGCGATCGCCACCACCGGCCAGGAGTCCAGCGGAAGCATCGGCGTCGGTTTCGCGATCCCGGCCGACACGGTGACCAGCGCGCTCAAGACCCTCCAGGGTGAAGCCGGCTCATAGCCTCACCAGTTCTGCGGCGCCTGAGTGCGAGCGGCGGCGTTGAGGCGGTTGAAGAAATTGGTCGTCGCGATCCACAGCACGATCGCGGACAGCTGCTTCTGGTCGAAGTGCTGGGCGGCCTCGTTCCAGATCTCGTCCGGCACCGGGTCCGGCTGGTCGGCCAGCCGGGTCGCGTACTCCGCCAGGGCGAGCGCGGCGCGCTCCGGCTCGGTGAAGTACGGCGTCTCCCGCCACACCGCGACCGTGAAGAGCCGCTCGTCGGTCTCCCCGTTCTTCCGCATCGCCCTGGCGCCCGAGTCGACGCACGGCGCGCAGCCGTTGATCTGGCTGGCCCGCAGGTGGACGAGTTCCAGCGTGGCCGGTTCGACCCCGGCCGAGTGGGCCGCCTTGTAGAGCAGGTTGACCGCCTGGCGCAGCTCCGGAGCAGTCGCGTCGGGGTCGGTGATCCGTGCCTGTCCCATGATTCCTTCTCCCTGATCGGCTGGAGCGGTCACATCGGCTCGCTCCGTTTCGTCTGACCAGTGGACGGATGGCGTCGCTCAGACGTGACAGTTGTGACGACGGTCACAATGGGCTGAAATAAGGGGATCTGCGATGAGGGACGGGCTGGCTTCGGAGTTCGAGCTTCGCCGGCCGAAGCTGCGGGCGGTGGCCTACCGGATGCTCGGGTCCGCCGCCGAAGCCGAGGACGCCGTGCAGGAGGCCTGGCTGCGGCTCGATCGCGCCGGCACCGACGGCATCGGCAACCTCGAAGCGTGGCTCACCACCGTCGTCGGGCGGGTGAGCCTCGACATGCTGCGATCGCGTACGTCTCGGCGCGAAGCGCCCCTGGACGTCCTGTCCCCTACGGCGTCCGAATCCGGACCCGAGCAGGAAGCCGAATTGGCCGATTCGGTGGGGCTCGCGCTGATCGTCGTTCTGCAGACGTTGAGCCCGACCGAGCGGCTGGCGTTCGTGTTGCACGACCTGTTCGGGGTGTCGTTCGACGAGATCGCCCCGATCGTCGGGCGGAACCCGGACGCGGCCCGGCAGCTGGCCAGCCGCGCTCGGCGGCGGGTACAGGGTTCCTCCTCGCCCAGGGCCGGCGCCCCGCGGGAACTGGTGGACGCCTTTCTGCGGGCGGCCCGGGGCGGTGAGGTCGAAACCCTTTTGACGTTGCTCGATCCCGATGTGCGGTTCCGGGGAGCGGGAGACGGGGCGCAGATCGATGGTGCACCGGCGGTGGCTCGGTTCTTCGCGGGCCGGGCGCAGAGTGTCCGGCCCGCGCTTATCGACGGAGCTCTGGGGGTCGCCGTTCTCGGCGCCGACGGTCAGCCATGGATTCTGCTGCTGATTACCGAATCGGACGGGCGGATCGCCGCATTGGAGGGGGTGCTCGGCGAGTCCGTCGCCGACTTCGACGTCTCGGTGCTATCCGAACCAGCGCTTTAGGGCGTCCTTGAGGCCCTTGTCGTTCTCGCCCGCCCAGGCCACGTAGCCGTCGGGGCGCACGAGCATCGCCGGCGACTCGCCGGATCGAACGGTCTTTACTGCGGGCCAGGCTTCGCTGATCCTGGCCAGCCGGTCCGTCGGGTCGATCAACAGGGGGCGGCCGTCGTGCATCGGCACGTCGCCCGGTGCGAAATATCCCGAGAGAGAGTGCCGGTCGCCCACGTCGTAGCGGATCTCGGCGCCGGAGATCAGCCGGGCGATCCGGCTGCGGACCGCCGGCTCCTGAAGCAACTCGCCGAACAGTGTACGCAGCGCGGTGACCTCGGGGCCCGGTCCGATCAGGACCGACTGGGCCTTCGTCTGCAAGACCACCCGCTCGGCGACCGGCCGACGCTCCGACTCGTAGGTGTCGAGCAGTCCTTTCGGCGCGGTGTTGCGCACCGTTGCCGCCAGCTTCCAGCCCAGATTGATCGCGTCCTGCAGGCCGAGATTGAGGCCGGGCCCACCGATCGCCGAATGCACATGGGCCGCATCGCCGACCAGGAGAATGCGGCCGGCCCGATAGGCCGACGCCAAGCGCGTGTTGCCGCCGCTCAGGCGGCGCTTCATTTTCGGGGCGTCCGGCTCGGTCACCGGAACGTCCGTGCCGAGCACGTGGTCGAGCGCCTCCCGGAAATCCTCGAACGTGTAGGGCGCGTCCGGTTCCGGAATGTCCCGCGTGCTCACCGCGATCATCTTGCGGCCGTCCGGGAACGGCGCGTAGGAAATCAGTCCGCGCTCGTTGCGGTGGTGCAGGAATGCCGGGATGAGGCCGTACCCCGGGACATTCAGCGCCTGCTTCTCCACCATTTTCCGGGGAATTTCCACGTCGAAGACCCGCGACACGGTCCTGTCGTTGGTCAAGCCCGGGAAATCGATGCCGGCGAGTTTGCGGGTGATGCTGCGGCCGCCGTCCGCCCCGACCAGGAATTGCGCCTCGAGGATCTGGTCGCCGTCCACCTCGACCAGCACCCGGTCGTCTTTCTGCGTAATGCCCGTGACCTCGTGGCCGCGCCGGATCTCGACGCCCAGCTCCTGGGCCCGCCCGGCCAGCATGGCTTCGATTTTCTGTTGGGGCGCCAGGATCGTATAGACCGGATTGTCAGGCAGGTCGTTCAGCACCAGAGGAAAGGCGGCGAACATGAACTGGGCCGCCGGGTCGGGTGGCCTCGGGTCGCCGGTCAGCCTCTCCAGCAGGCCACGACGGTGCAGAACCCTGATCACCTGCCCGACCATGCCGTTGGCCCGCTGCTCGGCCGACGGAGTCGTCAGTTTCTCGACGACCAGCGGACGAATGCCGCCGAGCGCCAATTCGCAGGCGAGCATGAGTCCATTCGGTCCCGCCCCGGAAATAACGACATCAAACATTTTAAAAGCCCTTCTTTTGTACGCGCGGTGGCCGCGGCCCAATAGCAAACAGGGCCGCCGGACGGCTTTGGAGGTGCGGTCGGATCGCCGCCCATTCCTGGAAGTGCTTATTTCGCCCCGGGAGGTGGCAGACCCGCGGCTACCTGGGAGAGCGCGTCGACCAGCAGCTCACGGATCGACGTCTCGAGGTCATCCTGGCCGGTGAAGCGCGCCGCGGCGTACCGCTGACTCGCCACGTTGCAGGCCGCCGTGACCGTCGCCGCGACCAGGCCCGGATAGATGTCGTCGGCCGGATCGATGCCGACCCGCTCGCCGACCGCCTTCGCGAGTTCCTGTTCCGCGACGGCCGCCGCCCGCAGCGTCTCGGCCTGGATGGCCGGGATGGCCATCATCTGCTGCAGGCCGGCGCCCCACGTCTCGCGGTCCGGCCGCGGCTGCGACGTCACCTCCGGCCCGGGGGTCATCTCGGCCACCACCGCCTCGGTGATCGCCGTCCACAGGCCCTCGCCGGCCGGCCGCGCCCGCAGCCCGTCGGCCATCCGCAGGCTCCGGTCGAGGTGCCGGGACGCGACGGCGGCCGCCTTGCTGGAGAAGTAGTTGTTGAACGTGCGCGGCGAGACACCGGCCTCACCGGCGATGTCTTCGACGAGCACCTTGTCGTAGCCGCGCTCCACGATCAGCCGCACCGCGGCCCACGCCAGCGCGGCGCGGGTCTGGTGTTTCTTGCGTTCCCGGAGCCCCATGCGGCAACCTAGCAAAACCTGCGGGCCCCGCAAAGATGCGTGCCCCGCACTTCGTCGGACCGGAGCGGAGGCCCGTTGGCCGGCGCTGGGCCGGAGCGGCGGACCGGGGGGGCGGCGTCAGCGAGCGGCGGCGACCGGCAGGAGGCCGGCGAGCGTCAACGTGGACGGAGATGTCGTCGCCGGCGAGGACCGCACAGCGGCCCCGATCTGTGACAGCCTGATGTGATGTCCAATCACGTGTACCGGCTCACCGAGGTCGTCGGCAGCAGCCCGACGAGCGTCGACGACGCGATTCGCACCGCGATCCAGAAGGCCGCCCAGACGGTCCGCAACATCGAGTGGTTCGAGACCCAGGAGGTCCGCGGCCAGGTCGTCGACGGCGACGTGGCCTACTACCAGGTGCGGCTGAAGCTGGGCTTCCGGGTCGAGGACTGAGGCGGTCGCCCGCGCCCGGGCCGATCCGGGCGTTGCGAACGCGAGGCAGACCGGGCGGGCGCAGGGCCGACGCGCGTGCGCCCCCCGGCACGCATCGCGATCCGGCTCCCGCGGCACCCGTCGTACCCGCACTACGCCGCCGTCGCGTAGAGACCGGGCCGCGTCCCGGCGCGAATGATGCGCCAGGACACGGCCGCGGTCGTGACGTGCACCGGTCCGGTCATCCGGCCAGGTGCCCCCAGCGGTCTTCCAGGTCGCGCCAGGTGCCCTGGTCCTCGACCCGGCCGGCGATCAGCACGACCACCCGGTCGGCCTGCGCGAGCGCCGCCCGCTTCGACGTCGAGCCGACCACCGTGACGCCGTGGGCGCGCAGGGCCCGCCACAGGTCGAGCTCCGTGGTCACGTCCAAGGCCGAGGAGACGTCGTCGGCGATCAGGAGCTCGGTGCGCGGGGCCAGCGCCCGGGCCAGGGCCAGCCGCTGGAGCTGGCCGCCGGACAACCGGGTGCCCTTGTGGCCGATCAGCAGCTGCAGGCCGCCGCCCGCCGCCGCCAGGTCGTGCTCCAGCTGGGCCGTGGAGACCGCGTCGGCGGCGTCGACCTCGTGGCCGAGCCGGATGTTGTCGGCGACCGTGCCCGACAGCACCCGGGGGAGCTGAGCCACGTAGCCGACCTGGTTGGGGCGCAGGAACACCTCCGGCTCGTCGACCGGCTGACCGTTCCACCGCAGCTCGCCGGTGTGGTGCACGATGCCGGCCAGCGCCCGCAGCAGCGACGACTTGCCGCTGCCGACCGGGCCGACCACGAGCACCAGCTGGCCGCGCGAGACGGTCAGGTCGACGTCCTGCACGCCGACGGTGCCGTTTTCGTGCACCGCGCTGAACGCGTGCAGCTGCAGTTCGTCGAGCGGGTTGCGCGGCGCGGTCGGCGGCGCCGGGGCGGTGCCCTCCGACAGGTCGACGTCGTGGATCGGCGCCGAGTATTCCGCGACGCCCGACATCGCCACGGTCCGCGTGGTCCACACCCGGGCCGACGGCAGCTGGGAGACCAGCGACGCCGTCGTCCACGCGAACCACCGGGCCGACCCGAGCGTGGCCACCGCGATCAGCGTCGCCGCCGACGTCAGGTGGCCGCCCAGGTAGAGCGCCCAGGCCGCGATCGGCAGCAGGCCGCTCGCGATGGACGGCGTGGAGCGGGCCCACACCTGGATCGAGATCTCCCGGCGCTGCCGGTCGCTGCGGACCGTGTCGAGCCGGGCCAGGTGGTCGAGGACCGGTTCGGTCGCGCCGGCCAGCTTCACCGTGCGCGCCGCCGACAGCGACGAGACCAGCGAGGTCGCGAACGCCGCGCGGGCCAGGACCGTACGCCGGGCCGCCCTCTCGAGCCGCGGCCCGAACATCGTCGCGGCCAGCCCGGACAGCACCATCGTGGTGACGAACAGCAGCCCCGGGACGAACGAGCTCGACGCCAGCGTCATCGCCACGATCATCACCAGGCTGGTGGCGTTGTCGATCAGGTTGTCGGCCAGCATGACCACCCGCTCGGTGTCGCCGCCCTGGGCGACCACCTCGGCCGGGGTGTATTTGCTGACCCGGCGCGGCCCGATCTGCCCGTGCACCAGGCGCAGGCTGATCCGCAGCATCTGCCGCACCCACCACTCGGGGAACCAGGCGCCGGTGTAGTAGAGCGTCGGGATCATCAGCAGCAGCGCCCCGCCGATCACGGCCGCCGGGACGACCGGGTTGCCCACGCCGTCGACCACATCGGCCCAGAGCAGCGGCAGGATGGCCCCGTCGAGGCCGAACAGGACCAGCAGGATGAACAGCCCGACCGCGGCCAGGCCGTAGCGCGGGTCGTTGGTCGCCAGCCGGACGATCTCGCGCATCGTGCGGGTGCGCGGCGCGGGCGGCAGCGGCGGTGGCTCGACCGGGGGCAGCGTGTTGGCCAGTGACTCGGCGCTCAGCTCGACCTGGGCGGCGGTGTCCCAGTCGTCCTCTTCGACCAGCACCGCGCTGCCGCCACCGGTCGTGGGGGCGGGCACCGGCAGGTTGCTGCTGGCCAGCAGCTCGGCGAACCGCCGCGACTCGCGCAGCGGGCCCGCCTCGAGCACCTGGCCGTCGGCGAGCACGACCACCTCGTCACAGCGCTGCACCGAGGAGAGCCGGTGCGCCACGATCACACCGATGCGGCCGGTCAGCAGGCGGTCGGTGGCGCGCTGCACCCACGACTCGGTCACCGGGTCCATCCGGGCGGTGGCCTCGTCGAGGATCACCACCTGCGGGTTGCGCACCAGGATGCGGGCGAACGCGACCAGCTGCTCCTGCCCGGCCGAGAGCTTGTAGCCACCCTCGCCGAGCTTGGTGTCGATGCCGTCGGGCAGGCTCGCCACCCACGGCGTCAGCCCCAGCTCCTCGACCGCCCCGGCCGCCCGGTGCAGCAGCTCGGTGTCGAACAGGGCGATGTTCTCCGCCAGGGTGCCGGCCAGGATCTCGGTGCGCTGGGGGACGATCGCCGTCCACCGGCGCAGGCCGTCGACCGCGATGTCGTTGATGTCGATGCCGCCCAGGAAGACCGTGCCGCGGGGCACGTCGACCGAGCGGGTCAGCACCTTGGCCAGCGTGGACTTGCCGGAACCGGTGCGGCCGATCAAAGCGTACGACCGGCCGCGCGCGAAGGTCAGGCTGACGTCGCGCAGGGCCGGCGGCCGGTGGCTGTCGGACTCGCCGTAGCGGAACGTCAGGTCGCGCAGGACCAGGTCGCCCCCGACCGGGTCGACGCCCTCGGTCGGCTCCTGCGGGACGTCCTGCAGAAGCTGCACCCGGCTCCAGGCGCCGAGCGCGTTCTGCAGCTCGGGGACCATCCGGGTGACGTGCTCCAGCGTGCCGCCGAAGCCGAGCCCGAGCAGCCAGATCGCGGTCAGCCGGGCGCCGTCGATATGGCCGGTGACCAGGGCCCACGCCCCGCCGACGACCAGCACCGCGATGAGCGCCCGGGTGATCGACCCGGCGCCCATGGTGACCCGCGACGATGTCTGCCAGACCCGCCGCCCGCGGCGGAGAACCTCTTGCGCCCGCTGGGCGAAGACGCGCAGGACGTACGGCGCGGCCAGGCTCGTGCGCACGTCGTCCTGACCGTGGATCGACTCCTCCATCACGGCCGCGAGGTCGGACCAGGACTCCTCCTCGGCGATCCGCAGCGGGGAGATCCGCTGGATCGGTTTGTTCAAGGTCAGGTAGAGCAGCCAGCAGACGATCAGCATCGCGATGCCGGCCGGCCACCAGACCACGAACGCGGTCAGGATCGAGAACAGGGCGACCGCGATCGACTGGGCGATCCGGACGCCGCTGCCGCGCAGCTCGGAACCGACCTGGTAGACGTCGCTGTCGATGCGGTCGAGCAGCTCGCCGACCGGCATGTTTTCCAGGGCCGGCAGGGCCTGCCCGAAGGCGACCCGGTTGAGGCCGCGGCGCACCCGGGCGGCCCAGTCGGCAGTCAGCCCGGCCGTGACCAGGCCGACGAAGACGTCGGTGAGCACCGAGGCGACCAGCGCGGCGGCGAGCACACCGAACAGCGCCACCGAACGGTCGACGAGCACGGCGCCGGCCAGTGCCAGGGCACCCGCCGAGCCGGCCGCGCCGAGAATGATCAGGACCGCCGCGAGGAGGGTGCGACGCCTCGACGTGGCCCAGAGGTCGCGAAGCAGGCGCATCAGCGGAGTCCTTTGATCGTTTCGGTGGCGGTCTCCCCATCCTGCGTGGCCGGCGGAAGACCTTCAACGCAATTACGTGGCCGCGAAATATCACGTGTGTCACCATCGCGCGGATGGAAGATCTTCCGGCCGCGGTCCGGGCCAAGGCGCTCGACGCCGGCCGGGCCGGCTGGCTCACTGAATTGCCCGCTTTGGTCGGTGGGCTGAGCCGGGACTGGGGCCTCACGCTGGGCGCCGCCTTCGGCGACGCGACCGAGGCGTACGTCGTGGAAGCGGCTCGCCGCGATGGGCGCCCGGCGGTCCTCAAGGTGCACGTGCCGGGGCGGCCCGGCTCCGCGGCGTACGAGATCACGGCCTTGCGGGCCGCCCGGGGTGAGGGATGCGCCCGGCTGCTGGAAGCCGATGTTGATCGTGGCGCGCTGCTGGTGGAGCGCCTCGGCCCGGCGATGTCCGCGCTCGCGATGCCGCAGCCGCGCCGCCTGGAGATCCTCTGCGACCTGGCCGCGGCGGTCTGGCGACCGTCCGATTCGGATCTTCCGACCGGACGGCAGCGGGCGGCCCGCATCGCCTGCTCGATCGAGCGGCGCTGGGAGCGACTGGGCCGGCCGTGCCGGGCCGGGACCGTGCGGCAGGCGGTGGCCGCGGCCCGCAGCCGCCAGGCGGCCCACGATCCGCGGCGGGCCGTGCTCGCGCACGGCGACGTGCACCAGTGGAACGCGTTGCGTTCGGAAAACGGCTTCAAGCTGGTCGATCCGGACGGGCTGATCGCCGAGCCGGAGCTGGATCTCGGCGTGCTGATGCGCGAGGACCCGGCCGAACTGATGGCCGGCGACCCGTGGGACCGCGCCCGGTTCCTCGCCGCCCGCACCGGCACCGACCCGCAGGCGATCTGGGAGTGGGGGCTGGCCGACCGGGTCGCCACCGGCCTCACCCTGACCGCGATCGGCCTGCAGCCGGTGGCCGCGCAGATGCTCGCCGCCGCCGACCTGATCGCCCACCGGAGCTGACGTCGCCCGGGTTTGCCGGAATGCCTGGCCGCCGAGCCGGGTCACGCTGCTCGGCGCGGCGATCCACGCGATGAGCCCGGCCGGCGGTTCGGGCGCCAACATCGCCCTGATGGACGCGGCGAACTCACGGCGGCGCCTTCCGGCGCCGGCGCCGAGGTGGTGGCGGCCATCGGGGCGTACGAGGCGAAGATGCGTGACCATGCCTTCGCCGCGGTCGAGGCGTCCCGCCGCTAGGACACCTCGATTTCGAACACCGAGAGCCGGCCGTCCTTCGTCGTGATCGTCACCGGCCCGAAGATGAAGACCGGCACGGGGTCGGCCTCCGACTCGCCGGTTCCGCGATAGAAGCCGGTCGCGCCGGTCAGGCGTACGGCCAGGGCGGCCATCGTGGCCGCCTTCTCCTTGTCCGCCTCCACCTTGGGCGCGGTCAGCGACGGGTGGCCGTGCTCCTCGGCCCAGTCGCGCACCGCCCGCGAGTCGCGGGCCAGCTCGGGCGGGATCGAGTTGTTGGCCCAGGCCCACAGCCACGACGTCGAGGCCGGCAGCCAGGTCCCGATGATCTGGGCCGAGGCGGTCGCCGTCCGGTCCGCGAAGTGCCAGTGGATGAGGCCGTTGGTCTGGTCGAGCTCCCAACGCTGGGCCGAACCGAAGCCCCAGGCCAGGTGCGCCTCGGCGAGCTGCCCGATCATGTCTTCGCCCTGAAGCAGCAGCGTGCTCAGGTCCGTGGACGCCTGCTCAAGGCGTCCGGTTCGACGAAGAAATCGCATCTGGGGATCCTACGGGGATGTGGGCACGCTCGATCAGGCCGAGACGCAGCAGGTCGTAATCGGGATCGCGTTCCCACTCCGCTCGGGGGAGAAACAAGCAGGACGCACTTTGGTCGAACGTCAGGTGAGGACTGCCCTTTCGGTGGAGGAGGAATAGTCCGGGACGACGGCTTTTGTGGTAACCGCCCAGTGATTCCAGCCGTCGGGGACGCCGCCCGGGGGCGACGGCGTCGTGCCAGCGCCAGGGCGCCGAACGGCTCAACAGGTCGACCGCGTTGGTCACCCAGCGGTCGGTCCACTCGCGAAGCTGGAAGTTGTCGGGCCGGCCGGCCAGCAGTCGAGCGGCCCGCGGATCCACGCCGATCCCGCACATCGTGAGCGCCTCCAGCGGGCGCCCGGCGAGCAGCGCGTCGGTCGCCTCGGCGATGAGCGCACGCCCGGTGCCGGGACGTACGCCCCAGAGCCCGTCCAGGTCGCGGCGGCCGGCGTGCCAGTACTCGGGCCCGGCGTGCCAGTACTCGGGCATCGTGTCCCAGCGGTGTCGCGCGCGCAGGCCGGACGCCTGCACGAGGCGTACGGTCAGGCGCGGCGCCGTCCGCGGCGCCGGACCCTCCACCGCCAGCCAGATGCCTTTGCGCAGCGGATGCGTGGGCGGCGAACACTCGTGCAGCAGGACCGTCGCCCGGCCGGCGGGGCGACCGGTGAGGTCACGGGGGAAACGCCAGCGGACGCCGGGCAGGAACAGCTCGTCGACCAGCCGGCGGGCCGTGTTTCCCTGGTCGCGATCGAGCCACGCCAGCAGCAGCGGGTCGAGCTCTACGTCGACGGCCAGACGGTGCGAGTCCCGCTTCGCCTTCGCCAGGCGCAACAACCTTCTCAGCCGCGTGGCCTCGTCGGGCGCCACGACCGGAACCGACCAGTTGTCCTGCCAGCAGAGCCATTCGCGGACGGTGGCGACGGCGTCCTCGGGGCGCACGCTGAGGCGGCGCTCGGCCGCGGCGGAGAACGGGTGCCCCCGGGTGCGGAACGGGCGCTCGTGGAACGCCACCTCGAAACCCGCGGTCGGGTCGGCGTCATGGGGGAAACGAGCGCGGCGCCAGCCTTCGGCGTCGGGCACGACTCCGGTCACGGTCACGATCGCGTACGCTCCGTCGCCCGGAAGCGTGACCCAGAGTCCCAGCTTGGGCCGCTCCCGGCGGCGGACCGGCGCGCCGCGCTGCTCGTGGCGCACGCCCGCGGCATCGAGCAGTTCTGCCACGGTGCCGAGGAACACGACGTCGATCTCGCCCGACACGCCAGACATGGCGAAGATCATCGCATCGGAGGCTCCGGTCAGCCAGACCGTTCGCGGCCCGTTCTCGTCATAATGCATGCGATGCGCATATGATCGCGGGATGAGCAGCGCGGAGCGGGCAGTTCTCGACTGGCATGAATCGCTTTCCCCGGCGGCGGTCACCGACCCGATCGTCGTCAACGGGCCCCGAGGCGCCGGTTCCCTCACCCCGGCCGAGTTCGCCGACTGGGTCACCCGGTCCGGCATCTCGCTGCGGGCGCTGGCCCTGCATCCGATCAGCGATCGCGTCGTGGTCGTCGAGCAGGACGCGCGCTGGCCCGCGAGTCCATCGTGGACCCGGGTGGCCACCGTCTTCCGCGTCTCGAAGGACGGGTCCCGCGTCTCGGCGGCGCTGCGCTTCCCCGATCTGCCGTCCGCGCTGGCCTTCGCCGCCCTGTACGCCGAGCTGGCCGCCACGGAGGAGTCGTGAGCGCCGGCCGGACGCTGTTCGAGTTCGTCCGCTTCTGGTCGCGCCGGGGCGGTTCCTCCCGCGGGCGCGACGTGCTGGTCACCGAGACGGTCCACGCTCTGCGCGACCGCCGGGAGGTCACGGTCAACGACGTGGCCGCCGAACTCGGGCTCGACCAGTCGGGCGCCTCCCGCATGGTGACCCGCGCGGTCGACGAAGGCTACCTGGCCGCCCACCCGTCGGGCGTCGACGCCCGCCGCCGCACGATCACGGTGACCGCCGCCGGCACCCGGCTGCTCGCCGACGCCCACCGCTGGCAGGACAAGGTCTTCGCCGACCTGACCTCCGACTGGACCGCGGAGGAGCGCTCGTCCTTCGAGTACGCCCTGCTGCGCCTGCTCAACCGCTCCCGGCAGCGGTGACCCGGAGCCGCCCGGCGACCGGGCCGGCGCACGCCGGTTGGCGCTCGCGGGCCGGACGCATTTGTGGTGGCGGGCGCACCTCATCGCCGGCGCCTGGGCGGTGCCGCCTCGGCGGTGCCGCCTCGGCGGTGCCGCACGACCCGGAGACGGCAGCGGTCGTCTCCGGTGCCGCCGAACGCCCTATGCGCCCGGGTGCAGGGTCAGCAGGGTGATCTCGCTGGGGGCGAAGACCCGGAACGGCGGCCCCCAGAAGCCGGTGCCCCGGCTGGTGTAGAGCTGGGTGCGGTCGGAGTGGCGGGTCAGGCCCTGCAGGACCGGCTGGTCGATGCGGACCAGGTAGTGGAAGGGCCATATCTGGCCGCCGTGGGTGTGTCCGGAGATCTGCAGGTCGACGCCGTGGGCGACCGCGCCGGCGACCTGCTGGGGCTGGTGGGCCAGCAGCAGGATCGGCAGGGCCGGGTCGGCGCCCTCCAGGGCCGCCTCGTGGTCGGCGTGGTGGCCCGGCACGCCCGAGCCGGCCGCGGTGCGGTCGTCGACGCCGGCGATGACCAGGCGGTCGCCGTCGCGCTCGACCTGCACGTGGCGGTTGTGCAGGGCCTCCCAGCCGAGAGCCGCCATGTGCTCGACCCAGCGCTGGGCGCCCGAGAAGTATTCGTGGTTGCCGGTCACGTAGACGCGGGCCATCGACGCGCGGACGTCGGCCAGTGGGGCGGCCATCTCGCGGCGCTGGGCGACCTCGCCGTCCGCGATGTCGCCGGTGTGGGCGACCACGTCGGCGTCGAGCGAGTTGACGACCTCGGTCACCCCGCGGGACCAGCGCCGACGGTCGATCGGGCCGTAGTGGGTGTCGGTCAGCAGCACGAGGCGCAGTCCGTCCAGGCCGCGACCCAGACGGGGAACGGTCACGTCGATCCGGCGGACGCGGGGCACGCGCATCGCTTCCGCGTACCCCCAGACCAGCAGGACCACGGCGATCACCGCAACCACCGCGGAGATCGTGCGGGCCCGCCCGGGCCCGCCGACGCCGGCGGCCAGCAGGACGAGGCCGACCACCTGGCCGATGACCGACCAGACGAACAGCACCCAGACCACGCCGAGTGTGGTGTCGGCGATCCGTGACGCCCAGTCGAGGCCGCGGCCGTGGCCGGTGAACATCAGCACCGGGAACGCGGCCGCCGCCAGCGCGAAGACCACCGTGCCGAGCACGAAGACCGCTCGAGGCCAGGCGTTGCCCGACCAGATCAGCGTCGCCCAGGGCACGCCGAACAACAGAATGACGACGGCCGTCACGATCAGGCCGAACCGGGCGGCCCGCGACCGGCGACGGCGGGGCTGGGCCTCTACCTCCACTGACACAGCTGAAGCATGCCACTCACGAGGGGGCAGTGCCGATGCGGTGCAGCACATCGGCATCCACGACCAGGTCGGCTCCGGTTTTGGTGCCCGCCACGATCCGAGCGTTCCGCTCGTCGGTGCCGGTCGCCCACGCCATCGCCGCCGGTTCCGGCTTGCCGAACCGGACGTGCCGGTCGACCAGGCGGCGCAGTCGGGAGGTGTCGTCGAGGTCGGCGTACCAGACCTCGGTCAGCAGCGGCCGCAGCGCCTCCCAGAGCAGCAGATAGTTGCCCTCCGAGATGATCAGCCGGGCGGCGCGGAACACCGGGATCGAACCGGCGATCGGCTGCTCGATGACCCGTTCGAAACCGGGCGCGTAGATGACGTCGTCGCGGTCCTCGTGGAAGCGGCGCAGCAGGTTGGCGTAGCCGAGATGGTCGAAGGTCTCGGGCGCGCCCTTGCGGTCGCGCAGGCCGAGCCGTTCCAGCTCGACGTCGGCCAGGTGGAAGCCGTCCATCGGCACGTGCGCCACCCAGTCGCCGGCGGCCAGGCCGGGCGGCGGGGTCGGCCCGAGCGCCGAGCGCAGCTCCTCGGCCAGCGTGGTCTTGCCGGCCGCCGGGGCGCCGGCGATGCCGAGGACGGCCCGGCGACCGTCGGACACCAGCGCGCGGGCGCGATCCACGAGGGTGTCGAACGTGTGGGTCATTCCGGAACCGTACCGGCGTCGCTCGGCTTCGTTCTCCGCCGGCCGGGGCAGCGTCCTACCGTACGTGTTCCGGTGCCAGCCCGAGCCGCAGCCCGGCCACCCCGGCCGGGGACAGCGGCCGGGCGGTGGCCCGGGACAGCTCCTCGCGTACCTCTTCCGGAAGCTCGTCGGCGAGCGTACGCAGCACCGGGAAGAGGTCGAGCACGTCGCGGTGGGTCAGCGCGCCCACCCCGATGAGAAGGCCGTTGACCGCGCTCGGCGTGCGCGCCAGCTCGAGGCACAGCTCGAGCCGCCAGATCGGGTCGGTGACCCGGCCCGGGAACTCGCGGGCGATCCGGTTGCCGGACGGCGAGGCCTCCTCGAGCGCGGCGTGCCGGCCCGACCGGGCGAGTACCGGGGCGAGGCGGCAGGCGATGCCGAGGAGCCGGGCCAGCTGCGGGACGGTCAGCACGTCGAGCCCGTACGCGCAGGTCTCGCAGAGCCGCTGATAGGTGCGGGCGTGTACCACCGAGGCCGGCCGCGGGCAGTCACCCAAGGGGCCGCACAACCGGTCCAGGATGATCTCGGCCAGGGTGCCCTCGTGGTCGAAGCGGCCGACTCCGAAGTACGCGGCGGGGGCGCTGCGATAGCGGGCGAGGGCCGTGCGCGCACTCACATAGCCGTCCGGGTCGACACCGATGCGGGGTACACCGTTCTCGGTATGCAGTTGAATGAGTCGGAACATCTCGCGCCCCCGGGGGTGAAGCGGTAGGTCGTCGCCCGGGGGTACGGTCCGCGCGATCCTACGGTTCAGTCCTCACCCTTCGTAGATGCAAAATTGCGTTCGGCGCGCTGACCAGTGATCCGGAAGGAGTCGAAGGTTACGGCGTGTAATGCGTAAACACCAGAGGTCAACATCGCCGCCATCGCCCCGAGGACGGCCAGCAGCCCCGGGCCGAGCACCCGGGCGGCGGACGGCAGGATGACCGCCCCGAACACGAGGGCCGTCTCCGTGGCCGACTCGGCGAGGCGCAGCCGATCGATCGTCATGGCGTACAGCCTTGCGTCCCGACGGGTCCGGCACCTCCCGCTCGAGCGGGAGTCGTCTACGACTTTCGGCAGAGGGCTTTTGCGGTGAAAAACCGCGAATGCTTCCTTACCGCGCGAGCCGCGCCTAGCGTGGGAGAAGTGACGCTGCCACCGGCACCGGCCTGGACCCTTCCGGCGCTCATGTACCACTCGGTGTCCGCGCTGGCCGGGCCTCTCCGCGACTTCGCGGTACCACCACGACGCCTGGCCGAGCACCTCGATGCGCTCAACGACGCCGGATATCAGCTGGTCGGGCTCAGCGAGGCCCTGGACCTGCTGGACGCCGGCACTTCTTCGAAACTGGTCGCGCTCACCTTCGACGACGGGTACCGCGACTTCCTGACCGCCGGCGTGCCCGCGCTGGAGAAGGCGGGCGCCCGGGCCACGCTCTACGCCTCGGTCGGTCACCTCGGTGGTAGCGCCGGATGGCTGGGCCGCTGGGCGCCCGCCTTCGGGCCGATGCTGACCTGGGACGAGTTGTCCTCGGTCGAGGCCGCCGGCGTCGAGATCGGCAACCACGGCCTGATCCACCATCCGCTCGACGTGCTGCCCGGCCGGCAGCTACGGCATGAGATCGTCTCCGCTCGCGACCGGCTCGAACAGCGCCTGCAGCATCCGATCCGGTCGTTCGCCTACCCGCACGGCTACAACGGACGCCGGGTGCGCGGGGTGGTCGCCTGGGCCGGGCACGACAACGCGACCGAGGTCGGCCGCCGGTTGCACACGTCGTACGAGCCACGGTTCGCGGTCCCGCGGCTCCAGCCGACACCCGATCTCTCCGGCGCCGACCTGGTCGCCATGTGCGCCGCGGGGGAGAGCGGACTGATCCCGCGGCTCAAGCGGGCCGCGCAGCCCGGCTGGCGGATCGTGCGCCGGCTGGCCCGCACCGCCGGGTGGAACCTCACGTGACCCCGGCCCACCGCGGGAAGAACACCATGACGCGGCGGGTCCTGCTCGGTTCTGCCGCGGCCGCGGCCGTTTCCGGCGTCGCGGTCGGGATACACCGGTTCGGCTCGTCGTCGCGGCCGCCGTCGTCGCTGCCGTCATCGCCCTCGAAGGGTCCTTCGTCGCCGCCGCCGGCCTCGGCCAGACCCACCCCGGTCGGCAAGCCCGGCTGGGGCGGCCCGGTCCCGTTCAAGGCCGGCCGGGTCATGCTCGGCGCCTACCTGGACCTCTCCGGCACGAGCTTCTCCCAGGCCATCGCCCTGCGCCGCCACCAGCTGGGCCGAGGCGAGAAGATCATCCACCTCTTCTACGGCTTCGGCGACCACCTGCCCAGCAGCCTGAGCGACCTGCCCGCCAACACGATCCCGCTGATCTCCTGGCGCGGCGTCGCCTACGAGAACATCCTCGGCGGCCACTCCGACTCGATCATCAAGGCCGCGGCCCGCAACCTGGCCCGGCTCAAGCAGCCGGTCTTCCTGCGCTGGGCCTGGGAGATGAACGGCAACTGGTACCCGTGGGGCGGACCCGACAACGACAACAACCCCCAGGGGTACGTCGACTGCTGGCGCTACCTGCACCGGGCTTTCACCGAGCAGGGCGCCCACAACGTGGCGTGGGTGTGGAGCATCAACTGGAACAACCGGCCGCCCACGGCGTCGAACCGCTTCCAGTCGTACTACCCGGGCGACAGCTATGTGGACTGGGTCGGCCTGAGCGGCTACAACCTGGGCCACGAGTCCCCGCAGACGTTGTACGACCCGCTCTACAACGCCTACTCGTCCCGCAAGCCGGTCTTCGTCACCGAGATCGCCGCGGCCGACTTCGGAGGCGTCACGAAGGGCGACTTCATCCGCAAGTTCAGCGCGTACGTCGCCGCCCGGCCGGCGATCGGCGCGGTCGCCTGGTTCGACACCGACACCCACAAGGACGCGCCGTACAACTGGCGCATCGACGCCAACGCGGATTCGCTGGCCGCCTACAGGGCGATGGCGACGAGCCCGCGCTTCGCCGGCTGAGTCGTCGAAACGGACTATTTACGTCTCCATCGAGGACGGGTAGATCTGGTCGGATGGGTGGCAAGCGGG
>DASWRZ010000054.1:0-10109 GCA_036402935.1 Actinoplanes sp.
CGCGGAGTAGTTCGCCGTGTCGGTGATGAAGCCGGTCACGTTGTTGACGCTGCCGGACTGCACGGCGACCTGGTAGAGCAGGTCGGCGGTCGGGGCGAAGTTGGAGTCCCAGCCGATCCAGCCGTGGTGCGCGGCGTCCACATAGTTGTAGACGTTGCCGACCGCGCCGAGCTTGTTCAAGGCGTACGCGACACCCTGGACGTACCCGCCGTTGGCCTTCATCGTGTCGCAGTTCGCGGTCGCGCCGGCCTGACCCGAGGTGTTCGTGACCAGGTTCGGGAGCGAGTCGATCTCGACGATGTTGATGATGCGCAGGCTCTTGTACTTGGCGTTGCCCTCGATCGCGGCGATCGGATCGATGTAGTCGCTCTTGTACTTGGGCAGGTCGTTCGGGCCCAGCTCACCGTTCGACGCCAGCGCGGCACAGTCGCGGCCGGGCAGGTCGTAGATGACGAACTGGATGTACCCGGCGCCCTGGGCGAGCGCGGCGTCGAGGTGTGCCGCAACGCCCATGCTGCCGTTCGAGCTGCTGCCGGTGGTGCCGTTGATCGCGGCGATCCGGTCCAGCCAGACGGCGGTCGGGCTGTTGGAGACGCGGCTGCCACCGGACTCGGCGTCGGCCTTGGCCTTCCACTCCGGGTTGACGTAGCCCTTGACACCCGCGTACGGGTTGTCGGCCTTGCCGCCGTTGGTCGGCGGCGTGGTCGGGCCGGTCGTCGGCGGCGTCGTGGGAGGCGTCGTCGGGGTGGTCGTCGGCGGCGTGGTGGGGCCGGTGGTCGGGCCGGTCGTCGGGCCGGTGGAGCCCGTGCAGGCGACACCGTTGAGCGTGAACGTCGCCGGGTTCGCGTTCGTACCCGAGTAGTTCGCGTTGAACCCGAAGTTGACCGATGCGCCGGAGGCGATGCCGGACGACCAGGACGGGTTGGTCGCCGTGACATGCTTACCCGACTGGGTGATGGTCGCGCTCCACCCCTGGGTCACCGTCTGGTTCCCGGCGAAGTCCCAGGCCACGTTCCACCCACCGGAGATCGCGTCACCGAGGTTGGTGACGTTGACCGTGCCGGTGAAGCCGGTGGACCAGGAGTTGGCGGAGTAGTCGACCCGGCAGCCGGCCGCGGCGCTCGCGCTGGTCGCGACGGCTATGCCGAGACCGGATATGAGCGTTACGGCGGCGGCCGCGGTCAGCCCGCGGATGAGGACAGGTCTCATGTGGTGGCTCCTCGAGACATGCGGCGGCGCACGTGAGCGCCGAGGGGATCCAGCCGGTTAGCGCATCGAGGGGCATCGCTACCCGGCTTGGAGAACAGCATGGCATGGGAGCGCTCCCACCGCAATGACCCAGAAACCTTCGGTTAACAAGCGATCTTTAGAGGCGGCTTAAGGAGGGCGTATAACAGGAGCGTGCACGTATTCGAGCTGACCGAGGCGCTGTCCGATATTCCCGGCGTCGAGGCGTCGGTCAAGCGCGGGGCGCTGCACGTGCACGTCCCGGCCCTCGGCGACACCGCTTCGCTCGACCCGGCGGACATCACTTCCCTGGACAACGTCTTCGTCCCCACCGGGGCGCCGGCCGTCCAGCTCGACGTACGCCGCGGGCGCGAGATCCTGCCGCTCATCGTCACCACCGACGACCTGGTCTTCACCCCGGCCTACGCCGACAGCATGGTGATCCCCGGCCACGACCTGCGCGTGCCGGCGATGCCCAACCTGATCGCGTACTCCGAGGTGCACCGCGACGTGCGGGCGCTCGGCCGCACGATCGACGCCCCCGGGGCCGCCCTCGACCCCGACATCCTGGCGGCCACGCTGCTCGCCCACCGGTGCTTCCTGGCCGGCGCGGTCCGGATGGGCCTCTGGCCGGTCCGGGTCGCGGCCTGGTGGGAATACAGTGCGGCCCGCTCGGCCGACCAGGTCACGTTGCCGCCGCTGCGGCCCGACCCGGATTGGGACGATCTGATGGCCGACGTGGCCGACGCGCGACGCGCCTCGACCCCGTCCTTCGAGACGGCCTCCGACTGACCACAGGTCGGTGGTCGGTAGGTTCGTGCCCGGCGAACCCTCAACCGCTCCCGGCCGGTGCCGACTTCTATGGCCATGAGCCAGACGACTCTCGACGACGCGCAGGAAGCGCTGCTCGCTGAGCTCGTTTCGTTCATGACCCGCGACACCCCGTCGGTGCAGCACGTGCTGGAGCTGGCCGAACCCCACCTGCGGGCCGCCGTCGGGCTGACCGCCGCCACCGTCTTCGAACTCGACTCCGAGACCGGGCTCATGAACGCGTGCGCCCAGGTCGGCGAGCCCGGCCGCCGCGACATGCTCACCGCCGGCAAGGTCTTCCGCATGGCGGCCGGGGCGCCACCGCTGGTCAGCGGCGAGCAGATGGCCGTACGCCTGCGGATCGGTGGCCAGACCGTCGGCGTCCTGCTGCTCACCGGCGCCGCCCTGGCCGCGCTGCGCCACGAGGTGCTGGCCGAGGTCGCGCTGCACTTCGCCAGCACGCTTCAGGGGCTGGCGGCCGAGAAGCAGCGCCAGTTCGTGTCGCACACGTCGACGATCATCCGGAGCCTGTTCGAGGAGGGCATGGCCGCGACCAGCGTCGAAGGGGCCGGCCGGATCCTGGCCGCGGCGACCGCCGACGCGTTCCGCACCGAGTTCGCCGCGCTCTACCTGGTCGACGGGGACGGGCGGATCCGCTACGTGCACAGTGCCGGCCTCCCGTCGGAGATCGAGTCCCTGATCGGCCAGAAGGCGGCCGGCTCCCCGATCTGGCGGGGCATCGCCGCCGACCGCCGGCCGGCCCTGGTCGGCGACGCGTCGACCGCCCAGGTACGGCCGGGAGGGCTGGTGCAGAGCGTGGGCCTGCGCTGCTTTCTCGCGCTGCCGCTGCTTTCGGCCCAGGGCCCGGTCGGCATGATCCTGTGCGGTGACACCAGCGGCACCCGGGACTGGAGCAGCCGCGACCGCATCCTGGCCGAGCAGCTGTCGGTCGAGGGCGCCCTGATCGTCGACAGCGCCGAGATGCGGCAGGCCGCCCAGGCCCACGTGGCCGAGCTCAGTCATCAGGCGTACCACGACTCGCTGACCGGGCTGCCCAACCGCTCGCACCTGCTCGGGCGGGCGTCGGAGGCGGTGCGGCTGGCCGCGGTCACCGGCACCCGGGCGGCCGTGATGCTGCTCGACCTCAACGGGTTCAAGGAGGTCAACGACACCGCCGGGCACCAGGCCGGTGACCTGCTGCTGCAGCAGGTGTCCAAGCGGCTGATCGCCTCGGTGCGGGACAACGACGTGGTCGCCCGGCTGGGCGGGGACGAGTTCGCGATCCTGCTGACCCGCGATCCCGACGCGACGGCGGCCGAGCACGTGGCCGAACGGATCGTCGACAAGCTGCGGTCGCCGTTCGAGATCGACGGCGTGCGGGTGCAGATCGGCGGCAGTGTGGGAATCGCCCTGTTCCCGGACGACGCGACCGAGTACGACGCGCTGATGCGGGCGGCCGACGCCGCGATGTACGACGCGAAACGGGACACCAAGGTCGCCGGCGGCGGATATCGCCGCGCTTCCCAGGCCGCGTAGGCCGGTAACGTTCGGCCATCAGCCGGACATGGAAGGGACATGACCCCCGAGGAACACTTCCGGCGCGTCTACGCCGGCAACTTCGAGGCCGTGCTGGCCTACGCGACCCGGCGGGTACCGCAGCCCGCCGACGCGGCCGACGTCGTGGCCGAGACGTTCCTGGTCGCCTGGCGGCGACATCGGGAGATACCGCCGGGCGACGAGGCCCGGCTCTGGCTGTACGGCGTCGCCCGCCGGATCCTGGCCAACCACCATCGTGGTGACGCCCGCCGGGAGCGACTCCGGCAGCGGCTGCTCTCGTTCGCCGAGGCGGCCCCCGGCATCGATCTGCCCTCGCGGCTCGCCGTCCGGCAGGCCCTCGCCATGCTGCCCGAACCCGACCGCGAGCTGCTGATGCTGACCGCCTGGGAAGGGCTGGAGCCGCGCGAGGCGGCCACGGTGCTCCGGATCGGCCCGGCCGCCGTGCGCACCCGGCTCTCCCGGGCCCGCACCCGGCTCCGCAATCTGCTCGGTGACGCACCCGGCCCACCCGGACATGAACGTGACGTCCTGACCATAGGCCTCCCCGAGGAGCGCACATGACCGACGACATTCTTCGCGACGCCGACCCGTACCGGCCCGAGGTGATGAATCACCTCGACGGAGCCGACCAGGACCTGCTGGACGACATCGTCGCCGTCCGCCGCCCGTCCTTCATCCGCTTCGCGGCACCGATCGCCGCGGCGGCCGCGGTCGCCGTCGTCCTGGGTTTCGTGGCGTTGAACCACAAGCCGGCGTCCGATGCACCGGCCGTCGCCGTGCCGGCCGCCTCCGGGGTGATCGACCTCAAGGCGGCCGAGGACAACCCGCGCCTGCTCATCGAGGAGCCGGGCTGGAAGGCGACCACGGTCTACGGCTTCGCCGGCCGGACCGGGACGATCCGCTTCGCCGACGGCGCCCGCGAGCTGGAGTTCGACTGGTACCCGGCCGACGAGTACGACAGCTACTACCAGGACCGGCTCGACGTCAGCAAGCCCGAACCGGCCACGGTGGACGGCATGCCCGGTGACCGGTTCACCTACAGCCCCACCGACTTCGCGGTCATGCTCAAGCCGCGCAACGGCCTCTTCGTCGAGATGCGGACCGGACCCACGGGCTGGACCCGGGCGGGCTTCGACCGGACGCTGACGCACATCAAGCAGGTCGACGCCCGTACGTTCCTGGCCGCGATGCCCCCGGAGATCGTCACCCCGGACCGGGCCGCCGCGGCCGCCGACAAGGTGCTGGCCGACATCCCGCTGCCGCCCGGCTTCGACCGGTCGGCCCTGAAGGACCTCGGCGCGAACGACCCCTACCAGTTCGGCGCCGAGACGACCAAGGTGGTCGGCTGCGGGTGGATCGCGGATTGGAAGCGGGCCCGCGCGGCCGGCAACCTCACCGAGGTGAAGCGGGCGGAGAACGCCATGAAGAGCAGCCACCACTGGCAGGTGCTCAACCAGATGGCGCCGCAGGGCGCCTGGTCCCAGTCGTTCTGGGAGATCGCCGACAACATGGCCGACGGCAAACTCCAGCCGGGGACCGAGGAGTCACTGGAATGTCATTGATTCGGTCCTGGGCGAGGTCTCGTCGTCGCCCCAGCGCGACATCGCCGCCACCCAGGCGGTCTGGGTGCCGATCAGGATCAGCAGGGAGAACAGCACACCCTCGAGCTGGGCACCGTTGAGCGCTTTCGCGAAGGCGGTGTCCAGCGACGGGACGGCCGCGACCCCGGCGACCAGGACGTAGAGCGGCCGAAAGTTCACGCCGCCCCGTCGGCAAGTTGAGAAACCCGGTCCCGCAGCCCGTCGACCCGCTCCGGGCGGCCGCCGATCCGGGTGATGTCGTCGCGCAATCCGTCCAGCCAGGCCCGCAGGTCAGCGATGACGTAGAGCTCCGGCCCGAGGTCGGTGGGCCACTCCACCGGCTCGGCGCGGTCGGGCGCCGGGCGCTCGACGAATCCCCGGTCGCGGGCCAGCAGCCCCTCCGACGCCCGCTCGAAGCGCCGGGCCACGTCCCACGCGGTCGAGGTCAACGGCCCGACGCTCGGCAGCAGACCCCCGGCCGGGCACGACCGGACCAGCACTTCGGCCCCGCGTACGGCATGGTGCCCGGCCACGAGAGTGGCCTGCCAGTCGATGGTCGAGGCGTCGTGGCGTTCGCTCTGGTAGAGCGCGTAGGAGGCGTCGGCCAGCATGCCCGCCGAACGGGCCTCCGGCAACGCGGTGCCCGGCCGTTCGCCGTCGGCCATCACCGACACGGTCTCGCGGATGACCCGCGAGGCGGCGCCGATGAAGTTGCCGACCGCCCGGTGCAACTCGCCGGCCCCGCCGCGCGGCCAGGCGAACACGCCGATCAGCACGGCCGCGCCGGCACCGACCAGCACGTCGAGCACCCGCGCCTCGGCCAGCCGCCAGTCGACCGGCGTGACCTGGGCGAAGACCAGCGTGATGACCAGCGTGAAGAGCGCCTGCGACCAGCCGAGCCCGAGCAGCGGCCCGGCCGCGAACCCGATGAACATCACGAACGGCAGGATGATCGCGTAGACCGTCGGGTCGACGCCGACCACCAGCAGCACGGCGGCCACGACCGACCCGGCCACGGTGCCGATCAGCGCCGGCTTGAGCGCCGACCGGGTCTCGGCGGCGCTGGTGCGCAGCACGGTGAGGATGGTCAGCAGCACCCAGAACCCGTGCGACAGGTCGAAGACCCCGGCCAGCAGCCGGGCCGCCGCCAGGGCGACGGCCAGGCGCAGAGCGCCCTGGAAATAGACCGAGCGCGGGGTGAGGTTTTCCCGCAGGCGGTGCCACCAGAGGTCGGGGACCTTCCGGTACGCGTACCAGAACTGCCCCGGCTGCGCGGCCGGCGGCGTCGGGTCGGGGTGGTCGGGCAGCAGCCCGGCCGCCACCCGGATCGCGAAGATCAGCGTCTTGGTCCACTCCCCGAGCGCGAGCGCCATCGACCCCAGCCGCAGCCGCTCCGGCGGCAGCCCGTTGGGATCGGTGTTCATCCGGGCCACCCGGAACTCGGTGAGCGCGGCCGAGATGTGCCCGGTGTCGGGCACCGGCCCGGCGCCGTGCAGCCACGCCGCGGCCACCTCGACGCAGCCGGCGGTCTCCCGCAGCAGCCTGGTCGCGGCGGCCAGGCTGGCCGCATCGTGCACGTCGGTGAAGTAGAGGTCGACCGCCCGCCCCAGCATCAGCCGGGCGGTGCCGGCGGCCGAACTGAGCGCCCGGTCCCGGCGCCCGGCCGACGCCGGCCGCTGGGTCGGTGGCAGCCGCGAGGGACGCAGCGCGTCGGCCGCGTCGGTGGCGTCGGGCAGCAGCGCGGCCAGCCGGTCACGCCCGGTCGGGTCGCCGCCCCAGCTGTCGGCCAGCGCGTGCAGGCACGCACCGAGCGCGCCGATCGCGTCGCCCAGCCGCTTGCGGTACGGCACCGGCGCGGGATCGGGCCAGAACAGGACCTCGGCCGCGGCCAGGAGCAGCACGGCCATGGTGACGCCGCCCAGCCGCCAGAGCAGGGAGCCCGGATCGTAGGGCGGGAAGCAGGGCAGGATGTAGAGCAGTTGCATGCCGGCGGCCAGCCCGACCAGCCGGGGGCCGCCCACGCCGACGAAGCTGACGCCGAAGCCGAGCAGGAACATGCCGGCGGCAGCCGCCCAGGTGGTCACCGACAGCAGGGTGCCGAGCGTGACCAGCACCCACCCCACCGGGAGCACGGCCAGCAGCGTGCGCGCCCGCTGCTGCGGGCTGCCGGGGATCTGCGACAGGGCGCCGAGCGCCACCGCCCCGAACAGCGCGTAGGGCGCCATGGCCGGCTTGCCGAGCGCGTAGCGGCAGATGTAGAACCCCAGACACGCCACGATCATGATGCGCGCCGCCCGCCGCACCGCCACCAGCTGGGGGTCCTTCCGCCGCACCCACCCCACCAAAGCCCTCACGGCCACGGATCCTTCCACCCCGCGGGCCCGTCGGGAAGCCGGACACCAAGGTCAGACGAAGGCGCTCAGGCCGGTTACGGCGCGGCCGACGATCAGCGTGTTGATTTCGCGGGTGCCCTCGTAGGAGTAGAGGGCCTCGGCGTCGGCCACGAAGCGGCCGATGTCGTAGTCGAGGACGATGCCGTTGCCGGCCAGCAGTTCGCGCGCCCAGCCGACCACCTCGCGCATCCGGGTCGTGCAGTACGCCTTGGCCAGGGCCGAGTGCTCGTCGCGATAGTGGCCCGCGTCCTGCAGCTGGGCCAGGCGTACGCACATCCCCAGCGAGGCGGTCACGTTGCCGACCATGCGGACGAGCAGGTCCTGTACGAGCTGGAACGAACCGATCGGCTTGCCGAACTGTTCGCGCGAGGTCGCGTACGCCCGGGCGATCTCGAAGGCGGCGAGCATGACCCCCACCGCCTCCCAGGCGACGCCGCTGCGGGTCTGGCGGAGCACCTTCGCGGTGTCCTTGAAGGAGTTGGCGTTCTGCAGGCGGTCCTCTTCGGGCACACGCACGTCGGACAGCACGATGTCGGCGTTCTGGACGATCCGCAGGGCGATCTTGTTCTCGATCTTGGTGGCGGTGAAGCCCGGCGCGTCCGAACGAACGACGAAGCCCTTCACCTGATCGTCGGCGACGTCGCGGGCCCAGACCACGATCAGGTCGGCGAAGGTGCCGTTGCCGATCCAGCGCTTCTCGCCGTTGAGGATCCACTCGTCACCGTCGAGGCGCGCCGTGGTGCGCAGGCCGGCCGCCACGTCCGACCCGCCGGTGGGCTCGGTCAGCGCGAACGCCCCGATCGTGTCGAAGGACGCCATCGCCGGGAGCCAGCGCTCCTGCTGTTCAGCCGAGCCGCAGGTGCGGATGCTGCCCATCGCCAGCCCGGAGTGAACGCCGTAGAAGGTGGCCATCGACGCGTCGGCGTGGGCCATCTCGAGCGCCAGCCACCCCTTGAGCAGCGAGGAGTGCGCCGAGCCGGCGATGTCCAGTCCGGCGTACCGCTTGATCAGTTCGGAGGGGAAGGACGCCCTCGCCCAGTGATCGTTGGCGATCGGAGTGACCTCGGCGGCCAGGAACTCGCGGACCCTCAGCACAATCGCGGTCTCCGATGGCGACAGCAGGTCCTGGAAGTCGTACAGATCACCTACGAGCAGCTCGGTCATATATCCCACCTACCCGTCCGGCCGCTCTCCTAGACTTCGGACCCATGCTGACGATGCAGGACGCGCTGGCCCGGCTGACCGCGTACTGGACGGAACAGGGCTGCCTGACCGTCCAGCCGATGAACACCGAGGTCGGGGCGGGCACGCTGAACCCGGCGACGTTCCTGCGGGTGCTCGGTCCGGAGCCGTGGCGGGTGGTCTACGTCGAGCCGTCGGTGCGGCCCGACGACTCGCGCTACGGCGAGAACCCCAACCGCCTGCAGACCCACACCCAGCTGCAGGTGATCCTCAAGCCCGACCCGGGCCACCCGCAGGAGCTCTACCTGGGCAGCCTCGAGGCGCTCGGCATCGACGTGAAGGCGCACGACGTGCGGTTCGTCGAGGACAACTGGGCCGCGCCGGCGATGGGCGCCTGGGGCCTGGGCTGGGAGGTGTGGCTCGACGGGCTCGAGATCACCCAGTTCACGTACTTCCAGCAGGCCGGCGGCATCAACCTCGACCCGGTCAGCGTGGAGATCACCTACGGCATCGAGCGCATCATGATGGCGCTGCAGGACAAGACCCACTTCAAGGACATCGAGTACGCCCCCGGCATCAGTTACGGCGAGGTGTTCGGCCAGGGCGAGTACGAGATGTCGCGGTACTACCTCGACGACGCCGACGTCGCCGCCAACCGGCAGCTGCTCGAGCTGTACGCCGCGGAGGCGCAACGCCTGATCGACGCCGGACTGCCCGTGCCCGCACACACCTTCGTGCTGAAGTGTTCGCAGGCGTTCAACGTGCTCGACGCCCGCGGTGCCGTGTCGACCGCCGACCGCGCGGCCGAGTTCGCCCGCATGCGGCGGCTCGCCGGCGACGTGGCCCGCCTCTGGGTGGCCCGCCGCGACGAGCTGGGGCATCCACTCGGTCTCGTGGAGGCGCTGCCGCCGGCGCGTCCGGTCGCCGTGCCGGCCGAAAAGCTTCAGCCGCGCACGCTGGTCTTCGAGATCGGCACCGAGGAGCTCCCGCCCTCCGAGGCGCGCGCGGCCAAGGACCATGTCCACAAGGCGGTCACCGACGGCCTCGCCGCGACCCGGCTCAGCCACGACGAGGTGCGGGTGTTCGCGACCCCCCGGCGGTTGGTCGCGGTGGTCGGTCAGGTCGCGGCGCGCGAGACCGATTCCGTACGCGTGGTGCGCGGCCCCAAGGTCGCTGCGGCGTACGCGGCCGACGGCTCCCCCACCAAGGCACTCGAGGGCTTCCTGCGGGGCCACCAGGTCACCGCCGGCGAGGTCGAGGAGTCCGACTTCAACGGCGTACGTCATGTGACCGTGAGCCGGCACGAAGCCGGCGGCGCGGCCGCCGAGGTCCTGGCGCCCCTGCTCGCGAAGGTTGTCAC
>DASWRZ010000055.1:0-15500 GCA_036402935.1 Actinoplanes sp.
GGGCCGGGCGTTCGACGTCTCCCAGGTGGTGCCGCTGCTGCCGCTGGCCGACGGCACCGACGGCAGGCCCGAGCCGGGCGCCGACCGGCCCGAGACCGCCGGCGGCGGCATGGATCCGCACGTCTGGCTCGACCCGGTGCGCTTCGCGACCATCGCCGACCGGCTCGGCGCCCGCTTCGCCCAGGCCGACCCCGTCCACGCCGCCGACTACACGGCCCGGGCCGCCCAGGTGCACACCGAGCTGGACGCGCTCAACACCGAGATGGCGAACGGCCTGCGCCAGTGCACCCGGCACGAGATCGTCACCAGCCACAGCGCCTTCAACTACCTGGCCACCCGCTACGGTCTCACCCAGATCGGCATCACCGGGATCTCCCCCGAGGCCGAGCCGTCCCCGCGCCGGATGGGCCGGATCGCCGCCCAGGCCAAGGCGACCGGCACCACCACGATCTTCTTCGAGACCCTGGTCAGCCCCAAGGTCGCCGAGACGGTCGCCCGCGAGGTCGGCGCCCGCACCGCCGTACTCGACCCGCTCGAGGGACTGACCGACCCCGGCGCCGACTACTTCTCCGTCATGCGCGACAACCTGGCCACACTGCGTACCGCCCTGGGGTGCTCATGAGCGTCGTCAACGTCAGCCATCTCGCCGTCGGCTACGAGGGTCGAGAGGTGCTGCACGACGTCACCCTGAGCGTGCACCCCGGTGAGGTGGTCGCGATCCTCGGTGCCAACGGCTCCGGCAAGTCGACCCTGATCCGCACGGTGCTCGGCCTGGTGCCGATCGGCCGCGGCGAGATCGAGCTGTTCGGCACCGGCCTGCGGCGGTTCAAGCAGTGGGCCCGGGTCGGCTACGTGCCGCAGCGCCTCGGCGCGGGCGGCGGCGTGCCGGCCACGGTCGGCGAGGTGGTGGCCTCGGGCCGGCTGGCCCGGCGGGGAATCTTCCGGCCGCCGGGGGCGGCCGACCGCGCAGCCGTACGCGCCGCGCTCAGCGACGTCGGCCTGCTCGACCGCATCAACGACCCGGTCTCGACGCTCTCCGGTGGCCAGCAGCAGCGCACGCTGATCGCCCGGGCCCTGGCCGGCAAGCCCGACCTGCTGGTGCTCGACGAGCCGACGGCCGGGGTCGACGCGTCCAGTCAGGAGGCGTTCGCCGCCGCGCTGGGCCGGTTCGAGACCGACGGCGGCACGATCCTGCTGGTCGCCCACGAGCTGGGCCCGCTGCAGCCGCTGATCGACCGGGCGGTCGTGGTGCACGACGGCCGCATCGCGTACGAGGGGCCCGTCCCCGAGCCGGCCGGCCACCACGCCGCGCCCGGCCACGACCATGTGCACCCGCACGCCGACACGGTCAAGGCCGGCATCTGCGAGTGGGCGCCCACCGACCCGATGCCGGCGGGCTGACCACGTGGACCTCTTCGAGTACGACTTCATGCTGAGGGCCTTGGCCGGCGCGCTGATCATCGGGCTGGCCGCGCCCTCGCTCGGGATCTACCTGGTGCAGCGCCGGCTCTCGCTGATCGGCGACGGCATCGGCCACGTGGCACTGACCGGCGTCGGCGTCGGCCTGCTGCTGCACCGCTCCCCGGTGATCGCGGCGGTGATCGTCTCGGCGATCGGGGCGGTCGGTGTCGAGCTGATCCGGCAGCGCGGCCGCACCTCGGGCGACCTGGCGCTGGCGCTGCTCTTCTACGGCGGCATCGCGGGCGGCGTGGTGCTGGTCGGGTTGTCCAACGACTCCAGCAACGCCAACCTGATCCAATATCTGTTCGGTTCGCTGGTCACGACGTCGCCGCAGGACATCGTGGTCATCGGCATTCTCGGCGTGCTGGTGCTGGGCGCGATGCTGGCGTTCCGGCCGGCGCTGTTCGCGATCTGCAACGACGAGGAGTACGCGAGAGTGAGCGGCCTCCCCGTCCGTACGCTCAATCTGCTGATGGCCGTGACCGCCGCGGTGACCGTGACCATCGCGATGCGGACCGTAGGTCTGCTCCTGGTCTCCGCCCTGATGGTGGTGCCGGTGGCCGCCGCGCAGCAGGTCACCCGGGGTTTCCGCAGCACCATGGCGGCGGCGATGGTGATCGGCTTCGGTTCGGCCGGCTCCGGTGTGGTGGTTTCCGCCGAGATCGACACCGCGCCCGGTGCCACCACCGTGATCCTGGCCCTGGCCGTCTTCGTGGCGATCTCGGTCGGCACGGTGGCCTGGCGGTTGCTGCGGCGGCGCGGCACTGCGGCACGTGAGGTGGAACCCCCCGATGTGGTCCTGCAGAAGGTCTGAGCGATGACGACGACGGGTTACGAGGCGTACGAGTCGGCCGGCGAGCTGCTGCGCGCGCTGTCGGCACCGATCCGGGTCGCCATCGTCGCCGAGCTGGGTCTCGGCGAACGCTGTGTGCACGAGCTGGTCGAGAAGCTGGGCGCCCCTCAGCCCCTGGTCTCGCAGCACCTGCGGGTGCTGCGCGGCGCCGGGGTGGTGCGAGGTGCGCGCCGTGGACGGGAGATCGCATACTCGCTGGTGGACGACCACGTCGCCCACATCGTCGCCGATGCGGTCAGCCACGCGAGGGAGGTTGTACGCCAATGAGCGGCGAACGCAATACCAAGCAGCGCAGTGCGGTGAGCGCCGCCCTGGCCGACGCCGAGGGGTTCAACAGCGCCCAGGAGCTGCACGCCAAGCTCCGCGAGCGCGGCGAGCGGGTCGGTCTGACCACGGTCTACCGCACACTGCAGGGCCTGGCCGACGCGGGCGAGATCGACGTGATGCGGCCGCCCGGCGGCGAGCACCTCTACCGCCGCTGCAGCCAGGGCCACCATCACCACCTGGTGTGCCGGGTCTGCGGCAACGCGGTCGAGGTCGAGGGTCCGGCGGTCGAGTCCTGGGCCGACCGGGTCGCCGCCCAGCACGGCTTCGTCGACGTCTCGCACACGTTGGAGATCTTCGGGACCTGTCCGGACTGCGCGCCTTCCGCCGGAGGGCGCTAGTTCGCTCTCCGTGCGACGCTGATTCGGTGAAGCTCTATGCCGACCGGGTCCCCACCGCCACCCGTCAGCTGATCACCGACATCGTCGTGGTCATCTGGGTCTACCTCTGGATACGCGCCGGCCTCTGGGTCCACGACATGGTGCAGAAGCTCGGCGTGCCGGGCGAGAAGCTGCAGAGCGCCGGCACCGGCCTCGCCGACAACCTCAACGACGCCGGGGGCAAGGTCGGCCGGGTGCCGCTGGTCGGCGGCCAGCTGGTCAAGCCGTTCAACGGCGCGGCCGACGCGGCCCGCTCGCTCGCCGACGCGGGCCGCCAGCAGCAGGAGATCGTCGGCAGGGTGTCGGTGATCGTGGCGCTGGCCGCGGTGGCGGTGCCGCTGGCCCTGGTGTTGTTCCTCTGGCTGCCGCTGCGGCTGCGCTGGATCCGGCGGGCCGGGGTGGCGGCCGGCGTGCGGGACGCCCCGGCCGGGCGCGACCTGCTCGCCCTGCGCGCGCTGGCCGGTCAGCCGCTCAACCAGCTCGCCAAGCTCGGCCCCGACATCGCGCAGAGCTGGCGCAACGGCGACCCGGAGGCGGTCGACGCGCTGGCTCTGCTGGAGTTGCGGCGTCTGGGGCTCAAGCCTCGGTCACGCGCCGAATGATCGCGTCGGCGGTCGCCTTCGGCGCCTCCTCGGGCACCCAGTGCCCGATGTCGCGCATCGCGACCAGCCGATAGTCGGCCCGCACCCAGTCGGCGGTCCGGAGGGCGGCGGTGATCCGGAAGACCGGGTCGTGGTCGCTCCAGATGTAGGTCGTCGGCACCGTGATCACGCCCAGGCCCTTGAGGGCCTTGGGGCTGAGCGCCCGGTACCAGTTCAGGCCGCCGGTCAACCGGCCCGGCTCGCGCATCGCGTCGGCGTAGAGCGCCGCCCGCTCCCCGATCGCGCGCATCATGGCCTTGAGCAGGGCGCCATCGCCCGCCAACAGCAGCCGCTCGGCCCCCGGCGATCGGAAGAAGGCCTGGTAGACGAAGCGGGCGCGCTGGGTCGGGCGTACGCGGAGCGCGAGACCGAGCGCACGTGGGTGGGGCACCGAGATCGCGGTCAGCGAGCGCACGCGTTCCGGGTGCTGCCCGGCCACCAGCCAGGCCACCTGTGCACCCCAGTCGTGCCCGACCACGTGGGCCGACTCGAGGCCGAGGGCCTCGATCACGGCGACGGCGTCCGCGGTCGGCTCGGCCAGGCGGTAGTCACCCACCGCCGGCGGGCGCGCTCCGGCCGAATATCCGCGCTGGTCGAGGGCGTACGTCCGGAGACCGGCGGCGTGCAGCCGGGGCAGGACCGGGTCGAACTCGCGATGGTCCTGCGGGAAGCCGTGCAGCAGCAGGACCGGCCGGCCGTCCTCGGGGCCGCCCTCGAAGACGTCGAAGGTCAGCCCGCGCGCCTTGATCTCCCGGCGCGTAGTCGCCACCCGCATGTGATCACTCCCTCGCTGTCCCAACACGTCAGACGGTGTTAGCGTCATCGAAACTAATGCAAACGAGACCTGTTCACGACGGCCGGGAGCACGTGCTCAGCTCGCGCTGAGGACGACTCGAGGTGGCCGTGAACAGATCTCGATCCGACAGGGGAGCGCACAGCGCTGAGAGTGCGAGGTAACACTCGCAGACCCTCGAACCTGATCTGGGTAATGCCAGCGCAGGAAGTTCGGTCTCCAATCGAGCGTGCGTCTTCTCCCGGTACCCGCTGGGAGGCTAATTGTGAACAACCGTTGGCGAACCATCGACATCGTGATCGCGTCCATCATCGCGGTCGCGTTCGGCGTCATCTTCTGGGCCTGGAACCTGCTGTGGAACGGCCCGGCCGACGCCATTCCGCTGCCCGCACGGGCCATCATCTACGGCATGTGGCTCGTCCCGGCCGTGCTCGGCGCGCTGATCGTCCGCAAGCCGGGCGCGGCGTTCTACACGCTGACCCTGGCCTCGCTGGTCTCGGTCGCGATCGGCACGAGCTGGGGCTGGACCATCGCGGTGCAGGGCCCGCTCGAGGCGCTCGGCGCCGAACTCGGCTTCGCGCTCTTCATGTACAAGGTGTGGCGCCTCCCGGTGGCACTGCTCGCGGGCGCGCTGGCCGGGCTGGTCGCCTCGATCTACGACGCGTTCGTCTGGTACCCGGGCACGTCGTGGGCGAGCATGCGGATCCCGTACATCCTGATCACCGCGGCGTCGTCGCTGGTGGTCGCCGGCCTCGGCAGCGCGGTTCTGGTCCGGGCACTCGCTCAGACCGGCGTCCTGGACCGCTTCGCCGCGGGCCGGGAGCGGGCGCTGGTCTAGTCGGTGCTGGTCTAACCAATGAGTGCGGTCGTACTTCGTGGGTTCGGGTGGCGGCACGCCGGCCGCCGCGCCTGGGCGATCCGCGACGTCGACCTGGAGATCGCGCACGGCGAGCGGGTGCTGCTGCTCGGGCCCTCGGGGGCCGGCAAGAGCACCCTGCTCGCCGCGCTGGCCGGCCTCCTGCCCGACGACTCGGGCGAATCGGAGGGGACGGTCGAGGTCGACGGCCTCGACCCGCGCAAGGCCCGTGAACGCGTCGGCATCCTCTTCCAGGACCCGCAGACCCAGCTGGTGATGGCCCGCAGCGGCGACGACGTCGCGTTCGGGCTGGAGAACCGGGGGGTGCGGGAGTCCGACATCTGGCCCCGGGTCAGCGACGCACTCGATCGGGTCGGATTCCCGTACCCGATCACCCGCCCGACCGCCGCCCTCTCCGGAGGCGAGGCGCAGCGCCTGGCGCTGGCCGGGGTCCTGGCGATGCGACCCGGTCTGCTGCTGCTGGACGAGCCGACGGCCAACCTCGATCCGGCCGGCGCCTCGCTGGTCCGGGAGGCCATCGTGCGCTCCCACCTCTCCGACGCCACGTTGATCATCGTCGAGCACCGGGTCGCCGAGGCTCTGCCGCTGATCGACCGGGTGGTCGTGCTCGCGCCGGGGGGCGGGATCCGCGCGGACGGCGCGCCCGAGATGGTCTTCGCCGCCTACGGCGACCAGCTGGCCGACGCCGGCGTCTGGGTGCCGGGTTTCAGCTTCCCGCCGGTCAAGGCCGCCGCGGCGGCGGGCGCTCTTCTCGTACGGGCGGAGCAGTTGACAGTCGCACAGCGACTGTCCCCGGTGTCGCTGTGCGCCGCCGAGGGCGAGGTCCTGGCGGTGACCGGACCGAACGGCGCCGGCAAGTCGACCCTGGCCCTGGCGATGGGCGGCCTGCTGGCCCCGTCGTCCGGCAGCGTCGCCGCCTTCGGCGATCCCCGGCCCCCGCACAAGTGGCGGGCCACGACGCTGACCGGCCGCATCGGCTCGGTCTTCCAGAACCCGGAACACCAGTTCGTCACGACGCGCGTCTCCGACGAGCTGGCCCTCGGCCCGCGCCGGCTGGGCCGCTCCGACGCCGAAGTCACGGCCGTCGTGGACGCCCTGCTCGACCGCTTGCGCCTGACCCGCTTGGCCGCCGCCAACCCGTACACGCTCTCGGGCGGCGAGGCGCGCCGCTTGAGCGTCGCGACCGCGCTGGCTACCGCCCCGCGCCTGCTGATCCTGGACGAGCCGACCTTCGGCCAGGACCGTCGCACGTGGATCGAGCTGGTCACCCTGCTGGCCACCCTGCGCGACGAGGGCCACGCCGTCGTAGCGGTCACCCACGACGACGCCTTCGTCCGAACCCTCGCCGACCGCACCTTTCCCCTCGGCACCACACCTCTCGCCGACCGGCCCACACTCCCCCGCCGGCGGCGCCCGTGAGTTTCGTCGTGCGGCAGATCGCCGACCCGGCGGCGCCACTGGCGCGCCGCAACCCGGTCGCCAAGCTGGGCGCCGCGCTGCTCTTCTCGTTGCCGCTGATCGCCACGCTGGACCCGCTGACGCCGGCGCTCGGCCTGCTGGTCGAGCTGGCGCTGCTGCCGTTCTTCGGGCTGCGCCACGGCGCCCTGCTGCGCCGCGCCTGGCCGCTGACCCTGGCCGCGGCCGGCATCCTGGTCACGATGGTGCTGTTCGCGGCCGACCGCTCCGGCCGGCTGCTGCTGGATCTGGGCCCGTTCGACGTCACGACCGGGGTGCTGGTCGACGCCCTCGGCCTGATCTTGCGCATCTTCGCGGTCGCCCTGCCCGGTGTGATCGTCTTCGCCACCACCGACCCCACCGACCTGGCCGACGCCCTGGTGCAGAACGCCAAGGCCCCGTCCCGCTTCGCGATCGGCGCGCTGGCCGCGTTTCGCCTGCTCCCCCTGCTGGGCGACGAGTGGCAGATGCTCACCCTGGCCCGCCGGGCCCGCGGCGTCGACGCCGGCCACAACCCGCTCGCGCGCCTGAGACTCTTCGTGTCGACCGCCTTCGCCCTGCTGGTCGGCGCCCTCCGCCGCGGCACCCGCCTGGCCGTGGCGATGGACGCCCGCGGCTTCGACTCGGGCACCCCGCGCACCTTCGCCCGCCGCCAGCACTTCACCGCGGCCGACACCGCCCTGCTGATCGGCGCCGCCGCCCTGGCCGCGGCCGCCCTCACGACCACGATCACCCTCGGCTTCTTCCACCCCATCATCGGCTGACCCGCGGCACGGACTTCCATGCCCGGCATTCAACTCGCCGGGTATGACAAGAACCTGCCGGGCGACCGCGGAGAAATTGGGCCGGAGTAGTCAGCCGTCTCACCGTAGGGTGTGGCCGTGGAACGCCCCCCGCTGCAAAAGATGCTCGCCGATGCCCAGGGCGGGATGCTGCTGTTCGGCATCACGCCACCGCGCCGCAGTGCGACGCCCGAGCGGATCAAGGAGATCGCCGAGGTGACCCTCGGCCGGTTGTCCTCCCTCGACCTCGACGGGCTGATCCTCTACGACATCGACGACGAGTCCGACCGCAACCCGCGGGAGCGTCCGTTCCCCTACCTGCCGACGATGGACCCGGCCGCGTTCCACACCGAATACCTCGACCAGTGGGACCGCCCGGTGGTGCTCTATCGCTGCGTCGGCAAGTACGCCGAGGAAGACCTGCGGGCCTGGCTCGACGAGGTCGACCCCTCCCGGGTGCTCGGTGTCTTCGTCGGCGCCTCCTCGGGCGGCAAGCCGGTCCGCACCGATCTGCGCCGGGCCCAGGCCCTGCGCGACGAGGTGCGGCCCGACCTGCCGCTCGGCGCCGTCGTGATCAGTGAGCGGCACGCCCGCGGCCGCGACGAGCACCGGCGCATGCTGGCCAAGCAGGAGCGTGGCTGCACGTTCTTCATCTCGCAGGTCATCTACCACGTCAGCGAGACGAAGAACCTGGTTTCCGACTACTTCTACGCGTGCCGCGAGCGCGGCGTCGCACCCCGTCCGATCATCTTCACGCTGTCGCTGTGCGGGTCGGCGAAGACGCTCGAGTTTCTCCAGTGGCTCGGCGTCGACGTGCCGGGCTGGCTGGAGAACGAGTTGCGCCACTCCGCCGACCCGCTGGCCGACTCCTACCGCGAGTGCCTGGCGATCGCCCGCGACCTGCGGGCGTTCTGCGAGGGCCTGGGCGTCCCGCACGGCTTCCACGTGGAGAGTGTGTCGATCCGCAAGGCCGAGATCGAGGCGGCGACCCGCCTGGCCGGCGATCTCGCCTCACTGCTGCGGGGATAGGCGGGCCAGGTCGGCGCGCCCGAGCCGCAGCGCGCCGGCCGCGATGTTCTCCTGCAGATGCTCCACACTTCCCGTGCCCGGGATCGCGAGGACGTTGCGCCCCTGGTGGAGCGTCCAGGCCAGGCGTACCTGATGGGGAGTGACCCCATGGTCGGCCGCCACCTTCCGCACCGCCTCGTCGTGGTTTTCGCCGGCCCCGTCCTCCCGGCCGGGCCCGGCGATCGCGAAGAACGGCACGAACGCGATGCCACGGTCGGCGCACGCCTGCACCAGGTCGTCGTCGCGGCGGATGTCGATCGCGTAGCTGTTCTGCACACCGACGACCGGCGCGATCGCGGTGGCCTCCAGCACGTGGTCGAGGCGCACGTTGGACAGTCCGAGATGCCGGATCAGCCCTTCGTCGCGCATGGCGGCGAGCGCGGCGAACCGCTCGGCCACCGAGTCGTGCCCCGGCCTTTTCACAATGCGTAAGTTGACCAGGTCGAGCCGGTCGACCTTGAGCCGGCGCAGGTTGTCCTCGACCTGCCGGCGCAGCTGCGCCGGCGTGACCGCCGCCTCCCATTCGCCGGTCGGGCTCACTCCCGGTCCGACTTTGGTCGCGATCAACAACCCCTTCGGGTACGGCCAGAGCGCCTCCCGGATGAGCTCGGTCGCGTAGCGCGCCTGATCGCCGGCCTGACCGGCCAGGATGCCGCCCGGCGAACGGTAGAAGGCGGCCGTGTCGATGTGATCGACTCCCAGCTCGACGGCCCGCCGCAGGACCCGGACGGCGACGGCCGGGTCGGGGTTGACGGTGAGCCGCATCGAGCCGAAGCCCATGCGATGGATGGTCTGGCCGCCGAGCTTCCAGGTCCCGGCGGCCGTGGCAGTGATCCCCTCGTTAATCACCCGCGCCAAGCTAGTAGCGCCCCGCGCCTCGCGCACTCCCCCAGCCGCCCGATTCCGATTTGGCCGGGTCACTGTTAAGTTGTGTAGCGTAGGGCGGTTTTAAGGTCCTGCCCCGCGTTTCAACCTCCTGGCCTCGCACCGCGCACCGTTTCGGCCGCACCGTTTCGGCCAAGGTCACCGGGCAGTCGCTGCGCCCGAGGGCGTGTGGGGGTCCATGCCGCGATCGTCGGCGAAGACCGCGGCCTGGCGCCGGCGGCGAATTGTCATCACTCGGCGAATGCGGCTGCACCCACGCGAAATGGGCGATGACCGCACCCACTATCGCCACGCTGAGGCGAGCCCTCCCAATACCACCTGCATCCAGATGGACAGCGTCTCAGCCACCGCCGATTCCTTGGCCACCGCTTCTCGATGAACCGTCAGACGAAGCGGACGGCGGAATTCGCCATCCGGCCGTGAAGCGTGCAGATCGGCGCGCGGCTGGCATGATGCCGTGAGAGCGCTCTCACGGCGATCGGGTGGAAGGATGGAGCGATGCTGGTTGCATTCTCGGTGACGCCGCTGGGCGTCGGTGATTCGGTGGGTGACCTGGTGGCCGAGGCGGTCCGGGTGGTGCGGGCGTCCGGCCTGCCCCATCGGACGGACGCCATGTTCACCACGATCGAGGGCGAGTGGGACGAGGTGATGGCGGTCGTCAAACAGGCGGTCGACGCGGTCGCCGCGCACGCGCCCCGGGTCAGTGTGAGCCTCAAGGCCGACGTCCGGCCCGGCGTCACCGACGCCCTGACCTCCAAGGTCGAGCACATCGAACGGGCGCTGCAGGAGTGAGACGCCTGGTCATGTGGGACGTCGACTACACGCTGCTACGCGGCGGCGGGGTCGCCGCGCGGGCCTGGCAGGCGGCGTTCACCGAGCTCACCGGCGTCGCCTGGCGGTCCACGCCGATCTTCGGCGGGCGCACCGACATGGACATCTGCATCGAGGTCTTCGCCGCCCACGGCGTCACCGACTGCACGCCGGAGCGGTTCTTCGTCCGCTACGTCGAGAAGATCCAGGCCTGCCGGCACGAGTTCGGCGAGCAAGGCTCGCTCATGCCGGGCGTACGGGATGTGCTGGCGCGCCTGCGCGCCGACCCCGATGTCGTCCAGACCCTGGTCACCGGCAACGTGCCCGAGGTGGCCGAGGCCAAGGTGGCCGCCTTCGACCTGGCCACCGCGTTCGACACCGAGGTCGGCGGCTACGGCACCGACGACAGCGTGCGCGCCACCCTGGTCCGCCGCAGCCTCGAGCGGGCCGAGGCCAAATACGGCGAGGCGTTCCACCCGGTCGTCATCGGCGACACCGTGCACGACATCACGGCCGCCCTGGCCAACGACGCCCTGGCGGTCGGCGTGGCCACCGGCAGCACGAGCATGGCGCAGCTCGTGCTGGCCGGAGCGCACGCCGTGCTGCCCGACCTCTCCGATGTGGATGCGGCCGTCAGGATCCTGCGGGATTGAAGACCGGGTTGGGGATCGCGCCACCGAACCGGCGGTCGCGGCTGGCGTAGAGCTCGCACGCGTACCAGAGGTGGCGCCGGTCGAAGTCGGGCCAGAGCGTGTCGAGGAAGACCAGCTCGGCGTAGGCCGACTGCCAGAGCATGAAGTTGGACGTGCGCTGCTCGCCCGAGGGCCGCAGGAAGAGATCCACGTCGGGCACCTCGGGGTGGTAGAGGTAGCGCTGGATCGTCTTCTCGTTGACCTTGTCGGCCTTGAGCTTGCCGGCCGCGACGTCCTGGGCGATGCGGGCCGCCGCGTCGGCGATCTCGGCCTGACCGCCGTAGTTGACGCAGAACTGCAGGGTCAGCGTGCCGTTTTTCTTCGACATCTCCTCGGCCGTCTGCAGCTCGGAGATCACGCTCTTCCAGAGCCGCCCCGGCCGGCCCGACCAGACCACGCGTACGCCCAGGTCGACCAGCTGGTCGCGGCGCCGGCGGATGACGTCGCGGTTGAAGCCCATGAGGAAGCGCACCTCCTCGGGCGAGCGCCGCCAGTTCTCGGTCGAGAACGCGTACGCCGAGAGGTAGGGGATGCCCAGCTCGATCGCGCCCTCGATGGCGTCGAACAGCGAGTATTCCCCCTGCTCGTGCCCCTTGGTGCGCGAGAGCCCGCGCTCCTTGGCCCAGCGCCCGTTGCCGTCCATCACCATCGCGACGTGCTTGGGCAGCGCGTCCTTGGGCAGGTGGGGCGGGGTCGCGCCGGAGATGTGCGGGGTAGGCGGCCGGGGTGTCAAGGGGTCTCCCGTCGATCAACAAGCGGCAGCGAGCGCAACGCGCGCTCCATATGCCATTGCAGGTGGGCGGCGACCAGGCCACTGCACTCTCGGCGCACCGGCGGGTCGGCCGAGTCGGCGACCGTCCAGTCGCCGACGGTCAGCGCGGTCATCAGACCAAGGGTGGCCGGGCGGGGATGGGCGGCGCCCGGCGGCCGGCAGTCGGGGCAGACCGCGCCGCCGGCCGGCACCGAGAAGGCGGCGTGCTGCCCGGAGGTGCCGCAGACCGCGCACTCGGCGAGCGCGGGCGCCCACCCGGCCACCGACATGCCGCGCAGCAGATAGGCGTCGAGCACCAGGCTGCCCGCGTGTTCGCGGACGGCCAGCGCCTTGAGCGCGCCCAGGGTGAGCTGGAACAGCCGCAGCGACGGCTCGCGCTCGACCGGGGTGAGCCGCTCGGCGGTCTCGGCGATCGCGCTGGCCGCCGTGTAGCGCGGGTAGTCGTCGAGGAACTGCTTGCCGTAGAGCGCGACCGCCTCGACCTGGCTCACCGAGTGCAGTGCGCTGCCCACCCCCTCGGGCGAACCGGCCAGCTGGAGGTCGATGTGGCCGAACGGCTCCAGCCGGGCGCCGAACCGCGACGTCGTGCGCCGCACGCCCCGGGCGACCGCGCGCAGCCGGCCGTGCTTGCGGGTCAGCAGCGTGATGATGCGGTCGCTCTCGCCGAGCTTCTGCACGCGCAGCACCACCGCGTCATCGCGGTAGAGCTGGCGGCGGTATCCGCTTGCGGTCGGCACCCGCCCATTCTGCCCTCCCGGTACGACAGACCCTGACCCGGATCTCAGGGTCATCTCCGGGGTCGCTCAGTGACAGGACCGATGGTGCACGACCCGTACGGAGAAATAGCGTCGACACCATGACCACGCCACTCGTCCGGCGCGCCGGAGTCCTCGCCCTGATCGCCGCCACCGCGACGACCCTGTCCGGGTGTGCGGGGGTGCTCGGGGCGAAGATGACCTACGACGACTCCGAGAAGGCCAAGATCACCGACATCGTGCTGGCCGGGGGCAGCGGCGACGTGAAGATCACCACGGCCGCGGTCGACCAGACCACGATCCGCCGGGTCATCCGCCGTACGACCGACCCGGGCGAGTCCTACAAGCTGTCCGGCTCGGTTCTGAGCCTCGACACCTCGTGCGGGTTCAACTGCTCGGTGTCCTACGAGATCCAGACCCCGCCCGGCGTCAAGGTGCGCGGCAACCTCGACTCCGGCAACATCCAGCTGGCCGGGGTGGCCGACACCAACGTCCACGTCAGCTCCGGCGACTTGCTGGTCACCGACGCGACCGGCCCGGTCAAGGTGGACGCGACCTCGGGCGACATCGAGGTGCTGCGGTCGCACGGCACGGTCAGCGCGGTCGCCACGTCGGGCGACATCCGCGCGATCGACCCCGAGGGCGCGGTCAACGTGCGCGCCACCTCGGGCGACGTGGAGGTCCACCTGACCGCGCCCAACTCGGTCACGGCCGACGTGACCAGCGGCGACATCACCATCTCGGTGCCGGAGGGCAGCTACAACGTGATCAACCGCAGCCGCTCCGGTGACACCGCGATCAACGGCCTGACCAGTGATCCGTCGTCGAAGAATGTGCTCGACGTCAAGGCCGCGAGCGGGGACATCAGCATCGACACCACGGCATGATCGGGGCATGAGCTTCTATCTACCGCGAGGCGACGACCGGTTCGAGCCGACCAGGGCGACCGAGAGCCCGTGGGACTCCGCGATGCAGCACGGCGGGCCGCCCGCCGCGCTGCTCGGCCACCAGCTGCACGTCCAGGGCCTGCGGCTGGCCCGGATCTCGGTCGACTTCCTCGGCCCGATCCCCCGTCGCGAGCTGCGGGTCGAGGTCTCCCCGGTCAAGCCGGGCCGGCTGACCTTCCTCAACGAGGCGCGCATGGTCGTCGACGGCCGGGTCGCCGTGGTCGCGCGGGCCTGGCACATCGCCCCCGGCCCTCGCCCGCCGGCCGAGACGACCATCAGCCGAGCCGACCCACTGCCCGAGAAGGCACAGGAGTTCGCGCCCGAGTTCGGCGACTGGGGTTACGGCCGTGCCATCGAGTGGCGGTCCAGCCGCGACGACCTCAACGAGCTGGGCGAGGCCCACGTCTGGACCCGGGTGCGGGTGCCGCTGATCGACGGCGTGGAGATCAACGGCCAGGACCGCGCACTCATCGTGGCCGATTCGGCGAACGGGCTCTCGGCGGTGCTCCCGATGGACAAGTGGCTGTCCATCCCGCCGACCATGACGACCACGCTGATGCGCCCGGCCGACGGCGAGTGGGTGCACCTGGCCGCCGCCACCGAGCTCACCGACGACGGCCTGGGGCTGTCCAGCGGCGTCCTCTACGACCAGTCCGGCAAGATCGGCGAGGTGGCCCAACCACTGCTCGTACGAGAGCGCTAAAAACCGAGCTTCCGCAGCTGGCGCGGGTCGCGCTGCCACTCCTTGGCGACCCGCACATGCAGGTCGAGATAGACCCGGCCGCCGATCAGCTGCTCGATCTCGGCCCGGGCCTTCGACCCGACCTCCTTCAAGCGCGTCCCGCGGGAACCGATCACGATCGACTTCTGGCTGTCCCGCTCGACGTAGACATCCGCGTAGATCTTGGTCAGCTTGCCCTCGACCTGCATCTCCTCGACCAGTACGGCGATCGAGTGGGGCAGTTCGTCCCGCACACCCTCGAGCGCCGCCTCCCGGATCAGCTCGGCGATCAGCACCTGCTCCGGCTCGTCGGTCAGCACGTCGTCCGGGTACAGCTGCGGCGACTCCGGCAGATGCTTGATGATCACGTCGACCAGCGCCTGCACCTGATGCCCGGAGACCGCGCTGACCGGCACGATCTCGGCGAAGTCGTAGAGCTCGCTGACCGCCAGCAGATGCTTGGTCAGGGTCGCCGGATCGACCAGGTCGACCTTGGTCACGACCGCGATCATCGTCGCCTTGAGCTGCTGCAGCTCGGCCGAGATGAACCGGTCGCCGCGCCCGACCGGCTCGTCCGCCGGGAAGCACACCCCGATCACGTCGACCTCGCTCCACGCCTCCCGCACGAGATCGTTGAGCCGCTCCCCGAGCAGCGTCCGCGGCCGGTGCAGCCCCGGCGTGTCGACGAGCACGAGCTGCGCGTCCTCCCGGTGCAGAATCGCCCGGATCACGTGCCGCGTAGTCTGCGGCTTGCTCGACGTGATCGCGATCTTCTGCCCGACGATCGCATTGGTCAGCGTCGACTTCCCGGCATTCGGCCGCCCGACAAAGCAGGCAAACCCGGCGCGATAGACGCCGTCCTCGGCCGCCGCCACCGAAGCTTCCTTGTGCCGATGCACCTTCTTCCGCCGGTCCGGCTGGGCCCCACCGGTGGACGACGCCGAAAAATTGTCGTACCCAGATGCTTCACTCGCCCCACCCAGTCCCGGGGTGGGGGAGGTCCGGGAGGGACCGGCGCCACGAGATCCACTCGCCCCGCGATTGCCGTCGCCGTCCTTGGGTCCACCTGCCGCGCGCGACCCGCCGGCACCCCGCGATCCAGCAGCACCCCGCGATCCAGCAGCACCCCGCGGTCGAGCAGCACCCCGCGACCCGGCAGCGCTGCGAGAACCGCCGCCTCGCGATTCACCGGCCTCGTTCGCTGACCGAGAACCGCCGGACTCGTTTCGGCGGGCGGCTCGGCGCTCCTGGCGGCGCAGTTCGTTGCGCTCCCCCGGCGTCAAC
>DASWRZ010000056.1:0-4069 GCA_036402935.1 Actinoplanes sp.
ACGCCGCCGGTCATCCGGTCGAGCTCGTTGCGGCTGATCTCGAGGATCGGGATGCCACGGTCGCCGGCGGTGCGGACGATCTCGGTGATGCGGTCGTCGACGTCGATGCCCTGGGCGACGTAGAGCGCGGTCGCGGGCACGGCGGCGCGGAGCGCCTCGACCACCGGGTTGCGGCCGAGCAGCAGCTCGGGGCCCTCGCGGGTCGGGTTGGTCTTGCGGCCGGGGGCGACGCGCGGGCCGCGGTTGGGCAGCTTGCCGCCGCGCTGCTGCATCGGGCGGCCGGTTGCCCGGCCGCCGCCGCGACCCCAGGTGGTGTCCTTGGAGCCGGGCTGGCCGATCTTGGGCGCGCGCCCCTCGGCCGCGGCCTGGCGGCGCTCCTTGTCCTGCTTGCGGGCGGTCTTGTCGGGCAGCTTCTCGGTACCCGAATAGCCCTTGTGCCACGGCCGTTCGTCGGCCGGCAGGGTTTTGCCCCGACCCGCGAGGGAGTCGCGGTTCTTGCCACCCGACCCGCGGACCGCGCCCTTCTTGGCCGTGACCCGCTTGCTGACGTTGCGCGAATTTCCTGGCATCAGTGCTGCTCTCCTACCGTCCATCGCGGCCCGGCCGGAGTGTCCTCCACCTGAATTCCCGCGTTCTTGAGTTGGTCGCGGACCGCATCGGCGGCCGCCCAATCCTTGCGTGTGCGGGCTTGCGCCCGCTGTTCGAGCGCCAGCTTGACCAGCGCGTCGACGACCGGCTTGAGGTCGCCCTTGTCTTCCTTGCCGCGCCAGGCGGCGTCGAACGGGTCGAGGCCGAGTACGCCCAGCATCGCCCGGACCGCGGTGAGCGCGCCCCGGATGCCGGCCTCGTCGCCGGCCGCCAGCGCGGTGTTGCCCTCGCGGATCGTGTCGTGCACGACGGCCAGCGCGGCCGAGGTGTTGACGTCGTCGTTCATCGCGGCGGCGAACGACGGCGGCACGTCCTTGGGCCGGCCCGGGCCGACCACCTCGGCGGCCCGCTGCACGAAGCCCTCGATGCGCCGGTAGGCCACGGCGGCCTCGCGCAGCGCCTCGCCGGAGTAGTCGATGCGGGACCGGTAGTGCGGCGTGCCCAGGTAGTAGCGCAGCTCGGACGGGCGGATGCCCATCGCCTCGACCGCCGGCAGGTCGATCACGTTGCCGAGCGACTTGCTCATCTTGGCCTCGCCGAGGTTGAGCAGCGCGTGGTGCACCCAGTAGCGGGCGAACGGCAGCCCGGCCGACTTCGACTGGGCGATCTCGTTCTCGTGGTGGGGGAACGTCAGGTCGAGGCCGCCGCCGTGGATGTCGAACTCGGCGCCGAGGTAGCGCCGGGCCATCGCCGAGCACTCGATGTGCCAGCCCGGGCGGCCGCGGCCCCACGGGGAGGGCCACGACGCGTCGGACGGCTCGTCGGCCTTGACGCGCTTCCAGAGCGCGAAGTCGCGGTAGTCGCGTTTGTCGGGCTCGCCGCCGTCGGTCGGCGGCCGCATGTCGTCCGGGTCCTGGCCCGAGAGCGCCCCGTACCCCGGGAACGACGGGACGGAGAAGTAGACGTCGCCGTTGCCGGCGCTCGCCGGGTACGCCCGGCCGCGCTCGATCAACTCGACGATCAGCTCGTGCATCTCCGGGATGTGCGCGGTCGCGAGCGGCTCGTACGTCGGCGGCAGCACGTTGAGCGAACGGTAGGTCGCGTCGAGGACCAGGCGGTTCTCGTACGCGATGGCCCAGAACGGACGGCCCTGCCCGTTCGCCTTGTCGAGGATCTTGTCGTCGACGTCGGTGACGTTACGGACGAAGGTCACCTCGTAGCCGGTGTGCAGCAGCCAGCGCCGCAGGACGTCGTAGTTGACCGCCGAGCGCAGGTGACCGATGTGGGGCGTCGACTGCACGGTGAGACCACACAGGTAGATCCCGGCCTGACCGGGCGTCAGCGGGACGAAGTCCCGGACGGATCGGGTCGCGGTGTCGTACAAGCGCAGTGTCACCGTACAAGGGTACCGACCTGGGTCAGGGACGGGTCATGCGGAGCACGTCGAGAGCCGCGTCCAGCTGCTCCTCGGTGAGCTTGCCCGACTCGACGTGGCCGCGCTCGATCACCACCTCGCGGATGCTGCGCCCGCCGGCCAGTGCCGCCTTGGCGATGGCGGCCGCCTCGTCGTAGCCGAGGACGCGGTTCAGCGGGGTGACGATCGACGGCGATCCCTCCGCGTACGCCCGGGCGACCTCGACGTTCGGCGCCAGGCCGTCGATGCACCGGTCGGCGAGCAGGCGGGCCGCGTTGGCCAGCAGCCGGATCGATTCGAGCAGGTTGCGGGCCATCACCGGCAGCATCACGTTGAGCTCGAAGTCGCCCTGGGTTCCGGCGAACGCGACCGTGGCGTCGTTGCCGATGACCTGGGCCGCGACTTGGCGGACCGCCTCGGGCACGACCGGGTTCACCTTGCCGGGCATGATCGACGAGCCGGGCTGCAGGTCGGGCAGGCGCAGCTCGCGCAGGCCGGCCCGGGGCCCGGAGCCCATCCAGCGGATGTCGTTGACGATCTTGTAGAGGCCGACCGCGATCGTGCGCAGCTGGCCCGACGTCTCGACCAGCGCGTCGCGCGCGCCCTGGGCCTCGAAGTGGTTGCGGGCCTCGGTCAGCGGCAGGCCGGTGGTCTCCCGCAGCTTCTCGATCACGGCGGCGGCGAACCCGGGCGGGGTGTTGACGCCGGTGCCGACCGCGGTGCCGCCGAGCGGCAGTTCGGCCAGGCGGGGCAGGGCCGACTCGAGCCGCTCGATGCCGTTGGCGACCTGTTGGGCGTACCCGGAGAACTCCTGCCCCAGGGTGACCGGGGTGGCGTCCATGAGATGGGTGCGACCGCTCTTGACCACCTCGGACCAGTCCGAGGCCTTCGCCCGCAGGGCGGAGGCGAGGTGGTCGAGCGCGGGCACCAGGTCGCCGGTCACCGCCGCGGCGGCGGCGAGATGGATCGAGGACGGGAAGACGTCGTTGCTCGACTGCGAGGCGTTGACGTGGTCGTTCGGATGGACCGGCCGGCCCAGCTCCCGGGCGGCCAGGGTCGCGATGACCTCGTTGGCGTTCATGTTGGACGAGGTGCCCGAACCGGTCTGGAAGACGTCGATCGGGAACTGGTCGTCGTAGCCGCCGTCGGCGACATGGGCGGCCGCGGTGGCGATCGCCTCGGCCAGATCCTTGTCGAGCACCCCCAGCGAAGCGTTGACCTGCGCCGCCGCTCCCTTGATCTGGGCCAGTGCCCGGATGTGGGCGGGCTCCAGGCCGCGCCCGGAGATCGGGAAGTTTTCCACCGCTCGCTGCGTCTGCGCCCGCCAGAGGGCGTCGGCCGGAACCCGCACCTCGCCCATGGTGTCCCGCTCGACCCGGAAGTCAGAAGTCACGCTGCCATCATGTCTCGCTCGGGAAGGAAGGCAAGACGAAACGGTATCGCGATGATCACGCTCGGTTGGACGCGCCGGGCGGCGGAACGTAACGTCGGGCGGGTTTGGACCCCCGACGAAGAAGGATCTCTCATGCGACGCGCCCTGCTGGTCGTGCTCGCCGGCGGCTTGTTGCTGCCGGTGGCCGCCTGCGACAACGCGAAGAAGAGCAGCGCGGCCCCGGCCGTCTCCGTCGCCCCTCCGGTCTCCCTGCCCCCGCTGCCCGACTACACGGTCAACACCCAGATGGTCTGCACCCGGTTGCAGGCCGTCTACACCGGTGAGCTGCGTGAATTCGGCACCGCGATGGGCAAGCTGGTCTCGCTCAAGGAGGCGAAGCAGACCGCCGACGCCGCGAAGGCGGAGACCCAGGTGGCCGGCAAACTGAAGGCGGCCGGCGCCAAGATCCGGCAGGACACGGAAACGGCCGAGGACCCCGGCTTCCGGGCGGCCGGGGAGACGTCGGCGGCCAAGTTCGAGCAGAGCGCGACCGACCGGAAGTATGTCGATCGGGTGAAAACACTCAAGGACCTCAACAGCACGCTACGGCCTCAGATGGCGCAGTGGCTGACCCCGGTCTCCTCCTTCTGCGAGTCGACCTCCTGAAGCCGCGCGGTCGCGAGGGAACGCTCCGG
>DASWRZ010000057.1:0-12075 GCA_036402935.1 Actinoplanes sp.
GTCGTTCAGCACCCGCCGGCTGAACGTGGCCGGGTCGTCCCCGGTCAGCGACGGCACCCGGATGTGGGCCGACATGATCGCCTGTGAGCCGGCCGCCACCACCGCGGCGAACGGCGGCAGGTCCCGCTCGCGCAGCAGGTCCAGCGTGGCGTCGACGGTCGGCAGTTCGAGGTGGGAGTCGCTGACCGTGGCGCCGTGCCCGGGGAAGTGCTTGGCACAGGCCGCGACCCCGGCCGACTGGAGGCCCTCGATCGCGGCCGCCGCGTGCCGGGCGACCAGCGTCGGGTCGCTGCCGAACGACCGCGTCCCGATGATCGGGTTGTCGTCGGCCGTGTTGACGTCGACGGTCGGTGCCAGGTCGAGGTTGATGCCGGCCGCGGCCAGGTCGCCGCCGATCGCCGCGTACACCGCACGGGTGAGCTCGGGGTCGTCGACCGTGCCGAGCGCGGCGTTGCCCGGGTAGGGGCTGCCGGTGCGGTGGGCCAGGCGGGTGACGTCGCCGCCCTCCTCGTCGATCGCGATCAGCGCGTCGGCGCGCGCCGAGCGCAGCCGGGCGGTGAGGCCGGCGACCTGGGCCGCGTCGGCGACGTTGGTGCCGAACAGGGTGTGCCCGGCCAGGCCCTCGGTGAGCAGGCCGAGCGCCCACTCGGGCGCGGTGCCGCCGGGAAAGGCGGCCAGCAGGGTGCCGAGGGCGAGGCGGCGAAGCCCCGGGTCGATCGCCATAGAGTCTCTCCGGTCAAGTGACGCAACTCTGGCCCGGCAGGCCCGCGAGCTGCCATGATCGCTCATCGATACTGCCCGCAGAGCGGACGGCGACGGTGCCGACCGTTACGCTGCGGCTACATTCGAGCGCGAACGACAATAGGAAACAATCCTAATAGTAGGGGACGTAGTTATGGCCGCCACCCGCCTTCCGGGCACACCTCGGCTGCTGCGCGCACTCAACGACCGCGCCGCGCTGGAGCTGCTGCTCGCCCGCGGACCGCTCACTCGCGCCCAACTCGGCGAGCTGACCGGGCTCAGCAAGGTGACCGCTTCACAGCTGGTCGAGCGCCTCGAGGAACGTGGCCTGGTGCGCCGGGTCGGTGAGCAGGCGGGTGGCCGCGGGCCGAACGCCCAGCTGTACGCCGTGACCCCCGGCAGCGCTCACGTGATCGGCGTCGACGTCGGCCCGGAGCGCGTGGTCGCCGCCTGCGCCGACATCACCGGCGCCATCATCGGCCAGGTCGAGCAGTCCACCAGGGACACCGACGACCCGGTCGGCGTCGTCCACCGCGTGGTCGTCCAGGCCGCGACCGAGGCCGGCGCCGAGATGTCGTCGGTGCGCCGGGTCGTGCTCGGCACGCCGGGCCTGGTCGACCCCAACACCGGCGAGATCTCGTTCGCCTGGGATCTCCCGCGCTGGCACCGCGGCCTCCTGGACGATCTGCGCCGCGACCTGAGCACCCCCGTCGTCTTCGGCAACGACGTCAACCTGGCCGCGGTCGCCGAGTCCAGCATCGGCGCGGCGGTCGGCGTCACCGACTTCGTGCTCATCTGGATCGGCCGCGGCGTCGGCCTGGCCAGCGTCATCGACGGCCGGCTGCACCAGGGCAGCACCGGGGCGGCGGGCGAGATCGGCTACCTGCCGGTGGCCGGCGCCGAGGTGCCGCGCAACTCCGGCAAGCGAGCGACCAAGGGCGCGATGCGGGGCGCGTTCCAGAGCGTCGCCGGCGGCGAGGCGGTCAAGGCGATCGGCAAGAAGTACGGCTTCCGGGGCAACGAGGCGGCCGACGTCGTACACGCGGCCGTTGCCGCCGGCGAGGCCGGCGAGGCCGCCCTCGACGAACTGGCCGGTCAGCTGGCCCTCGGTGTCGCCGCCACCTGCGTGGTCCTCGACCCGCCGCTGGTGGTCCTGGCCGGCGAGGTCAGCCAGGCCGGCGGCCCGTCGCTGGCCGAGCGGGTCGAGCGCGAGGTCGCCGCGATCACCCTGGTGTCACCCAAGGTGGTGATCACCGAGGTGGCCTCCGAGCCGGTCCTGAACGGCGCCCTGCACACCGCGCTCGACGCCGTGCGTGACGAGGTCTTCGGCTCGACCACCGCCTGACCGGGCCGCTCGTCGCGCGTGATTGGATGGAGCCGTGCTCGAGCCGAATGTGCCTCTTCCGCCTGACGGCGACACCGTTCTCGCGTTCGACCGGGTGAGCGTGATCCGCTCCGGAAACGTCCTGGTGCGCAGCCTGTCCTGGCAGGTCGAGCTGGACGAGCGCTGGGTCGTCCTGGGGCCCAACGGCGCCGGCAAGACCACCCTGCTCAACCTCGCCTCGGCCCGCCTGCACCCGTCCCGGGGCCAGGCCTGGGTGCTCGGCGAACGGCTCGGACGGGTCGACGTCAACGAGTTGCGCACCCGCATCGGCCTCACCACCGGCCGCTTCGCCGACCAGGTGCCGTCCGGCGAGCGGGTGCTCGACGTCGTCGTCACGGCCGCCTGGTCGGTGGTCGGGCGCTGGCGCGAGTCGTACGATCCGCAGGACGAGGCCCGGGCCCGGGCCCTGCTCGATCAGTTCGGCATGGGCGCGCTGATCGGCCGCGAGTTCGGCACGCTGTCCGAGGGCGAGCGCAAGCGCACTCAGATCGCCCGCGCGCTGATGACCGACCCCGAGCTCATGCTGCTCGACGAGCCGACGGCCGGGCTCGACCTGGGCGGCCGCGAAGACCTGCTGGCCCGCCTCACCGACCTCGCCCTCGACCCCGAGGCGCCGGCCATGGTGCTGGTCACCCACCACGTCGAGGAGATCCCGCCCGGCTTCACCCACGGGCTGCTGCTGCGCGAGGGCACGATCGTGGCGGCCGGCCTGCTCGGCGAGGTCATGACCGCCGACAACCTGACCAAGACGTTCGGCTTGCCGCTGGTCGTCGACCGGTTCGGCGACCGCTATACGGCCCGGGCGGCCTGAGCGCGATGGCGCCCCGCATAGTGATCGCCGGCAGCGCGAACATGGACCTGGTCGGCCTGGCCGCCCGCCTGCCGCTGCCCGGCGAGACGGTGCTCGGCGACGACTTCATGATGACGCCGGGCGGGAAGGGCGCCAACCAGGCCATCGCGGCGGCGCGGGCCGGTGGGCAGACGACCTTTCTCGGAGCCATCGGCTCCGACGCCTTCGGCGTCACGATCAACGCGAGACTCACGGCCGCGGGGGTCGACGCTTCCGGCGTACGCACGAGCTACGGTGCGTCCGGTGTCGCCGTGATCATGGTGGACCGCACCGGCGAAAACTCGATCGTCGTCGCCCCGGGCGCCAACACGAGCTTCGCGCGCCTGACCGAGGCCGAGCGCCGCACGATCGCCGAGGCCGACGTGCTCGTCTGTCAGCTGGAGATCCCGGTCGAGACGGTGACCGAGGCGATGCGGGCGGCCCGCGCGGCCGGCACCCGCACGATCCTCAACGCCGCCCCGGCCCGGTCGCTGCCGCAGGAGCTGCTCGAAAACGTGGACCTGCTGGTCGTCAACGAGACCGAGGCGTCGACGATCACCGGTCGTCCGGAGATCGACATGGCGGCCCTGCTCGCCCTGGTCCCGCGCGTGGTTCTGACTCTGAGCGGCGCCGGCTCCCGCTACGCCGACCGCGAGGGCACCGACGCGCAACTGCCGGCCTATTCGGTCGAGGTCGTCGACACGACGGCGGCGGGCGACGCGTTCACCGGGGCGATCGCGGTCGCGTGGGGCGAGGGACGTCCGCTGGTCGAGGCCGTACGCTGGGCCAACGCCGCCGGCGCGGCCAGCGTGCGCCGCGTCGGCGCCTCCAACGCGCTGCCGACCCGCGACGAGATCGAGGCGCTCTACTCGTCCGCGACCTGAGAGTTTCCGCATCTCGAACCGAAAAGCAACCGGTTGGCACTCGTTGCCCGCCGGGTCGCGCCGAAGAGCAGGGCATGACCGACGCGATGATTGTGCAGCTGGCTCTGCAGGCGATGACGATCGCGGCCAAGATGGCGGCGCCGGTTCTGTTGACGGCGTTGGTCGTGGGGTTCGCGATCTCGCTGTTCCAGTCGGTGACCCAGATCCAGGAGGCGACGCTGTCGTTCGTCCCCAAGGCGGCCGCGATCGGGGCGGTGCTGCTGTTCGCGGGCAACTGGATGCTGCACCAGATGATGACCTACACGACGCAGTTGTTCGAGCACATCCCCGACCTGCTCCGCTGAGCCGCACCGGCCGTATGCCTCAGGAGTCTTTCGCGACCTTTCGGGCCCCGAGGATCACCGGGGTCTTGGTCATCTCGCGAGCGTAGCCGGGGCCGGTTGCTCCAGCGCGCGCTGCAGGGCCCGATAGACGCGGCCGAAGCGGGCCCGGTCGCGAGTGCTCAGCAGCAGGATCTCGCCATTTCGGGTGCGGGCCCAGATCTGCAGAGCGCGGCTGCCCCGGTCGTAGGAGCGGTCGACCCGGTCGAGCACCAGGTCGGCGACCGGGACCGTGGTCAGGCCGAGCAGGATGCCGCCGCCGAGCAGAACCGCCGTGATCGAAGCCGACGCGTGCAGAATCAGCCCGATCGTGATGCCCAGGCCGCCGACGGCGAGCGGGGCCAGGATGGCCAGAGCCAGCATGCCCCGGCCCGCGACCGTGCCCCACGAGCGGCGGCCCTGGCGGTGCCAGACCTGCATAAGCGCAGCCAGGGGCAGATCCCGGCCGTTCATGTGGACGCCGGATGACGTGATCCATACCTCGGGGTCCCGGTAATAGGTCGTCACGATATTCCTGTATACCCGTCGTAGGCTGTGGCCAACCGAGAGTCAGGGAGGACCACGTGGGCGAGTTCGTGCGGCTGGAGACCACCGAAGGCATCGCGACGATTCTGCTCGACCGGCCGCCGATGAACCCGCTCAACACCCAGGTGCAGGAGGAGTTGCGGGAGGCCGCGCACGCTGCCACCGCCGACGACTCGATCAAGGCGGTGATCGTCTACGGCGGCGCGAAGGTGTTCGCGGCCGGGGCCGACATCACCGAGTTCACGGCCGCGGGCTACCAGGAGATGGCCGTACGCGCGGTCGCGCTCTCCGGTGCCTTCGACGCCGTGGCCCGCATTCCCAAGCCGGTCGTCGCCGCGGTCACCGGCTATGCCCTCGGCGGCGGCTGCGAGCTGGCGCTGGCCTGCGACTGGCGGGTGGTCGCCGACGATGCCAAGCTCGGCCAGCCCGAGATCCGGCTGGGCATCATCCCGGGCGCCGGCGGCACCCAGCGGCTGGCCCGGCTGATCGGCCCGGCCCGGGCCAAAGATCTGATCTTCTCCGGGCGGATGGTCGACGCGGCGGAGGCGCTGCGCATCGGCCTGGCCGACCGGGTCGTCCCGGCCACCGAGGTGTACGACACGGCGGTACGGCTGGTGCGGCCCTATGTCGCCGGGCCGTCGCTGGCGCTGCGCGCGGCCAAGCAGGCGATCGACGGCGGGCTGAGCGTCGATCTCGCCTCCGGGCTGGCCCTGGAGTCGCAGCTGTTCGCCGGGCTGTTCGCGACCGACGACCGGATCGAGGGCACCACGGCGTTCGTCGAGAAGCGTAAGCCCACATTTACCGGGCGTTGATCCTCGCTTCGATCGATCTCTTGCCATAAAGTCCGTCGATGTGGAACCGGTTCCGGCGACGAGCGGGGTACGGCGTACCGTGCGCGTGGCCGCCGCGCTCGTCATCGGGCAGATCTTCCTCGTCGCGATCGTCGGCTGGGTGACGCTGACCCGAGCCGGCGACCGTCCGGCCCCGGGCGCCCCGCGTGTCGACCAGCTGGCGGCGCCGGGCTTGCTCGCACCCGCCGCGCCGCCGAGCCCAGAAGAGAGCCGGGGGAAGAGCCCGTCCGTGCACCATCGGGCGCAGACCGTCGATCCGTCGCCCGCCGCCGCGGCGAAGAAGCCGGGTGCCGACCCGGCCGCGCCGACGCCCGCTCGGGCCGCCGGCCCGGCACTGACACCGTCGCCGCCCGGCACCTCCTCCGGGCCGCTCACCCTCGTCCCGCCGATCAGCTGGGGGGCCGCCCAGCCGACCACGGCCGCGACCACACCGCCCGTCTCGCCCGCCGGCGCGCCGTCGCCGACCGCCTCGGCACCGCCCGCCCCGGTGCTGGCCGGCCGGCCGTGCGACCAGCTGGGTGCCCTGACCCGGGCGGATGACGGCCGGATGGTGCGCTGCCTTCCGGACCGTCATCACCAACTCCGCTGGAAGATCGTGTAGCGGACCGGACCGCCTAGACTCTGCTCATGTCCATCGACCGTCACGGGCCGCAGCCGCCGAAACGGCACGCCCTCGGCGTGGACTTCGGCACGTCCAACACGGTCGCGGTGGCCCGCTGGCCGGACGGGCGGGCCCGGCCGATCCTGGTCGACGGCTCGCCGCTGTTGCCCTCGGCGGTCTATGCCGAGCCGAGCGGAGCTCTCGCCGTCGGCCGCGACGCGGTGCACAGCGCCCGCCTCGACCCGGCCCGCTTCGAACCCAACCCCAAGCGCCGCATCGACGACGGCCTGGTGCTGCTCGGAGAGAACGAGATCCCGGTCATCGACCTGATCGCCGCCGTGCTGGCCCGGGTGGCCGAGGAGTGGCACCGCGCCGTCGGCCCGGTGCGTCCCGACGTGACCCTGACCTGCCCGGCGACCTGGGGCGCGGCCCGCCGCACGCTGCTCGCCGAGGCGGCCGCGATGGCCGGTCTCGAGGGCGCCCGCCTGGTCGCCGAGCCGGTCGCCGCGGCGACCTACTTCGCCGAGGTGCTCGGCCGCGACGTGCCGATCGGCTCGGTCGTGGTGGTGCACGACTTCGGCGCCGGCACGTTCGACGCCAGCGTGGTCGCCCGCACCGCCGAGGGCTTCGAGGTGATGGCGGTCGACGGACGCGACGACATCGGCGGCCTCGACGTCGACGCGGCGGTCGTCGAGCACCTGCGCACCCCGGACTGGCAGCGGCTGATGGAGCCGTCGACGGTCGAGGAGCGCCGGGCCCAGCGCCAGCTGTGGGACGACGTCCGCATCGCCAAGGAGCGCCTGTCGCGCGCCCAGGCGGCCGACTTCGTGGTGCCGCTGCTCGACGTCGAGGCCCACCTGACCCGGGACGAGCTCGAGCGGGTCGCCCGCCCGGTGCTCGACCAGACCGTGCAGATCACCAAGGGCCTGCTCCAGTGGGCCGACCTGCCGCCGGGCCGGCTCGCCGGGGTGTTCCTGGTCGGCGGCGCGAGCCGGATTCCGCTGGTCGCGACGTTGCTGCACCGGGCGCTCGGCGAGGCCCCGGTGGTGATCGAGCAGCCGGAGCTGGTGGTCGCCGAGGGCAGCATCCTGGCCGACGCCGCTCTGCTGGCCGTCGGGCCCTCCGCGCCCGGCCCGACCGCCGAGCTGAAGCTGGTCTCGAGCGGCCGGGCCGACAGCCCGCCGAGCAAGATGGCGACGGCGCGCGCCCCGGCCTCCGCCCGCACGTCGGACTCGGCCGGGCTGCGGTCATCGGCCCGAGCGTCGGGTTCGGCGGGGTTGCAGGAGTCGGCCCGTGCGTCGGGTTCGGCGGGGTTGCAGGAGTCGGCCCGTGCGTCGGGTTCGGCGGAGTTGCAGGAGTCGGCCCGTGCGTCGGGCTCGGCCGGGTTGCAGGCGCGGGCGCATCTGCCGGGCACGACCGGGCTGCGACCGCCGGTCGATCCGTGGCCCGATGCCGATCACGGGAACTGGGTGCCCGACCCCGACGCCACGGTGCCGACGCCGCGTACTTTCGCCGCTCCGCGCGTACCCCCGAAAGCGCAAGCCGCCGAGACCCAGCCGTTGTCGCCGGCCGCACCGGTTTCTGCGTCGCCGAAGGCGGCGGGGAAGGCGGCGGGGAAGGTCGCCGGGAAGGCCGCAGCGCAGGCTCAGAAGGTGCAAACGCGGCAAGCGACGCAGAAAACCGTCAAGCAGCAGAGGCCGCCGAAGTCGAAGCCGGCCAAGCCGCCGCGGCGACCGGGGCGCTTCGTCCGCTTCGTGCAGATCCTGCTGAGCATCGTCTTCATGATCGCGGTGCCGCTGGTCGCGCTGCTGCTGGCCTACGGCTGGGGCAACGGCGAGCCGATCCAGGACGACGCGGTCGACCTGGTCAGAGACATCGCCAACGTGCTCGGCATCTAGATTCGAGGAGGCGGCATGCCCGAGAGGCACGGCGGCGAGCTCGCGCTCACCGCGCTGCGGGCTTTCGGCGTACGCGAGATGTTCACGCTCTCCGGGGGGCACGTCTTTCCGCTCTACGACGCCTTCCACGGGGCCGGCCTGCCGATCTACGACGTACGCCATGAGCAGACGGCGGTGTTCGCCGCCGAGGCCGTGGCCAAGCTCCAGCGCCGCCCCGGCCTCGCCGTGCTCACCGCCGGGCCCGGCGTCACCAACGGCATCTCCGGCCTGACCACCGCATTCTTCAACGCCTCGCCGGTGCTGGTGCTCGGCGGGCGGGCACCGCAGTTCCGCTGGGGCTCGGGCAGCCTGCAGGAGTTCGACCACATCCCGCTGGTCGCCCCGATCACCAGGTACGCGGCCACGGTCGGCGCCACCGAGTCGATCCCGGGCGCGATCACGGCCGCCCTGACCAGCGCGATGACCGCCCACCGGGGGCCGGTCTTCCTCGACCTGCCGCTCGAGGTGGTCTTCTCCACCGCCGAGGCGGCAGCTCCGGGGCAACCGGCCGTGCCGCTGATCGAGCCCGACCCCGACGAGGTGGCCAAGGCGGCCGGACTGCTGGCCGCCGCCGAGCGCCCGGTGATCATCGCGGGCTCGGACGTCTGGGGCGGCGACGCGATCGAGCAGCTACGAGCGGCCGCCGAGGCGCTGCAGGTGCCGGTCTTCACCAACGGCATGGGCCGCGGCGCGCTGCCGCCCGGCCACCCGCTCGCCTTCGCCAAGGCCCGCCGGGCGGCGCTCAACGAGGCCGACGTGGTCGCGGTGATCGGCACTCCGCTCGACTTCCGGCTCGGCTTCGGCGAGTTCGGCGAGGCCCGGGTCGTGCACGTCGTCGACGCGCCTTCGCAGCGGGCGCAGCATGTGGAAACGGCCGCCTCGCCCGCGGGTGACCTGCGGCGGATACTTTCGGCGTTCGCCGGCCAGAGTGCCCGGCACGACGACTGGATCGAAGGGCTGCGGACCGCCGAGGACGCCGGCCGGGCGCGCGACGCCGAGGCGATGGCGGCCGACAGCGACCCGATCAGACCGGCGCGGGTCTACGGCGAACTGCGCCGGATCCTGGCCGAGGACGCGGTCACGATCGGCGACGGCGGCGACTTCGTCTCGTACGCGGGCCGCTATCTGGAACCGGCCCGCCCCGGCACCTGGCTCGACCCGGGGCCGTACGGCTGCCTCGGCACCGGCATGGGCTACGCGATGGGCGCCCGGGTGACCTACCCCGCCCGGCAGATCTGCGTGCTGCTCGGCGACGGCGCGGCCGGCTTCTCGCTGATGGACGCGGAATCCCTGGTCCGGCAGGGTCTCCCGGTCGTCATGGTGGTCGGCAACAACGGCATCTGGGGTCTCGAGAAGCACCCGATGAAGGCGATGTACGGCTATGACGTCGCGGCCGACCTGCAGCCCGGCCTGCGCTACGACGAGGTCGTGCGGGCGCTCGGCGGGGCCGGCGAGACGGTCGGCAAGGCGAGCGAGATCGGTCCGGCGCTCGAGCGGGCCTTCGCGTCGGGCGTGCCCTATCTGGTCAACGTGCTGACCGACCCGGCGGACGCCTACCCGCGGTCGTCGAACCTCGCCTGACCACTATGTGCCGTCGTCTATCTGCCGTCGTCTATTTGTCGTCGTCGCCGAAGTCCTTCTCCCACTGGGCCAGGATCTCGCGGTCGATGCGCGACTGCTCGGAGTCGACCGTGCGCAGGAACTCCGGGTCGTCGTCGGGCGAGGACGGGCGGCGGCTCACCCGGTGGACGAGGCTGCCCTCCAGCGGGGGGCCGGCCGGGCGACCCCAGACGAAGTAGGCGATCGGGCCGGCCAGCGGGATCACCACGATCAGCAGCACCCAGGCGAACCGGGGGAGGGTGCGCACGCGCTCCACCGACAAACAGCTGATCAGGGCCAGTACGAAAAGGGCCAGCTGCGCGGCAGCAAGGAAGATGAACAACCGGACCATGAGGCAATGATGACGCGGCCGGGCGCTTACGGCGACGATCAGAGCGTGACAATGCCCGTCAGGACAGCGCCGCTCAGAAGTAGGGCCGCTCAGAAGTAGGGCCGCTCAGAAATAGGGCCGCTCAGAAGTAGCGCCGCTCAGAAGTAGGGCCGCTCAGAGCAGGGCCACCAGTCCGCCGAGGAGAGCGAAGACGGCAGTGGTCAGGGCGTAGACCGGAACGATGCGCCGGCCCGGCTCCGGCGGGAGGCTGGCCAGGCCGCGAACCCGGTGATAGGCGAGGGCGACGAGCAGCACCCAGCTGGCCATCGCCGCGGCGGCAAGGAGCCAGGTCACCGGTCCGGCGCCGGGGCGGAAGGCCGGGCGTACGGCCAGAAGCCCGACGGCCGTGGCCGACAGTCCCGTCCTTCGCCAGGCGAGGCGAGTGCGCTCGGCCGAGGCTCCGTGATCAGGAGTGGGTGCGTTCTCGGTCACTGGAAGGCCCGGAGCAGCACGGCGATCACCAGCAGCGCCGCACCCGCTCCGACGGCCAGCGCGAGGATCGCCGGGAACTTCGACGGCGGCAGTTCCTGGCCGAGCCGCATCGCCCGCTCGGTGCGCGACCAGTGGTCGACCGCGCGCAGCGCGACCATCCCGCCGAGCACCAGCAGCCCGATCGCAATGATCTCGCGCAGGTGGTGGATGGAGAGCGACGGCAGGAACTGGGCGCAGGCCATCCCACCCGCGATCAGTGCCAGTCCGGTGCGGATCCAGGCCAGGAAGGTGCGCTCGTTGGCGAGCGAGAACCGGTAGTCGGGGGTGCGGCCGACGGTGGGCTGCTTCTCCGGGTCGAACCACTGGGTGAGGGCTCGGAACACGGGCCGATTATCGACCGTGGAGGTCAAGAAGGCGGTTCCAGAGGCTGCGTACTTCGTCACTGACGCACGCCTCGCGCGGGTGCCCGCAGCGGCACCAGGGCGAGTCCGGCCCGTCGCAACCGTGTGGGGGAGTATGAGGTACGGACGGGCGCGGCGCGTCCAACAGCAGACCAATTTGGCTGGACATGTCAGACACCTCCCTGTCGCGACTGTAGCGTCCGGGCAGTCGTGATGGTGAGGTGAGTCACCGTCTCCCCTAAGCTACTCACGGGTAACCTTCGGGTGGATTCACAACAGGAGGGTCGTAGAAGCGCGATGAACATCGTCGTACTGGTGAAGCAGGTGCCCGACTCCGGCGCTTCGCGTGAGTTGGACACGGGTGATTACACCGTTGAGCGGGCGTCGGCGAGCAACGTCATCAACGAGATGGACGAGTACGCCATCGAGGAGGCGTTGAAGATCAAGGAAGCGCACGGGGGCGAGGTCACCGTGCTGACCATGGGTCCGGCCGGCGCGTCCGAGTCGATCCGTAAGGCGCTCTCGATGGGCCCCGACAAGGCGGTCCACGTGTCCGACGACGCGTTGCACGGTTCGTGCGCGGTCGCGACCTCCAAGGTCCTCGCCGAGGCGCTGAAGACGCTGAACGCCGATCTGATCGTCTGCGGCGCCGAGTCGACCGACGGCCGTGTGCAGGTCATGCCGCACATGCTGGCCGAGCGGCTGGGCATTGCCGCGCTGACCGGCGCCCGCAACCTCACGGTCGACGGCTCCCAGCTGACCGTCGAGCGGCAGACCGACGAGGGCTACGAGGTCGTCACGGCTGCCACCCCGGCGGTGGTCAGCGTCTGGGACACCATCAACGAGCCGCGGTACCCGTCCTTCAAGGGCATCATGGCCGCCAAGAAGAAGCCGGTGCAGACCCTCGCGCTGGCCGACCTGGGCGTCGCGGCGGGCGAGGTCGGCTCGGCCGGCTCGACCAGCCAGGTGCTCGAGTTCGCGCCGCGGCCGGAGCGTACGGCCGGGCAGAAGGTCACCGATTCCGGCGACGGCGGCGCGCAGCTGGTCGCGTACCTCGCCACCGAGAAGTTCGTCTGAGAGGGGCTGGTCATGGCTGAGGTACTGGTTGTCGTCGAGGCCG
>DASWRZ010000058.1:0-10254 GCA_036402935.1 Actinoplanes sp.
GTCGAGGACGCCTGCGCAGCCCCGGGCCAGTCCTCCTGATCGGGCGGGTCAGCCGCCCATTGCGCCCCCTGGCCCCACTCGCTCATCGCGCCCCCGCTCCGACTGCCGCTACGCGGCTCTACGATCTCATCCGATATGAGCAGCCCGAGACGATTCCCGCTATTCCGCCAGGGCGGCCGGGATGCGGGCGGCCGCTGTTTGTCGGCCGGCAAGGTGAAGGTGTTATGGAACCGTGGTGTAAGCGGTGACGGATTCTTCGGTGCGACCGGTTGCGCAGAGTGGCCACTTAATCGCATAAGTATGGGGGCCGGGCGCCGGCGCCGAGCACGCCGCGCAACATCGTCGAAACATTGGCCGGGGTCCGGCGCCGGACTTATGACGGACTCTGCAAGTCCGGTCACCGGTGACCGGGAAGTCTGCAAATCGTTGTGCAGGTTTTGCAGCTACCTGACGTAGTATTCCGCCGTGACCAAACGTCTAGCCGAGGTGGCTAAGAAGGCCGGGGTCAGCGAGGCGACCGTGAGCCGCGTTCTCAACGGGCGCAACGGTGTCTCCGAGGCCACCCGGGCGTCGGTGCTGACCGCGCTCGATGTCCTGGGTTATGAGCGGCCCACCAAACTGCGGGGTGAGCGCGGCCGGCTGGTCGGCCTCGTCCTGCCCGAACTGCAGAACCCGATCTTTCCGGCGCTGGCCGAGGTGGTCACCGCCTCGCTCGCGCAGCGCGGCTTCACCCCCTTGCTGGCCGCTCGCACGATCGGCGGCGTGCCCGAGCGGGACTACATCGAGATGCTCCTCGACCATCAGGTGTCGGGCGTGGTCTTCGCGGGTGGGTCCTATGCGCTGGCCGACGCCGAGCACGGGCACTACCGGGCGCTGACCGACCGCCGCATGCCGGTCGTCATGGTCAACGCGGGCGTGGACGACCTGGGGTTCCCGCACATCTCGACCGACGACGCGGTCGCGGTCGAGCAGGCGTACGGGCACCTGAAGTCGCTCGGTCACGAGCGCATCGGCATGGTCATGGGTCCGCAGGACCATGTGCCGTCCCGCCGCAAGCTGAACGCCCTGGCCCAGATCGCCGGGATGCAGGGCGAGTCGTGGTTCGTCGAGCGCACCACCTTCTCGATGGAGAGTGCCCGGCTGGCCGCGGCGCGGCTGATCGAGAAGGGCGTGACCGGCATGATCTGCGCGAGTGACGTGCTGGCGCTCGGTTCGATCCGCGCCGCCCGCCGGCTCGGCCTCGAGGTGCCGCGTGACGTCTCGGTCGTCGGCTTCGACGACTCGGCGCTGATGACCTGCACCGATCCGCCGCTGACGACCGTGCGGCAGCCGATCGAGATGATGGGCCAGGCGGCGGTCGACCTGCTCGTCAACCAGATCGAGGGCAGCGGTGTCGCGCCGGACGAGCTGCTGTTCGAGCCGGAGCTGGTCGTGCGCGGTTCCACCGGTCCGACCCCGGCGAGGGTCTGACCAGCACGAACGTCGGCACGGACGCCGGCAGGAGCGTACGGAAAGGGCGGCCCTGAGGGGCCGCCCTTCTTTGTGTCCGGGATCAGCCCTGTGGACATCTGCCGGAGTTTCAGTCGTATCTTTTCAAAGCACAGTCGAAACCTTGCCGAAATACGACGGCCTAGTTACAGTGACTCCACTCACGCAGGGCCCCGGCGGAGACCCCGGGGGACATGCGGTGACGACAGCGCAGATCAGTGAAGTTCATGGATAGCTTCGTTCCCGAAGGGATGGACTCATGTCCGTACCGCATTACCGGAAGGCCATGGCGGCAGCCTTAGCGGCCGGCCTCGGCCTGGGCCTCGCGGCGTGCTCCACCAAGAGCAACGACGACAGCACCTCTAAGAGCGCCGGCGGCAAGGTGACCATCTCGGTCGACTGCCAGCCGGACAACTCGCAGAAGGACCTTCAGAAGGACTGGAACGACGACGTCGCCGCCTTCGAGGCGGCGAACCCGAACATCACGATCAAGAGCGTGAGTGTCGGGCAGCAGTGCGACAACCCGCCGGACTTCACGGCCCGCCTCACTGGCGGCACCGAGACCGACGTCTTCTACGCCTACATGACCGACGTCCAGCAGGTGCTCGACTCCGGCCAGGCCATGGACATCAGCCAGTACGCGACCAAGGACAACATCCCGACCTGGGACGACATCGACCCGCAGGCCAAGGCGATCTTCCAGGACGGCGGCAAGCAGTTCGCCATCCCGACGAAGAACTACTCGATGGGCCTGCTCTACAACAAGACGCTGTTCACCAAGGCCGGCCTCGACATCAACAACCCGCCCAAGACCTGGGCCGACGTCCGCGCCGCCGCCAAGAAGATCGCGGCGCTCGGTGGCGGCGTCGCCGGCTACGGCGACTACAGCGCCGGCAACACCGGCGGCTGGCACTACACCGCCGAGCTCTACTCGCAGGGCGGCCAGATGCTCAGCGACGACAGCAAGAAGGCCGACTTCAACAACCCGCAGGGCAAGCAGGTCCTGCAGAACCTCAAGGACATGCGCTTCACCGACAACAGCATGGGCACCCGCCAGCTGCTGCAGTGGCCCGACCTGCTGACCCTCGCCGCGTCCGGCAAGGTCGGCATGCTGATCGGCGCGCCCGACGTCACCACCGCGATCGTCACCCAGTTCAAGGGCAAGTACCAGGACTGGGCGATGGGCCCGATGCCCGGCCAGGACGGCCCGGCCAAGGCCACCCTCGGTGGCGGCGAGGGCTACTTCTTCAAGAAGGGCCTCACCGCCGACCAGGTCAAGGCCGGCCTGAAGTGGCTCGCCTTCGAGAAGCTGACCCCGGGCAAGGGCCAGTTCGACTACGCCCGGGCCAAGCCGCAGAACCAGCCGGTCGGCCTGCCCGAGCCGCAGTTGTTCACCAACGGCAGCCCGTCGGCCACGCAGGAGCAGTCGGACCGCAAGGCGAACGCCAACCTGCCGGCCGAGAACTTCGCTCTCTTCGAGCAGAACCCGGTTGCGATCAAGGTCGAGCCGAAGAGCGCCCAGGCGATCTACGCGGTGCTCGACAGCGCGATGTCCAGCGTGCTGACCAAGAAGGACGCCAACGTCGACCAACTGCTCTCGACCGCCGAGACCAAGGTCAACAGTCTCTTGGCCTCCGGTAGCTGACTGAGCCAGACAGATGCGGGGGCCGCGAGGCCCCCGCATCGGCCCGAAGGAGTCTTCCCTTGGCGATCACCACCGCCCCGGACGCGGCCCGGCGACCGCGTCGCGCGACCTCGCCTTATCTCGCACGTGCCCGGCGGGCCGGCCTCGGCCGCAAGTTTCAGGACAACGTCACCGGCTACACGTTCCTGATCGGGGCGATCCTCTGCTTCGCCCTCTTCTACTGGTACCCGATGGTCCGCGGCGTCGTGATGAGCTTCCAGCACACCAAGCGTGGCGTGACCACGTGGGTGGGCTGGGACAACTACGTACGCATCGTGCACGACGTGAGCTTCTGGGCGGCGTGGAAGAACACGCTGTACTTCACGGTCCTGGCGATGCTTCTCGGTTACGCGGTGCCGTTCTTCGTGGCGATCCTGTTCAACGAGCTGCGGCACGCCAAGGGCTACCTGCGGATCCTGGTCTATCTGCCGGTGATGCTCCCGCCGGCCTCGTCGCTCTTCCTCTTCAAGTACTACGCGTACGACCCGAGCAAGGCCGGCCTGTTCAACGCGATCCTGAGCTTCCTGCACCTGCCGACCTCGCAGTGGATGCAGTCGACCACGGTCGCGGTCCCGGCCATGGTGATCGCCTCGACCTGGATGAACATGGGCAGCGCGGTGCTGATCTATCTGGCGTCGCTGCAGACCATCCCGGGCGAGCTCTACGAGGCGGCCGAACTCGACGGCGCCGGCATCGTGCGCCGCATCTGGAGCGTGACCATTCCGCAGACCCGGCTGATCCTCGCGCTGCTGGCGATGCTGCAGATCGTCGCCACGATGCAGCTGTTCATCGAGCCGCTGATCCTGGCCAACGGCGCCGGCGTCCAGGACTCGGCCACGTCGGTGGCCTACCTGATCTACCAGCACGGGTTCTTCCAGAACGACCTCAACGGCGCCGCCGCGCTGGGCGTCATCATGCTGCTGGTCCTCGCCGCCTTCTCTGCCGTCTACGTGCGGCTGACCACGAAGGAGAACGCCTGATGGCCAAGACAACGGACTCCGGGAGCCGGACGCTCATCTCCGACGCCCAGATCGGCCGCGGCCGGGGCAAGGCTCTCTACTGGATCGTGCTGATCGCCGTGGTGGTCGTCTTCACCCTGGTCTTCATCGGGCCGCTCTACTGGATGGTCACCGGCGCGTTCAAGTCGGGCCAGGAGATCGCGCAGACCCCGCCGACGCTGTTCCCCAAGCACCCCGAGCCGTCGAACTACTCCGACGCGTGGAGCGACCTCAACCTCGGCAAGCTGATGTTCAACACGTTCTACTACGCGGCCGGCGCGGTGGTCTTCCAGCTCGTCTTCGACACGGCCGCGGCGTACGCGCTGTCCAAGCTCCGCCCGGTCTTCGGCAACGTGGTCCTGGGGCTGATGCTGGCCACCCTGATGATCCCGGCGATGGTGCTCATCGTCCCGCAGTACGTGACCGCGATCGACCTGCCGCTCGTGCACGTGAGCCTGCTCGACTCGCCGTGGGCGATCTGGCTGCCGCTGATCGCCAACGCGTTCAACATCTTCCTGCTCAAGCGGTTCTTCGACTCGATCCCCGAGGACCTGATGGCGGCGGCCATGGTCGACGGCGCGTCGCCGCTGCGCACGCTCTGGTCGATCATCCTGCCGATGTCGCGGCCGATCCTCGGCGTGGTCTCGATCTTTGCGGTGACCGCGGTCTGGAAGGACTTCCTCTGGCCGAAGCTGGTGATGCCGTCGCCGGAGACGCGCACGCTCAGCGTCGGCATCTACGCCTTCTCCGGCGGCTCTCCGATGAACGAGGTCGTCGCCGCCTCGGTCATCGCCGCGATCCCGACGGTGATCATCTTCCTGATCTTCCAGCGCAACATCATGTCCGGCCTGACCGCCGGCAGCGTCAAGGGCTGAGGAGACGCCGAGCTCAGTCGCTCGGCGAGATCACCCTGCCCGAAATCAGAGAAATATACGCAGAAAGCAGGTGCTTGTGTCCACAACAGACGGTGGTCCGTGGTGGCGTAGCGCGGTTATCTATCAGGTGTACCCGCGAAGCTTCGCCGACGGGAACGGCGACGGCGTCGGGGACATCGACGGCATCCGCTCGCACCTGGGACATCTGCGCGACCTCGGCGTCGACGCGATCTGGATGAGCCCGTGGTATCCCTCGCCGATGGCCGACGCGGGCTACGACGTGGCCGACTTCCGCGACATCGACCCGGTCTTCGGCAGCCTGGCCGAGGCCGAGATGCTGATCGAGGAGGCGCACGCGGCCGGCATCCGGATGATCGTCGACATCGTGCCCAACCACATCTCGAGCGAGCACCCCTGGTTCAAGGCCGCTCTGGCCGACCCCGAGGCGCCCGAGCGGGAACTGTTCTGGTTCCGGCCCGGCCGCGGCGAGAACGGCGACGAGATGCCGACGGACTGGCGAGGGGAGTTCGGCGGCACGACCTGGACGCGTACGGCGGACGGGCAGTGGTATCTGCACCTGTTCACCCCGGAACAGCCCGACCTCAACTGGGACCACCCGAAGGTGCGCGAGGAGTTCGAGAGCATCCTGCGGTTCTGGTTCGACCGCGGGGTCGACGGCATCCGCATCGACTCGGCCGCGCTTCTGCTCAAGGACCCGTCGCTGCCCGAGGTCATGGAGGACACGCCGCATCCGTTCCACGATCTCGACGGGGTCCACGACGTCTACCGGGCCTGGCGGCGCGTCTCCGACTCGTACGACGGGGACCGCGCCCTGATCGGCGAGGTCTGGATGCCGGAGGTCGAGAGGTTCGCCAACTATCTGCGCCCCGACGAGTTGCACGCCGCTTTCAACTTCGACTTCCTGGGCTGCGCCTGGGATGCGGTGCTGATGCGCGAGTCGGTCGACCGTACGCTGCACGCGCACGCCGCCGTCGGCGCGCCCGCCACCTGGGTTCTGTCCAATCACGACGTGACCCGGCACGTCACCCGCTACGGCCGGCAGGACACGACCTTCAGCTTCGACAACAACCTCGACGGCACCCCGGTCGACCTGGAACTGGGCACCCGCCGCGCTCGCGCGGCCGCCCTGCTGTCGCTGTCGCTGCCCGGCGCCACCTACATCTACCAAGGCGAGGAACTGGGCCTCTGGGAGAACGAGACGATCCCGCCGGAGCAGTACCAGGATCCGATGTGGGCCCGGCGCGGGCACGGCCGCGACGGCTGCCGGGTGCCGCTGCCGTGGTCGGGCGACGAGCCGCCGTTCGCCTTCAGCACCGCCCAGCCGTGGCTGCCCCAGCCGTCGGACTGGAAGGGTCTGACCGCCCAGTCCCAGAGCGGCGACCCCAGCTCGATGCTCGCGCTCTATCGGTCGGCGATCGCGCTGCGCGGCAGCGAGCCCGGCCTGCACCAGCCGGCGATGGTGTGGATCGACCTGCATCCCCAGGTTCTCGCCTATTGCCGCGGCGCGGCGTTCGCCTGCGTCGTCAACATGTCCGGCGCGGCGGTCGCGCTGCCGGACCACGAGTCCCTTCTGCTCGCCAGTGGCCCTCTCGACGGTGACCGTATCCCCCCGGACACCGCCGTCTGGCTGCGCATGCGCTGAGTCCCTGCCGGCGCCGCCCTCCACCGGGCGGCGCCGGGCAGCGCTGTCCCGGCGATCAGAAGGCAGGGGTTCACTCACCAGAAAGGTGCGCTCCCGCCATGCACAAACTCAGAAGACGACTTCTCGCCGCGGCTGCCGCGGTAGGCGTCGTTTCCGCCCTCATCTCCGCACCCACGATGGCCATGGCCGCCGGTCCCAACCTGGCCGCCGGCAAGACCTTCACCGCGAGCAGCTTCACCGACGTCTACCCGGCCGGCAACGCCGGCGACGGCAACGCGAACTCCTACTGGGAGAGCCAGAACAACGCCTTCCCGCAGTGGCTCCAGGTCGACCTGGGCTCGTCGGTCGCGATCAACCAGCTGATCCTCAAGCTGCCGCCGGCCACCTCGTGGGCGACCCGCACCGAGACGCTGTCCGTGCAGGGCAGCACCAACGGTTCGAGCTTCAGCGACCTGGTGGCCAGCGCCGGTTACACGTTCAACCCGGCCACCGGCAACACCGCGACGGTCAACCTCAACGGGCAGGCCACCACCCGTTACGTACGCCTGAACTTCACCGCCAACACCGGCTGGGCGGCCGGTCAGCTCTCCGAGCTCGAGGTCTACGGTCCGGCGAGTGGTGACACCCAGGCCCCCAGCGCTCCGGGCAGCCTCGCCTACACCCAGCCGGCGTCCGGCCAGATCCGGCTGAGCTGGAACGCTTCGACCGACAACGTCGGGGTCACCGGTTACGACATCTACGCCAACGGCAGCCTGCTGACGTCGGTGGCCGGCAGCGTGTTGACCTACACCGACATGCGGGCCGACAGCGCGACGGTCTCGTACTACGTGAAGGCGCGGGACGCGGCCGGCAACGCCTCGGCGGCCAGCAACACGGTGACCCGCACCGGAGCGACCGGCGACACCCAGGCGCCGACGACGCCGGGCACGCTGTCCTACACGTCTCCGGCCAGTGGCCAGATCAAGCTGTCGTGGGGCGCGTCGACCGACAACGTCGGGGTGACCGGCTACAACGTCTACGCCAACGGGACGCTGAAGACCACGGTCAACGCCCTGACGTACACCGACAGCCAGCCGGACAGCGCGACCGTCTCCTACTACGTCAAGGCGCGCGACGCGGCCGGCAACGAGAGCGCCGCGAGCAACACCGTGACCCGCACCGGAACGGTGACCAACGGGACCAACCTCGCGCTGGGCAAGCCGATCGAGGCGTCCTCGACCGTCTTCACCTTCGTGGCCACCAACGCCAACGACAACGACACGGCCACCTACTGGGAGGGCTCGGCCTACCCGGCCAACCTGACCGTGCACCTGGGCGCCAACGCGTCGCTCAGCTCGGTCGTGATCAAGCTGAACCCGGACAGCTCCTGGGGCACCCGGCAGCAGACGTTCTCGGTCCAGGGCCGGGAGCAGAGCTCGTCGACGTTCACGACGCTGGTCGGTTCCGCCGCGTACACCTTCAACCCGGCCACCGGCAACACGGTGACCATCCCGGTCAGCGCGACCACCGCGGACCTGCGCCTCTCCTTCACCGCCAACACCGGTGCGCCGAGCGGGCAGGTGGCGGAGATCCAGGCGATCGGCACGCCGGCACCCAACCCCGACCTGACGGTCAGCGGCATGTCGTTCTCGCCGGCTTCGCCGGTCGAGACCGACGCGGTCACCCTTTCAGCAACCGTACGCAACGCGGGTACGGCCGGGAGCGCGGCCACGAGCGTCAACTTCTACCTCGGTACGGCCAAGGTCGGCACCGCCAGCGTTCCGGCTCTCGCGGCCGGCGCGTCCACGACCGTATCGGCCAACGTCGGCGCTCAGAATGCCGGCACTTACACGCCGTCGGCCAAGGTTGACGAGTCGAACACGGTCGTCGAGACCAACGACGCCAACAACAGCTACACCAACCCGACCAACCTCGTGGTCGCACCCGTGGCCAGCTCCGACCTGATCGCCTCGGCGGTCTCCTGGTCGCCCGGCAACCCGGCGGCCGGCAACACGGTCACCTTCAGCGCGACGCTGAAGAACCAGGGCACGATCGCGTCGGGCAGCGGCTCGCACGGCGTGACGGTGACCGTCCTCAACGGCAGCACGGTGGTGAAGACGCTGACCGGGTCGTACACCGGGACGCTGGCCGCCGGGGCCTCCTCGCCCGCCATCAACCTCGGCACGTGGACCGCGGCCAACGGCAAGTACACCGTGCACACGGTGGTCGCCGTCGACCCCAACGAGCTGTCGGTCAAGCAGGCCAACAACACGTCGGACAAGCCGTTCTTCGTCGGGCGCGGCGCCAACATGCCGTACGACGCCTACGAGGCCGAGGACGGTCAGACCGGCGGCGGCGCGGCTGTGGTCGGGCCCAACCGTACGGTCGGTGACCTGGCCGGCGAGGCCTCCGGCCGCAAGGCCGTGACGCTGAACTCGACCGGTTCCTTCGTCCAGTGGACGACGCGCGCGTCGACCAACACGCTGGTCGCCCGGTTCTCGATCCCGGACGGCACCACCAGCTCGATCAACGTCTACGTCAACGGCACCCTCAACACCACGCTGCCGCTCGACTCCAAGTACGCGTGGCTCTACGGCGACGAGACGGCGCCGCAGAACTCGGGCAGCGGCCCGCGACACATCTACGACGAGGCCAACATCATGCTGAACGGCACGGTGGCGGCCGGCAGCACGATCAAGCTGCAGAAGGACGGCGGCAACCCGGGCAACATCGCGATCGACTTCATCAACACCGAGCAGGTCGCGCCGATCGCCAACCCGGACACCTCGAAGTACGTCGTACCGGCCGGCACCGACCAGCAGTCGGTGCAGAACGCCCTCGACGCGGCTCGGCAGGACACCACCAAGACCGGTGTCTACCTGCCGGCCGGCACCTACGCCATCTCGGGCAAGCTCAACGTCTACGGCCGGGCGATCGCGGTCGTCGGCGCCGGACCGTGGTACACGCGGTTCCTCACCCCGCAGACCCAGAACAACTCGGACGCCGGCTTCTCGGTCCAGACCGGCGGCGACGGGTCGTCCTTCAACGGGTTCGCGTTCTTCGGCAACTACAACATCCGGCAGGACGGCCCGGGCAAGGTCTTCGACCTGCACGGCGTCCACAACATCACGGTCAACAACCTGTGGACCGAGCACGTGATGTGCCTGGTCTGGGGCACCAACGTCGACAACTCGACGTTCACCAACAACCGCATCCGCGACACCTTCGCGGACGGCATCAACCTGACCAACAACAGCACCGGCAACCTGATCGACAACGACGACGCCCGGGCGACCGGCGACGACAGCTTCGCCCTCTTCTCGGCGATCGACCAGGCGAGCGGTGACGAGACCGGCAACACGCTGTCCAACCTGTCGGCCACGCTGACCTGGCGGGCCGCCGGCATCGCCGTCTACGGCGGCTACAACAACACCTTCAAGAACCTGTACGTCGCCGACCAGCTGGTCTACGCCGGCATCACGATCAGCTCGCTCGACTTCGGCATCCCGATGAACGGCTTCGGCGCCAGCCCGCCGACGACGTTCGACAACATCTCGCTCGTCCGGT